>DASVEX010000246.1:0-13524 GCA_036380335.1 Propionibacteriaceae bacterium | reverse complement strand
ACCCATCGCATGGTGGGGCTGATCGGTGCGTCGAGCCGCTTCTCGAAGCCGAGTGTGTCGACGAAAAAGGCAAGCGCTTCGTCTTGATTCCTGACGTTGATCCCGATCGTTCGTACGTCGGTGATGGTGGTCGCGGGCATGGTGGATCTCCTGTCGATTGGGATGTTCAGAGTTTGGGGGTTAGTTACCCGGACCCGTACATCAGCGAGCCCGGTGTAGTGAGGGTCTGGCCGGTTTCCAGCCAGGTCTTCAAGCCAGAGAGGATCATCGGCCAGCCGCCGTATAGTTCCGGCGGAGCGTTGGCGCTCAGCTGGTCATGAGTAACCGTCAGCCGGCACGAATCTCCGATGGGTTCGATCTCCCAGGTCACCCGTGAGGTGCCCTCACGCTCAGCCTCCTCGCTCCACAACGTGTGCATGGTTTGCACGAGTCGGTGCGGTGGGTCGATGACGAGGTTCTCGCCCTCGGCAAGGGAAGTGTCGCTACCCGGGTGCGTCAAGGTGTAGCGCGAGCCAGGGGTCCAGTCGGACTCGGCGCCGGCACCGAAGTGGTATTTGGCGCGGATCTCCGGGTTTGTTATCGCTTCCCACAATCGCTGCGGCGTCGTACGGATGTAGATCTCGAAGATCTTCTCCATGGGGTGCTCCAGTTCAGACTTGAGGCTGGCCAGACCGGCAACCCACGGCTTTGTGTATTTGCTCACCCACCGGTCATGGATGAGACGGATGGGGACGGTGTTGAGGAAGTGCAACTTTTCCCGACCGCGGCGCCGGCTCACCACGAGCCCGGCGTCCTCGAGCAGTCGAAGATGCTTCGCGACGGCGATTCGCGTCATGTCGTGGCCGGCTGTAAGAGCTACCAGGGTCTGGCCGTCCTGCTCGAACAGTGTGTCGAGAAGGGCTCGCCGAGTCGGATCGGCAAGCGCTCGAAACACTGGTTCCATAGCAACCAGAATAGGAAACCAAATGGTTTCCTGTCAAGAGTTGGCGTTCTCCGGGAACGCTCTGATCATGGGAGCTCGAGAGGCTAGTGGCGGCTGGACGTCATCCTGCGGGAGACCGCCCGAACCGCGCTGTGGGGCAGATGCTCGCAGATCGTCATGAGGATCTTGTAGCGCTTGGACGGGATGGAAATCACCTTGCCGGCGGCGGCATCCTGCAGGCAGTCGGCGACCAGCCGGCCTGCGTCCAACCAGAGAGCGGACGGAATGGCGCTGATGTTGATGTCGGCCCGCTGGTGGAACTCGGTGCGCACCCAACCAGGACACAGCGCCGTAACCATGACTCCGGTGCCGTACAACTCGTTGGCCAGGCTTTCGGTGTACGCGGTGACCCAGGTCTTGATCGCCGAATAGCTGCCCATGGCCACATAGCCCGCGGTGCTGGACACGTTGATGATCGTGCCGCTGCCACGCTCACGCATGGTGCGTCCGGCCGCAGCGCCGAGTATCAACACTGCGGTGATCATGACATCGATGGCGTGTTCATGCGGGGTCGTGTCGGGGTCGGTCAGCTTCCTCCCGATTCCGAAGCCGGCGTTGTTGATCAGCATGTCGATCGGTTGCTCGGGGCTGGTCAGGCGCTCGGCGACCCTGATCACGTCACTGCGTACGCCCAGGTCCGCGACGATCGTCTCCACACTGACCGCGTAACGTTCCTTCAATTCGGTCGCCATGTTGGACAACCGATCACCGTTTCGCGCCACCAGCACGAGATCGTCGCCACGCGCCGCGAGCGTTCGCGCGAACGCCGCGCCAATGCCTGACGTACCCCCGGTGATCAACGCTGTAGCCATTGACTCACCCTATGCCGCAGCCCTCTGTCAGAAACGCACGTGCACATTCCGTGCACGCGCGATACACGCGTTGCAACGTGTGTATCGCGTAAGGACGGGATGTGCACGTGCGTTTCTGACAACAGGCCTCCGGACTGTGGGGTGACCCGTACCTCAGTCGGAGCGGGATTCCAGCAGCGAGGCGGTCTGTCGGGCGATCGCCAGCTCCTCGTTGGTGGGGACCACCGCGATGGTGATCGGTGCGCCGGCGGGCGAGATCACCCGCGCTTGGTTGGAACGTACGGCGTTCAGCTCCGGATCCACCAAGAATCCGAGGCCCTCGAGTTCGTCCACCACCGCGGCTCGCAGCGCCGGGTTGTTCTCCCCGACGCCAGCCGTGAAGCTGAGCAGATCGAGCCGGCCGAGGAGGATCGAGTACGCGCCGAGGTAGTGCTTGAGCCGATGGACGTATACCTCGAACGCCAGCTGAGCCGCCTCGTCGCCCGCACCCCGCCGCTCCTCCAGCTCGCGGAAGTCATTGACGCCGGCCATGCCTTTGAGGCCGGACTGCTTGTTCAACAGCGTGTCGATCTCGGCAATGGTCATCCCGAGCTCGTTGTGCAGGAAGGTGTGCAGACCCGGATCGACGTCACCTGAGCGGGTACCCATCACCAGGCCTTGCAGCGGAGTCAGTCCCATCGAGGTCTCGACCGCCACCCCACCGCGTACCGCCGATGCCGAGCAGCCGTTCCCGAGATGCAGCACGATCTGATTCAGCTCACCAAGATCGCGCCCAACCAGCTCTGCAGCTGCCTGCGAGACATAGTGATGTGAGGTGCCATGAAAGCCATAGCGCCGGATCCGATACGTCCGAGCAAGATCACGAGGAATCGCGTACGTCGCGGCCGCCGCGGGCAAGGTGCTGAAGAAGGCGGTATCGAAGATCGCAACGTGCGGCACGTCGAACTCCGCCCGCGCAGCCTCAATGCCCGACACGGCGCCAGGATTGTGAAGTGGGGCGAGCGGAATCAGATCCTTGATCTCATTCAGCACGTCGTCATCGATGATCGTGGGATCGGAGAAGTCGGGCCCGCCATGCACGACTCGGTGTCCGACGCCCCGCAGCCCCACGGCATCAAGATCAACACCCTCAGCAGCAAGATCTTTCTGCATGGTCTGCATGGCCTCTGCATGATCGGCAGTTGGGCTACCCGGCTCACCGATCCGCTCGATGACACCCTTGGCCTGCACCTCGGCCGTTTCCGGCACCACGAGCTGGTACTTGAGCGAGGAGGAGCCGGCATTCAGGACTAGGACAGGCATCTCGTTCATGCTGAGCTCCCCGTTGGCTGCTGTTGATTGATGGCCTGTGCCTGCACAGCTGTGATCGCCACGGTGTTCACAATGTCGGACACCAGCGCTCCCCGCGACAAATCATTGACCGGCTTGCGCAATCCCTGCAGCACAGGACCGATCGCGATGGCATGGGCACTGCGCTGCACCGCCTTGTAGGTGTTATTGCCGGTGTTCAGATCCGGGAAGATGAACACCGTTGCACGCCCCGCGACTGCTGAGTTCGGCAGCTTCGTCCGCGCCACTTCCGGATCGACTGCCGCGTCGTACTGGATCGGACCCTCGAGCAGCAGATGCGGAGCACGCTCGGCGACCAGCGCCGTTGCGGCCCGCACCTTTTCCACCTCGGCTCCCGAGCCGGACGTGCCTGTCGAGTACGACAGCATCGCCACCCGCGGGTCGATGCCAAATTGCCGCGCCGTGTCAGCCGATGACATCGCAATGTCGGCGAGCTGTTCTGTCGTCGGCTCAGGAATGACCGCGCAATCGCCATAGACCAGCACCCGATCGGCCAGACACATCAAGAACACGCTCGAAACCGTGCTTACCCCAGGTTTGGTCTTGACGAACTCCAACGCCGGCCGAATGGTGTGCGCAGTTGTGTTCACCGCACCCGACACCATGCCGTCCGCAAGACCCAGATGGACCATCATCGTGCCGAAGTAGGAGATGTCGGTGACGATGTCCCGAGCGCGCTCCACTGTCATGCCCTTGTGCGCCCGGGCTTCGGCGTACGCGGCCGCAAACTTCTCCACCAGCTCGGTCTCCAACGGCGACACGATCGTGGCCTCATCAAGATCAAGTCCGAGAACCGAGGCTCGGGCTCGCACCTTCGTCTCCTCGCCGAGCAAGATCAAGTCCGCTACCCCGCGGCGCAGCAGGATCGCCGCAGCTTCCAGAATTCGATCATCCTCGCTTTCCGGCAAGACGATCCGCTGCCGATCCGCGCGCGCTCGCTCCGTGAGCTGGTACTCGAACATCAGTGGGGTACGGACATCGGAAGCCGAGACATCGACCGCGGCGAGGAGAGCTGCTTGATCAACTTGTTCGGCGAACGCCCGATGCGCGGTCTCGATCTTGCGACTCGAGTCCTTGGTGATCGGGCCCCGGACCCGCATCAGCCGCTCGGCGGTCGTAAAGGTACCAAGATCTGTGAGCGCGATCGGTAAGTCCTGCTGAACACCTTCGGCGAGCCGCCGGATGCTGTCGGGAAGCTGATATCCGCCGGTCAGCAAGATCCCGGCCAACGGCGGGAACGTGCCCGATTGGTGGGCAAGCATCAGACCAGGGATCAGGTCAGTACGGTCACTGGGTGCGATCACCGCAGCATCAGCGATCAGTCGATCCAAGACGTGCGGCAGGCTCATCGCTGCGACGATCACGCCCAGAGCTTCGCGATCCATCCAACTCTGGCTTCCGAGCACGAGCTGAGCCTCAGCAGCCTCGGCAAGCGCTCGGAAGGTGGGCGCCGACAGCAGGGGACTTTCCGGGATGGCCGCAGTCACCACGTCGGGCAACTCCTTGAGCGTGGTACGAATCGCCTCGGCAGCATCATGATCAACACGATTGGCGATCACTGCGACGGTGTGGACGTGGTTTGCTCGTAGCTCGGCGATCGCACTCTCGGCGGCTGCCAGGATCTGTTCCGGAGTCCGCTCTCGGCCGTGCACCACGAGTACGACGGGTGAGCCAAGATTGGCCGCGATCTTGGCATTGAATGACAACTCCGTGCCACTCGCCACGTCCGTGTAGTCAGAGCCCACTACCAAGATCACGTCGAAACGATCACTGAGCTGACCGAAGCGCTCGACGATGACATGCAAGGCCTCGTCTGCATCCTCGCGCGCAGCGTTGTAGGTGACGCCGATGGCCTCCTCGTAGGTTTGCGAGATGCCCGGCTGATTGACCAGAAGATCAACAATGAGGTCGACGTCATCGCTGCCTGAGCTTGTTGTGAGCGGTCGAAATATCCCGACCGAGTCCACTTCACGAGTCAGCGCGTCGAGTAATCCAAGCGCGACCGCGGACTTTCCGGTGAAGCCTTCAGGAGATGCGATGTATACGCTGCGACTCACAATCCGACGTTATCTTCCAACTCCCCTAGTGGCCTAAGCCTCTGGGTGCCCGTCTCGGAACTATCTTGGTCGCGTGGCTGCCCCCGTACCACCGGAGATCCCCGGTATGGCGGATTGGCGCGCCATCGCCAGGGGCGGCTTCGCGATCGTGTGGGAAGCCCGCCAAGAGTCATTGAACCGGCTCGTTGCCGTCAAGGTTGATGAACGCAAGCTGGACACCGAAGGCGAGCAGCGCCGCTTTCTACGCGAAGCCGGTGCAGCGGGCAGGATGTCGGGCCACCCAGGGATCGTCACGGTGCACGATGCCGGGCTGCTCATTGATGATCGACCTTTCCTGGTCATGGAGCTCTGTCCCGGCGGCTCGTTGACCCGGTGGATAACCGCCGATCCGCGACCGAGCCAGCGTCGGGTCCGGGAGGTGGGCGTGCGGATCGCCGATGCGTTGGCTGCTGCGCATCTGCTCGGCGTACTGCATCGCGACGTCAAGCCGGCCAACATCTTGATCGATGCGTACAACAATGCCGGGTTGGCTGACTTCGGACTTGCCGCATTGATCGATCCGGACATGCCGCTGAGCGAGACCGTTGAGGCGATCACTCCCGCGTACGCGCCGCCGGAGGTCTTCGCCAAGCAGCCGCTTACCGAGTACGCCGACGTCTATTCTCTGGCCGCCACTTTGTATGCGATCTTGAGTGGTCATCCGCCGCGTTGGTCGGAAACGATGGAGATGCTGAGCCTTCCCGAGATGATCAAGCGGCAGAAGGTGCCCATCAGGCGTATTCCCGGAGTCGACAGGGCGTTTATGGATGCGCTGCTGAACGCAATGGCCGAGCAGCCGGAGAGTCGGCCTACAGCTGCACAATTCCGTGATCAACTAGCCGCGCTCAGCCTGTCCACTCAGCTCGCACCGGCGCCACAGCTGACGCCTGAAGCAGCCACGCCGGAGCAGGAGTCCGGCACCTCCGAGAACAGCGAAGCGCCACAGCATGTCGAGGCCGCCGCGGCGGCGAGGGCTGCGCCTGAACGTGAGAGATCAGTCAGGTTCGCTCATCGCAGACTGCTGACCGTGGCGATCGCTGCAGTGATCATCGCTGGAATATCAGGAATCGTTCTGTGGAACATTTTCTCGTCCGAGACTCCGGCTGCTGTGCCGACGCCGTCGCTAACCTCAAATGCCGCCAGTCCCACGAGTACGCCTATTCAAGTGCCGGCGGGATTTATTGACTGTTCAAAGCAGCTGGGCCAGGACATCTATTGCGCAACGCGACCGGAGTGCTGGTCGGGTGTGAACGGGTTCGGCGACGTCCTTTGGATCGGCGTTTCACAGGACTGTGACAAAACCCACGTCTATCAGACGTTCATTGCTGGTCGGATGACCTATGAGCTCCGCCGGCAATCGCAGCTAGAATCCGATGCGCAAATCCGTCGGATCTGTACCAAGGAGGTCGCGAACTCCATGCTGCGATCCGGAGAACGCCGGTTCGACTGGGAGATCCAGTATCTAGGTCCGCAGCAGCCAGATGAGTACTTCTTCCGCTGCATTATTGGCCGCGGCGAGCGGTCGAAGCCGCTGAACTTTCATGCTCCGTGAGGACGGCTAATCTTTCGATGCCAGTGAGCAGCCGGTTCAGCATGCGCTCGAAGTCCCAACCGACTGGATCGTCGAAACCGCCGGCCTCCCAGATCGCCGCCATGGTGGGATACCGGTCCCAGTCGAAGTAGGTGTCCCAGAAGCTGGCGCGGGAATCCCAGTAGGCCTCGGCAGACACGCCGGTGTGCCGCGCCTCATCGGCGTCGCTGATCATGGAACGCGCGGCGCCAAGCAGCTGCCACTGAATGAGGTTGGTGATCGCAACGTTCTCCGCTCCGATGAACCCGGCCGCGAGCAGTGCGGCGTACAAGGACTCCGAAACATCGAGGACATGCGGCCCGATCGGCAGCCGAGCCATGTTGTAGTCGAGCAGCCAGGGATGCTGGACATAAATTCGCCAGGTTTCTCGAGCCCATTGTTCGACTCGTTGCCGCCACGGCAGCGCGGCGTCTGGGATGGCGTGCTCTCCGTAGACGTCATCGATCATCAGCTCGACCAACTCGGAGCGACCGGGCACGTAGGTGTAGATCGACATTGCGCCGATTCCGAGACGGCTCGCAACCTTACGGATGGACAGCGCCGCCAAACCCTCCGCGTCAGCGATCGCCACTCCGGCTGCGACCACCTCAGCAAGGCTGGTGCGGGGCTTGGGGCCACGGATGGAGTGCTGCTGCGTGGGCGCCCACAGCAAATCCACTGCGCGGCGACCCTCAGGCGTGCCCGGCTGAATGTCTGCGCGGTCGTCAATGGACCTGCCATGCTGCGTCGCCGGCTCAGTCACCGTCGCGTCTCCTGCCTAGGTGTCCCAGCTGAAAATTGTCAGTGGCATGTGATGGTCTTAATTCCGTACAGTGTATGCTATTGCCAATCCAGTACGGCGTACGGAGTTCGGCTGCGGGCGTGAGCGTCGGCAAATCGCGCGCCGCCGTGCTGAGCCAGGCTGGCGCGCCGCTGTCCTGGACGATTGAGCGAGCAGACACGTCTTTCGTCTGCGAGGGAGTGAGGAAGGCAGCGGCTACTAAGCGCCAGTCTCAGCGAGCGGAGCGAGCAATACACAAGGAACGAGCAGACACGCGTTTCGTCTGCGAGTGACGACGAAGTAGGCGGATTCCCAGCGCGATGCGCGAACGTCCCGAAAACAGGAAGGGCACGGATGATCCATCCACCAGTGAGCAACAACGGAGTGAGCGACGCGGGAGTGATTCACACCGAGAAGCTGACCAGGCATTTTGTCAGCAAGAAGGAAACCATCGAAGCGGTGAAAGGCGTGGATATCGACGTCGCCGCTGGGGAGCTCGTTGCCTTCCTGGGCCCGAACGGTGCGGGAAAGTCGACGACGCTGCGCATGCTGACCACCCTGCTGCCACCAACCTCAGGCACGGCGTGGGTGGCGGGGGCAAACATCACGACTGAGCCCGCTCTGGTGCGGTCGCGGATCGGCTACATCGGCCAAGGCGACGGCGCCGGCCACAGCTTCCGGGTGATGGACGAGCTGGTCATGCAAGGCCGGTTCTATGGCATGAACTCCTCGGACTCCCTTGCGCGGGCGCGGGAGCTGACGAAAAGCCTCGACCTCACCTCCCTGGAGAAACGCAAGGTCAGCACGCTGTCCGGCGGCCAGCGTCGCCGCCTCGACATTGCACTTGGTCTGATGCACAGCCCCGGGTTGATCTTCCTCGATGAGCCCTCCACGGGGATGGATCCGCACAACCGGGCGAACCTCTGGGAGCACATCGAGCGATTACGCGAACAGCGGGAGACCACCATCGTGCTGACGACCCACTACCTCGAGGAAGCCGATGCGTACGCCGAGCGCGTGCTGGTCATCGATCACGGGCAGATCATCGCAAACGACACGGCAGCCAATCTCAAGGCGACTCTGGCCGGCGACCGGATCGCAATCACGGTCGATGGCGCTTCTGCGGCGGCCGCATCGGCTGTTGTTGCCGGTCGGGGCAGAGAGCTGACAACAACGAACGGATCGCGGGAAGTCACCATTGCCGGACGATTTGATCAAGGCACCCGCACGCTGCCATGGCTGCTCCGCGAACTCGATCATGCTGGCGTCGACGTACGAGCGGCCGATGTTCGGGTGCCGACTCTTGACGATGTTTTCTTGAGTCTCACCGGCCGAAGTCTGCGCGAGGAGGCGGAAAGTGAGGTGGCCGCATGACCACGTTGGTTGCCGATACGCGGAATGTCTTCCAGCGGGAGATGTCGCTGGTCCTCCGTGATCCCTTCTCCATGATCTTCTCGCTGGTCCAGCCATTGGTCTTTCTTGGGCTCTTTGGCCCGTTGTTGGCGGGTTCGGTCACTCCGGCAGCGATCAATGGCGCCTCGCCGCTGCAATGGTTCCTGCCTGGAGTGATCGTGATGATCTGCCTGTTCGGAACGAGCACGACTGGTTCGAACCTGCTCTACGAGATCATGATGGGCTCGTACGAGCGAGTGCTGGCGGCTCCGCTGCATAGATCATCGATCTTGATCGGAAAGGCTCTGAAGGAGCTTGCGCCGCTCGTGGTCCAGGCGGCATTGGTGACATTGGTAGCGATCCCATTCGGGTTCAAGCTCTACCCCGTACATGTGCTGGCCGGACTGCTGCTGCTCGGTGTTTTCGGGGTGGGCTTGGGAGCCTTCTCGAACGCACTCGCGATCGCATCGCGCAAGCGTGAGTGGATGTTCTGGGCGGTGCAGCAGACCTTGCTGTTCCCGCTGTTGATCTTGTCCGGGATGATGCTGCCACTCGAGACCGGGCCGGAATGGATCCAGGTGCTGAGCAAGTTCAATCCGCTGACCTACATCGTGGATGCGGAGCGAGCACTCTTCTCTGGCACATTCGACAGCCCAGCGATCGGTTGGGCCGTACTGGCAGCGGTTCTCACCTGCGCTGCTGGGCTCTGGGTTGGCGTCAAGCAGGTCGCACGCAGCACCACTTAATCAACAGTTCACCTAAGCCTCAGCCCGTTTCTCCGCACAAGGCCACATATGCAGCCTCGTTTGGCCAAAAGTGAGGACATTCGTGGCTCTGTGCGGAGAAAGGACAACAGCGCGTCGGTCGTTAGACGTTTTCCTTGAGCCAGGCGATATCGGAGCCCTGACCTTCCCGACCGCCGGGCGTCTCTACGACGACCGGGACCGCGGCCATCCGTACAACCTCCGCAAGAGCGTCGGTGCCGACTTCGCCGTCGCCGAAGTTGGCGTGCCGATCGGCGCCCGAGTCGAAGGCGTCCCGGGAGTCATTGGCGTGTACCAGGTCAATACGCCCGGTGATGGCCTTGACCCGATCGACCAGACCGACCAGTTCCTCACCGCCGGCGTGCGCGTGGCAGGTGTCAAGGCAGAATCCGACGGTGTCACCGCCCTTGGCATGCCCGACTGAATCCCATAATCGCTCGATGCGTTCCAGACGGCGGGCCATGGCATTGTCTCCGCCCGCGGTGTTCTCAATCAGCAGGGGCACCGGCATCGTCAAGCCGTCGATGCACTTGCGCCAATTGTCAAAGCCGATCGCGGGATCATCGTTCTTCAACACATGCCCGCCATGAACGATGACGCCGGCCGCGCCAACCTCGGCCGCCGCGTCCAGATACTGCTGCAGGAACTTGCGGCTGGGGATGCGGATGCGATTGTTGGTAGTCGCCACATTCAACACGTACGGCGCGTGCACGTAGAGCGTGATGCCAGCCTCTGCGGCCGCAGCTTTGAGTGCAGCCGCGCCGCCTGCGTACCTGATCTCGGGGCCCTTCCACGCCTGCGGGTCGCCGAGGAAGAACTGTGCCAAGGTTGCGCCGCGAGCCGCCGCCTCGGCGATGGGATCAACTTGGTCGCCGTGGCCACCTACCTGCAAACTCACGAGTTCGACCCTAGGTCCTGACTGCCACGCCACCAGTCGCGCATCCGATTTGCCGCTGATCCGCCGGCGGTCCCCGCCGCGGAGCCGATCTTGCTCACCAGTTTGTACAGGGGATCACCGGAGGTGGTGAAGTTCTGCTTGTACGAGTTGGCTGCGGCCTTGGCCTCCTCGCTCATCGGAGCGTCCTTGTCGTCGGACCGGCGCGGGTAGTTCCCGGCAAGAATCTCGGCGTACTGCGGACCAGCCGCCCACTTCTGCAGCTCGGCCGCCCGCAGTGCCGCCAGCGGGTGGCTGCGGCCGCTGAGCTGCAAGAGCTTCAGCAGACTGTCGCGTACGTCGCCCCTGGTTTCGTATTCCTCGGCCTGATCCAGAAAGCCGGCCACATCCATATCGTTGGGGTTCCGCGCGCCGGCCAAACTTGCGTGGACTCGCAATGCGGCGCTCGGATCCTGAGAGCACAGCAGCCCGGCCCGATCACAGGACAGCTCGGATTTTCGAAACCACTCGTTCAGGCCAAGGATGATCGCTCGGATGCCCCAAGCGCCGATCGGCAGCCATTGCACGGACGCAGCGAGATTGATCAACGACAGCAGCATCGTGCGATAAACCGCGTGCCCGGAAAGGACATGCCCCACTTCGTGCCCGATGATGAACCGCAGCCCCTCGTCATCGGTGAGCTGCAGCATTCCGGTGCTGATCACGATGATCGGCTTGTCCAGGCCGATCGCCATCGCAGACGGGTTCGGATCTTGCTCGATGAACATCTCCGGGACGGGCTGCAGGTCGAGGGTCGCTGCGCACTCGTTCAGCATCTGGTGGATGGTCGGATACTGCCGCGGCGAAACGCGTGTCGCAGAGGACAGGTAGAGCAACCGAATGCTGCGCTCGCCGATGGCCGAAGAGAGTGCCTTCAGGACCGAGTCGAAACCAGGAATGGATCGCAGCGCCACGAGGGCACCGCGGTCGGCTGGGTGCTCATACGCCCGCGAGCTGATGTCGGGAAAGCGGATGCGCCCGCGACGTACTGGCAGGGATTCGGCGGTCATGTCCAGCAGCGTACGTGCCCGGATTGAGCGAACCAGGTCAGAACAAGTTCTGCATCATGCTGGTGAGGAAGCCAGTCAGCTGGGCGATGATGCTGAGCCCGATCCAGACAATTCCGATGATGATGCCCGCAAGGGCCTTGCTGTTTTGGAAGCCGGCACGCCGCGAAATGATGAATGCCACGATGCTCAGCACCAGCCCGATGGTCGACGTGCACGGAATGATCGCCAAGATCAGGCCAACGAGGCCGAGGGTATTGCCGGGATCGGCAGCTGCTGGCTGCGGGGTGGCCTGGTAGTTGGCCATGATGTCTCCTCAAATTGACCCGGATTCGAGTTGTCGCGAAGGCGAGCGTATCGCCAGCCTGGCTCGCTAGGGTCTCGGCGTACGGGTTTCGACTTCTCTCAGCACGCGATCTCCAAATCGACTGTGGATAGAGTCGCCCGGTGACCGGCGAGTACGTTCTGGCAATCGACCAGCTGCGTTGCACAGTCGCTGCGCTGCAGGATGAACGGGAACGGGAGGTCGCCGTCGCGACCTTCTTTGCTGACTACGCCCTGCCCGTGGTGGAGGGCAATCGCTGCACATTCGCGACGCGTGCTGCAGCGGACTCGGTCCACCTGCGTCACCGGATAAACCCATGGCCGGATGATCTTGAGCTGAGCCAGATCCCCGGCACCGACGCCTGGTACCTGACGATCGAGCTCGAGTGGGCAGCGCGAGTGGAGTATCAGTTCGAGATAGTGCGCGACGGCAAGCGGTGGCGATTCAACGATCCTGACAACCCGCGGCTGTCGCGCAGCCCGGTGGGGGACTGCTCGGTGTGTTACGGACCCGGCTATGCCTTGCCCGACTGGGCCACCGTCCACGTGGACACCCCGCGCGGCACACTGACCGAGCTTCAATTACGTAGTCGGACCCAAGCCCGCGACAATCGCATCACCCTGTATCAACCAGCCGGCCTCGACACGTCAGAGCGCTATCCCCTGCTTGTTGTCCATGACGGCGGTGACTATCTGGGATATGCCTCGATGAAGATCATTCTTGACAACCTGATCGACGACGGCAGGCTAGCCAAGATCATCGTTGCGTTCACCTACCCAGGCGAGCGGCTCACCGAGTATCCGGACGATCCTGATCATGCCGAATGGCTGACGTGCGAGCTGCTGCCGGAGCTGGAGAAGAGGTTTCCATTGCTGGCCACCGCGGCCGGCCGGTGTCTGATGGGCACCAGTTTTGGCGCTGTTGCAGCCCTGTCGACGGCCGTGCGGTTCCCGCGCAGCTACGGATCGCTACTGCTACAGTCCGGATCGTTTCTCTATTCGGATCCCTCCGTCCGGCACGGGGAAGGCGCCGATTTCGATCCAGTGCTGCGCTTCATTGATCATTACCGCGCCCATCCCGTACGCCCGGCAGATCGAGCGTTCCTCTCCTGCGGCGCTTATGAGGATCTGGTCGAAGCCAATCGCGGCATGTTGCCGATCTTCCGGGACATCGGCATGAAGATCAATTATGTAGAGTCACCCGACGGACACTCCTGGGAGTCCTGGCGTGACCACCTCGGTCCCGGTTTGTGCTGGCTCTTCCCTGGAGAGCGAGTCGATGTGCCCTGAGCTTGTCGAAGGGCACGATCAAACGCTGATTGGTCTAGTCGAGCCCCGCCGGATGCGCCTCCGGATGGCGCACCGAATGTGGCGCCACTTTGGTGTGCATGTCTTCGAGCTGCATGCCCTTGGTCTCATCGATGAATCTGGCGACGAAGAAGAACGACAGCACAGCGAACCCGGCGTACAGCCCGTATGCCAGCGCCAAGGAAATGTCCTTCAGGCCTGGGA
>DASVEX010000245.1:0-2919 GCA_036380335.1 Propionibacteriaceae bacterium | reverse complement strand
CAGAGGCTACGACCTCACCCTTGGGCAGGGCATCGCTCAAGGCTTCGCAACTCTCGGCCGGATCGGCTTCGAAGGACGCTTCGACTACGCCGCGATCGGCAGCGTCACGAATCTGGCCGCGCGGCTGTGCTCAGACGCAGGGCCCTGGCAGGTGCTGGTCACCGACCGCATTCTTGCCGCCATCGAGCACACGGCCGTCGCCGAAGAGGTCGGCGACGTGCAACCAAAGGGATTCAGCCGGACGGTACGAGTCCACAACATTTGCGAAATGAAGAGGTGAAAACATGACACAACTACAAAATCCGAACCGAACCCTGGGTCAGCTGGGCGAAGACGACCGCTATCGCGCCTACGACGACTTGCAACTGTCGATGGGGGACGCATGGGACTCGATCCAGAAGAATTTGGAGGACGAATCGGTTGTCGTGGTCCCCTCGATCAGCATCGAGCGCGCCACGGCTTCCACCGGCACTGTCACGCAAGCGATGGAGGAGCGCGCACTGTTCCTCCTGCTGCTGCTCCGTCAACCGCGGCTGCGGATGATCTACGTGACATCACAGCCGATTTCCGAGACGATCGTCGAGTACTACCTCGGGCTGCTTTCCGGCGTTATCCCCAGCCATGCCCGTGAGCGACTTACGTTGGTTGCGGTCGGCGACGCGGGCCCGACGTCGCTCAGCTCGAAGCTGCTGGCACGGCCGCGGTTGCTTCGGGAGATCCGTTCGTTGATCCCGAACCCGGCCCGGTCCCACCTGATTCCGTACAACACGACTACGCTCGAGCGGGATGTTGCGCTGTCCCTTGGCATTCCGATGTACGGGGCGGATCCCCGCCTCGTCGACCTCGGCAGCAAGACCGGCTGCCGCCGGATGTTCGATGAATGCGGGGTGCAGTATCCGATCGGGGCGGAGGACCTCCATACTTTCGACGAGATCGTGTCCGCTGTGCAGGGCATGCGCGCGCGTCGGCCGTCGATCAGCAAGGCGATCGTCAAAACCAACGAAGGAGTCTCTGGCTCGGGCAACGCGTCGTTGGATCTCGCCGGGCTGCCCGCGACAGGTGCACCAGACGAGTCAGCGGCAATCGCCGAGCGGCTGAGGAGCCTGGTTCCGGAGTCGGAGAAGCTGACGGTCGACGCCTTTCTCGCCGCATTCGAGAAGGGCGGCGGCATCGTCGAAGAGCGGATCACCGGGGTCGCGTTGGAGAGTCCGAGCGTCCAGATGCGGGCACTGCCAGACGGCACCGTCGAATTGCTGTCCACCCACGACCAGCTTCTCGGCGGGGCGAGCGGGCAGAAGTATCTGGGTTGTGTGTTCCCAGCGGATCCCGGCTACGCGGCGAAAATTGCAGAGCCGGCGATGGTCGTGGGCCGCCATCTGGCGCAGCGCGGTGTATTAGGGCGTTTCGCAGTGGATTTCGTCACCGTGAAGGACGAGGCAGGCGAATGGACGCCGTATGCGATCGAGCTGAACCTGCGCAAGGGCGGAACCACCCATCCGTTCTTGACCCTGCAGTTCTTGTGCGGCGGTAGCTACGACGGCGAGCGCGGCGTCTTCGTGACTCCCGAAGGCACGACGAAGTACTTGGCCGCGACGGACCATCTCGAAGACGACCGGCTCAAAGTCCTGACCGTGGAAGACCTCTTCGATGTGGTCGTGCAACACGGCGTGCACTTCGACCAATCACGCCGAACCGGAGTGGTGTTCCACATGATCAGCTGCCTTACCGAATGCGGCCGCATCGGAATGACCGCCGTCGGCGACAGCCCAGAGGAAACGTGGCGCATTTATCAGGAGGCAGAGTCGGTTCTCCTGAAGGAGGCGGACCTGGCGCTTCAGGAGGAAGCGGTGATTCACTAAGCGCCGCAGCAGACAGTACTGCGTTTACCACCGCGCAGTTACATTGGCAGCGAGCTGTTCGGCAATCTTCACCGCCGAATCAGCGGGGTTGGCGCTGCACGTATTGACGTCGATAATCACGTTGTTTCTGTGCGCCAGCGCGCGTCCACAGCTCCAGCCGGGGGCACTGGCGTTCTGTTGAGTCGTGGTGGTGCTCAGTGTGCCGTCACCGTTGGCGATCTGTCCGACGGACCACTGCGACTCGCTCTGCGTGTGGGTGTACTGGCCGCACGCCGGCCACCGCTCAGCGGAGGCGTCGAAGAAGGCAACGGCTTTTACCGCGGTGGGGAACAACACCACCGCTTGCTTGAGATAGTGCGTGAAGTTATCGCCGTTGTTCAGACTTTGATCGCGCTCGGCCCAGTAGCCGCTGTCGGCATAGACCGGGGCCTCCGCCGCGCCGTCGATGGCGAGGCACTCCTGAGGCGCCATGGTGGCGCTGTTGTCAGACATCGAGGTCTGGCGATTCGTGACCGACATTCCGGCCGTCCCCATAGCGACGTTCACTTGTTCGGGGTTGAGCAGCAACCCGGCCAGCTCGCGCTCAACAAGAGGGCGCGGAATCATCGACCGGGTGGTGGTGGGCGACTCGGCGTTGCCTATGGTGGTGGCGCACCCGACGATCGAACCGCAGATGACTGCAACCGCTAGTGCGGCCGTTGGCTGGCCCATGTTCCTCCTATCCAGCCGTGCCCAACCGATCCAGCGTGCGCGATACCCCCTATTACGCGGCACGTGAACAAATGGTGCAGTAACGCCGCCGACGCCCACGTGAGGTTGCACGGTGTTTCCTGATAACGAAAAACGATGTTCTTGATAACGATTGGTGGGTCGAACACAGCTCTGAGTGGTCCTTCAATGGGTGCCCGCCCGTGCCCGGCGACAGCCGAAGAGTGCGCTCACGTCGGCCAGGTTGGCATACCCACTATGACCATCTCGACCGAACGCCCCGCCACACCGTCGATGAACGACCACCGATTCGGCAGGAAACGTCCATGGCTGGGAGCAGCAATACACCAGC
>DASVEX010000244.1:0-13302 GCA_036380335.1 Propionibacteriaceae bacterium | reverse complement strand
GGGACATCGATGTCAAATCCGCCTTCCAGATCAACCACAAAGATTCGGCCGACCATCCGCGATGTTGCGGCTCTGGCAGGTGTGGGAACCAAGACCGTTTCGCGGGTTATCAACGACGAGGCCAACGTATCGCCCCGGACCCGGGCGCGGGTCCAACGCGCCGTAACAGCGTTGAATTTCAAGCCGAACCAAGGAGCCGGCGCGTTGCGCCGGGGCGATCGCAAAACGCTCACCCTTGGCCTCCTCCTTGACGCCGTGGACAACCCATTCTCAGCTTTAATTAACCGAGCTGTCGAGACTGTGGCGTACAGCCGTGACACGGCAGTGTTGGCCGCCAGCTCCGATAACGACCCAGATCGCGAGCGGATCATGGTCGATGCCTTCACCCGTCGTCGGGTGGACGGATTGATCCTGAACACGATCACCGAGGATCAGGGCTACCTGCAGGCTGAGCGAGAGCAGGGTACGCCGCTGGTGTTCGTGGACCGACCACCGATCGGGTTGCTCGCAGATGCCGTCGTGACCAACAACTACGAAGCGGCCAAGGAGGCCACTCAGCATTTGATCAGGCAGGGCCATCGGCGGATCGCCCACCTCGGCGACGAGCCCGCCGCATCGACGGCCCGCGGCCGGTTGAAAGGATTCTCCGACGCTATGGCCGCCGCGGAACTGGCCGCATCAGCTCGCCAGGTGAATGCGCTGCGCTCCGAACAGGAGGCTTACGCCGCGGTGCACGGCTTCATGCAGCTCGATGATCCGCCGACGGCGCTGTTCAGCTCTCATTACCTGGTCACCCTTGGCGCGATTCGGGCCTTACATGATCTTCAACTCGCGGAGCGGATCGCCTTGATCGGCTTCGACGACATCGTCCTCGCCGACCTGGTCCGTCCTGCCATTTCGGTCATGGCACACGATCCCACCCAGCTCGGCACGCTTGCTGCCGAGCGCATCTTCGCTCGGCTGGACGGCGACACCTCCGCTGTTCAAACTGTCGTCGTCGCCGCGAAGTTGATCGCTCGTGGCTCGGGAGAGATTCCGCCGTCTGATTGATGGCGACTGGAAACGCGGCCGCCCAGCCATACGTCTTCCCGCCCAGCCGTCGAAACGTACCCCTGGACCGCGACGAAAGGGTACGTTTCCCAGCACAGCCAGCGGAACCTAACCCGCGGCGACGAGCCCGAATCGACGCCACCCGCGTCGAGTAGATTTGCTGGTCAGGCCTTAACGCGATCGGCGTATCAACAAGACCGAGACGTCGCCACCGCGCCAGAGAGGAAGTCGATGACCGAGCCCACGTCGTCCGCCGCCCCGCAGCCGACAAGCGCCGCAGCGCCGCTCACCCCGCCAGAGGGTGCGCCGCTGACCCTGAGCGCCCCAGCTCCACCGGCTGCCGTGGTGGCCACCCAGGCCCCCGCAATGGCGCCGCAGGTGGACCCGGCCACCATCCCACAGCTCGACGCCAAGGTCGACAGCTTCGTCAGCGCCTTGATGGCGGCTCAGACCCGTTCACCGGAGTTCGCCAAACAGGCCGCCGATGTTCGTGCCATGGGAGACGCGGACATCCGCCGCGCGGCGGAGACCTCGAATCGTTTGTTGCAAACTCCGGTACGCGCCCTCAAGGAGGGTGGCATTGCCGAAGGGTCCAAGGTTGGCAACACCTTGCTTGAGCTGCGCCGCACAGTCGAGGACCTCGACCCGAGCAAGGCGACCGGAGTGCGCAAGTTTCTCGGAGTGATCCCGTTTGGCGACAAGGTGGTGGACTATTTCCGCCGTTACGAATCCGCCCAGAGCCAGTTGAACGGTATCCTCCACGCGCTCCGCAACGGCCAGGACGAGTTGACCAAGGACAACGTCGCTCTCAATCTGGAGAAGCAGAACCTCTGGGCAGCGATGGGCCGCCTCAACGCCTACATCTACATTGCCGAGCGGCTCGACGCCCGGCTGGCCGCCACCATCGCCCAGCTGGAGATCTCCGATCCCGAGCGCGCCAAAGCGCTGAGCCAAGATGTGCTGTTCTACGTGCGTCAAAAGCACCAAGATCTACTGACCCAGCTGGCCGTTTCGATCCAGAGCTATCTAGCGATCGACATCATCATCAAGAACAACATCGAGTTGATCAAGGGCGTCGATCGGGCTTCGACGACGACCATCTCGGCACTCCGTACGGCTGTCATCGTCGCTCAAGCCCTGGGCAACCAGCGATTGGTTCTTGATCAGATCACGGCATTGAACACCACGACGTCCGACCTCATTCAGCGCACCTCGGAGATGCTGCGCGACAACTCAGCCCAGATCCAGCAGCAGGCGGCATCCTCGACAATCGGACTCCCCCAGCTGCAAGCCGCATTCCAGAACATCTACGCCACCATGGATTCCATCGACAGCTTCAAGATGCAGGCCTTGGACACCATGGCGGCCACTATCGGCACCCTGGAAACCGAGGTCGCAAAGTCCCGTGAATACCTCGATCGGGTGCAACGCCAAGATCAGCAGCTGGCTTCGGGAGCCTTGGATCTTGAAGGTGGCGCCGCCCCTGGTACGCCTCGCGGGCTGCGTTGATTTCCGGTTTTACCCTCTCGATCAGCATCGGTGCCTGATGGGTTTCAAGGAGTGGATGACAGCCATTACAGGACGCCGTCCGCGAGCATCCGGTGTAGGGGCACCCGAAGCACCGCCACCAGTCGCTGCGGCGCCGACCGAGTCCGACATCATGGTCGCCCTTGACCGCGTGGAGGACATGGTTGGCGCTGGGGCCGTGCCGGCGCCGGTTCAGTCCAGGGTTCGCCGGGTTGCCCAGACCGTACGCGACACCATGCCTCGGCTGCGTAACCTCGGGCTCGGCAGCCCTGAGGCGTACTCGGTGATAGCAACCGCCACGGACTATCTGCCCGAAGCAATCGGCGCGTACACCCGACTGCCGCGCCAATGGGCCGACTCGCGACCCATCGAAAATGGCAAGACCTCACTCATGTTGTTGATCGATCAGCTGGATCTGTTGAGCGCCACGATGGACAAGATCTTCGATGCGGTGGTCCGAGTCGATGCCGACGCACTTATCGTGCACGGCCGCTTCCTGCAGGAGAAGTTTGGGCACGCCTCCACCGGGGGTGCGCTGAACATCGGTGACCAGCCAGCGCCCGAGGCACCCCGCAGCACTTTGGATCTGCCGTGACGGAACCGTCGACCCAGACCCTCGCCGACGCCCTGGATGCGCTTCGCAACGCCGCCGGCGCAGCGAGCCTTGAGCAGCAGGCTGCCGTACGCGAGGGTGAGGCGCTCGCGGCCGCCGTCGCCGAGTCGGCCGAGCAGGCCTACCTCGATTGGGGTGAGCAGACCGGTCATCCGGACCCGCAGGCCTTTTTCGATGCGGCACACCGTGGCCGCCGCTGGCGCGCCGCTCCCACTGCGCTGCTCGGGCAACTTGTCCTTAATCGATCACCGCGAGCTGCAAACTACGCCGAGGCGCTCGCCGAGGTCTGTCGCGCGGCCCAGACTCTCGGCGAACCGAACCCTCGCACAGCCGGTAATGCCGCTGTCGCTGCGGCCGCGCAGCTCGCAGCGCTCAATCCACCACCTATGCCAGCGACAACCCGGCCGGAAGTAGCTGCCATGCTGCGAGTTCTCAACCAGAGCTCACTCGACTTGTCCGCGCTCGACTTGTCCGCGCTCGACTTGAGCACACTTGATCTACCGGGTGGAATCCCCGGGCTCGCTCCCGGTGGGCGCCCTGGCCCTGCTGGTATCCGCCCTGAGCCGGTCGAAGGGCAACCAGCACCCGGCGCTGCGACAAGCTCAGCGCAACCAACCGAGGGACAACAGCCGGCCACCAAGCCAGAACCCGAGCCCAAGACGCTTGACGAACTTCTTGGCGAGCTTGATGCCCTGGTCGGCCTTACCGCGGTCAAGGCAGAGATCCACCGGCAAGTGGCCGTGCTTCGCGTCGAGACGCTGCGCAGCAAGGCTGGCCTGAAGTCTCCGACGATCACCCGTCATCTGGTGTTCGTCGGCAATCCCGGCACAGGCAAGACGACCGTCGCTCGGCTGGTGGGCGGCATCTACCGGGCCCTCGGGCTGTTGTCGAAGGGCCAGCTGATCGAGGTCGACCGCTCAGAACTGGTCGCGGGCTATCTCGGGCAGACCGCAATCAAGACGGCCGAGGTCGTTGCATCGGCTGCTGGCGGTGTTCTTTTTGTCGATGAGGCGTACAGCTTGGCCGGTGACCAGTACGGTCAGGAGTCGGTCGACACCTTGGTCAAGGAAATGGAGGACCGTCGCGACGACCTGGTGTTGATCGTGGCCGGCTACCCCGACCCGATGGCGATCTTCATTGCCCAAAATCCCGGGCTAGCCAGCCGCTTCCGTACCACGATCGAGTTCGACGACTACACCGATGAGGAATTGGTGCGCATTCTGCAACAGATGGCCCAGGCAGCCGACTACGACCTCGATGACGGCTGTGTCGTCCGCTTCGAGGCGATCCTTGCCACGACACCGCGCGGTCCGATGTTCGGCAACGCGCGGTTCGCGCGCAACCTCTTGGAGGCCGCCATCGGCAAGCATGCCTGGCGACTTCGCGACATCGACGAGCCGACGGTTGAGCAGCTCCGGAAGCTGATTGCAGACGACTTCGACGAGGGTGAGACGGAGAACGAGCCGCCTGTCATGTCCCACGAACCAGCAGCTGAGGATGAGTCAGCGAAACTCGAGGAGCCCACTAGTGAGCCAGGCTAGCCAGATCGGGGCAGCCGGGGTGGCGGCGCCGCCGGCCGCGGCAGGAGGAACCACAGCGGCACCTCCGGCCGCACATCAAGCGACGGTCTCAGCGCAACCCACCCCCGCCTCGCCGAGCCTCGAAGCGCAGGTTCCCGCGCAGCGAAAGATGAATACGCCGCAACGGCTGCGGTTGCTCAGTTTGGGTGTTGTGGTGGCCGGCCTGGTCATCGGTCTCATCGGCGCGTTGACGTTCGCCTATCTCGCGTTCTCACTGAGTCGTGCCAAAGCCGATACCGCCCAACTGATTCGGGTCCAGAAGATCCAGTCCAACTTGCTCAGCGCTGATGCCACTGCGACAAACGCATTTCTGGTCGGTGGTTTGGAGCCGCCAGCTCAGCGTGCCGCCTACGACCAGGCAATGAGTAGCACCAGCTCGCTGATCGCCGAGGCGGCCCGGGCTCAACCCGCCGACGGCTCGGCGCTGGCCGCTCTGAACCAGCAAGTCGTCAATTACGCGGCCGCGATCGAGCAGGCGCGTGCCAACAATCGCCAGGGCCTCCCAGTGGGCGCCCAGTACCTCCGCAATGCAAGCGCGGAATTGCGGGCCACGACGTTGCCCATCCTGGACAACTTGGTGAGTGCCAATGCGGCGCGAGCCGCCGACGAGATGAAAGCCGGCGCCGGCTATATCGTCCTCGTTCTCGCGGTGCTCGGTCTCGGCGCGGTGATCGCCGCCCAGATATGGCTGGCTCGCACGTTCAAGCGCACGATCAATGTCGGAATGGTGGCCAGCGCTGCCGTACTGCTGATCATCGTGATCGGGAGTCTCGTTGCCGTCCTGCAACTCCGCGGCGCGCTGAATGAGATCTCAACTGGGAGCCTGGCTGCGGTCAACACGGCCGCGGATACCCGGATCGAGGCAAACAACGCGAAGTCCAATGAGAGCCTGACTCTGATCGCCCGAGGATCCGGGCAGGCCTTCGACGCGGCATGGAAGTCCTCGGCCGACTCCGTCACAAGCAATCTCGCAGGCCTGAGTGGCAAGCCGGAGCTCGCGAGCCAATGGCAGGCCTATGCCGATGTCCACACTCAGATCCGGGAGCTCGATGACGGGGGACAGTGGGACAAGGCGGTGGCCAGAGCCACTGGGTCCGGGAAGGATTCGTCGAACACGGTCTTTGGAACCTTCGACAGCAATCTTGCGAGCTATCTCGACGGCGTGAGCCTGGACGCCTCGAACTCTCTCGCGGATGAACAGCCGATCATGGTCGTTGCAGCAATCCTCATCCTGCTTGGCGGGGTGGCAGTCGCGTTGCTTGGACGCTGGGGTGTCACCGAGCGCCTGAAGGAGTACCGATGAGGCCTGGGTGGCGTAGGCCGCTGCTCGCCCTGGCGGCCGTCGCGTCCCTCAGCGCCCTCTCGGCATGCACTACGTTCACTTACAGTCCGACGCCGCTGCCGTCGGAGGCTCCCACTCAGCAACCGGCCCCGAGCGCCCCCGCGTCGCCAGCTGCATGTCGGGAGAACCCACTTGCCTCGTACGCGCCCAGCGGCCCGCTGCCCACGCCGCAGACGTTGCCGAACGGATCCACGATGGCCAAGATCCAAAAGCGCGGCCGGTTGGTCGCCGGGGTATCGGCCGATACCTATCTGCTGGGCTCGCGAAACCCCTTCACCGGCGAGATCGAGGGTTTCGATATCGACATGGTGAAGGCTGTCGCCAAGGCGATCTTCGGCGATGAGAACCGCTACCAGCTGAAGGTGATCACCGCCGCGCAGCGCATTCCCGCGCTGGAGAAGGGCGACGTGGACATCGTGGCCCGAAACATGACGATCAACTGTGATCGCTGGAAGCAGATTGCCTTCTCGAGCGAGTACTACCGGTCGGGCCAAAAGATCTTGGTCCGGAAAGGCTCAAAGGCCAACTCGCTCAACGACCTCGATGGACAGAAAGTGTGCGCCCCGATCGGCACCTCGAGCATGGACAACTTGATCAAGAAGGCTCCCAAGGTCATCCCTGTTGGCGCGGACACCCACACCGGTTGCCTGGTGCTCTTCCAAGAGGGTCAGGTTGCCGCGATCACCGGCGACGACACCGTGCTCGCCGGGCTCGCCGCGCAGGACCCGTACGCCGTAGTGCCCGATCAGCGTGCGTTCACTGAGGAGCCCTACGGACTTGGCTTCAATGAGAAGGATGTGGACTTCGTACGCTTCGTCAACGCCCGGCTCGAGGAGATGCGTACCAACGGTGAGTGGACCAGGATCTACAACCAGTGGTTGCGCGGCTCACTCGGCCCGGCGCCGGAGCCTCCGAGACCGGTCTACGGCAGGACGCGATGACCGTGAGCACGGCTGCCGGACAGGTGAGTGCGCCGGTCGCTCCGGGCCGGATGGGCTCGGCTCTGGATCCTCAAGCTGCTCAGGTTTATCTTGACGAGCTGGGCCGCTGGCGCGATGGTCGGCGCCATGAGCTGGATGAGTTGGACAAAGCCGCGCTACAGGCACCCACTGGCTCAGCCGCCACCGGCGACATTCTGCTGTCGCTGGCGCTCTGGAAGGCGGTGTCAGATCGCTACGAGCTGCTGATGGCCACCTGGAGCTCCGGACGGGTGGGAGTCACCGAGCTGACACGCATGGCGACGCTGATCTGGGGTCGATTGGACACCGCTACCGCATCAGGGCTCTCGGTCTCGCTGCCTGAGGCGTGTCGGCTGTCCGACGCATTGCTCTCCCAGCTTCGCGTGAAGCTTGGCCTTGATCCGTCGGGAATGGAGATCACCGAACGGATCCGGCAGCTCCGCGCGCAGATGGAACGTATCCGCGAGCAGATCGACCTGGAGCCGGCGGGAACCGCCCAGCAGCAGGCCGCTCTCGAGCAGTCGCGGCTTGCGCGACGGCTCAAGGACATCGCGGAGAAGGCAGGCCGCGGTGGCGACGTTGCTGGATCGCTCGGACCGGTGGAAATCGACGCCGCGACCTTCGAGCGGGACCTGATCGTCAACGGAGCTCGCCGACGAGACGCCGCCGCCTTGTTGCAGCGAGCGCGCGCGGTGCGGGCCGATCTCGAGGCACGCGAAGCCGCGCTGCGCAGCATTGTCGAGGAGTGCGTACGCCGCGTCGACCCCGCGCCGCGCTACGCGGTGCCGGACACCGCAGCCCTTGGGCAGGTGCCGAACACCCGCGACGAGCTCGAAACCTACCTGCGTCGCCTGGATCAAGTCTCACGCGCTATGGCCATCGCCCAGACGGCCTACAGCAAGGCGCTGCAGGATCATTCCGAGCTCGACAGCCGACTCGAGGCCTACCATGCCAAGGCGGCGACAAAGGGTGTGGCCGAGGTTCCCGACGTCGCTCAGGCCTACCAGCTTGCTCGCGGGGCCCTGGACGAGCGGCCCAGCAGGATGCTGCTCGCTCAGCAGCTCGTTGCCGTTTACCAGACCTACCTGCAAACGACTCCCGCGCCCCGCGCGGTGCAACAGGCCACGTCCGCGGAGGAAGCATGAAATGCACCCAGCCCGGCTGCCCGGGCACCATCGTCGATGGCTACTGCGATGTCTGCGGCAGTCCGGGGCCGGCCGAGGGCTCCGCTGTCCCCGCTGTCCCGTCGACCGCTGCCAGCGGAAATGTCGCGACCGCGACGGCCACCGCTGATGGCGCAGCGTGCACTCAGCCCGGCTGCACCGGCACGATCGTCGATGGCTACTGCGACGTCTGCGGCACTCCCGCCGCCGCTGCCCAGGCCGGCGGTAATGATCAAACGCCAATTTCTAACGGCGCCCCGGCGTCGGCGATCACTACAGGCTCCAGCCGCCTGCAGTCGACCGCCCTCGGGTCGCAGCGCGCCGGCGACGGTTCCAAGATCACCAAGAGAGTGCGGTCGGGTTCCCAGCGGCTTCGGTCGGCTCGGCTCGGTGCTGGACTGACCCGGGTACCCCCGGCGCCCGAGATCGACGCCGCACAAGCGATCATGAAAAATCCGGAGGTTCCGGAGGAGAAACGGAACTGCCCGAACTGCGGCCACCCGGTCGGTCGGTCTCGCGACGGACAGCCGGGACGAACCGAAGGCTTTTGCCCGAATTGTGGCAATCCCTTCTCCTTCACGCCAAAGCTGCAAGCGGGTGATCTTGTCGCAAACCAGTACGAGGTCGCCGGCTGCCTAGCGCACGGCGGACTCGGCTGGATCTATCTCGCCAAAGATCACAACGTGTCTGATCGCTGGGTTGTCTTGAAAGGCCTGCTGAACACCGGCGACAAGGACGCGCTGGCCGTAGCGATCGTGGAGAAGCAGTTCCTCGCCCAGGTGGAACATCCACTGATCGTGGAGATCTACAACTTCGTGACCCATGACGATGCCGGCTACATCGTGATGGAGTACGTCGGCGGAACCTCACTCAAGCAGATCTTGAAAGATCGGATGCGGGCCAATAACGGCAAGTTCGATCCGCTGCCGGTTGATCAGGCTCTGGCCTACATCCTGGAGATCTTGCCAGCGTTCAGCTACCTTCATGATCTTGGTCTGATCTATTGCGATTTCAAGCCAGACAACCTGATCCAGGTCGGGGATGCGGTGAAGCTGATCGATCTTGGTGGCGTACGGCGGGTGGATGATCAAGAGTCCGCGATCTACGGCACCGTCGGCTACCAAGCACCTGAGGTGGCCCAGGTCGGCCCGAGCGTCGCGTCCGACATCTACACCATCGGGCGCACGCTCCTGGTATTGATGATGGAGTTCCGGGGCTACCAGAGCAGGTACGTCGCGAGCCTGCCGCCCGTTGCGGAGACCCCGCTGTTCGCCGACCACGACTCCCTCTATCGGCTGCTGGCGAAGGCTTGCGCGGCTGACCCGGCGGACCGGTTCGCCTCGGTCGATGAGTTCCGCGTGCAGCTGCTGGGTGTACTCCGGGAGGTGGTCGCCCAGAAGACGTCTGGTACGGCGTTGACTTCGGCCGCGTCGGTGCTGTTCGAGGCACCGGCCATCACCAGCGAAGCACTGGATTGGGACGAGCTCCCGGCCCTGCGCGTTGACACCAGCGACCCCCAGTACGCCTGGCTGAGCAACATCTCTGTCGACGACCCCGAAGAGCGACTGGCGGAGCTGCGCCGAGCGCCGGAGGCGACGGCGGAGGTACGGCTGGCCCAAGCGCGTGCCGCTTTGCAGCTGCGGCGCCGGGACCTGATCGATCAAATCGTCAACGAGATGCTGGTCGAGGATCCGTGGGAGTGGCGAGCGGTGTGGGTCGGCGGTCTCGCGGCACTTGACGCTGGAGACTTCGCGGCAGCGCAGTCCTCCTTCAATGCGGTCTATGGCCAGGTGCCTGGTGAGCTCGCTCCGAAGCTTGCCTTGGCGTTGGCGTGCGAGCGTGGCCGAGAGGGAGAGATTGCCGAAGGGCTGTATCGGACCTGCGCCAGCACGGATGCCAACTATGTGGCTCCTGCGGCGTTCGGCATGGCACGAATACGCTCGGCTCGGGGTGACGTGTCTGGTGCGGTCCAGGCGCTGGATCTGGTCCCCTCGACCAGCCGCAGCTACCCCGAGGCACGCCGGTTGCGTGCTCTCGAGCTGTACGAGTCAGGCCAAGGACTGCCCGCCTTGGCTCAGGCGATGGACAGTATCAACGGGGTTCAGCTCGATTCGCGCGAGCGGGGCGAGTTGACTGCTCAGATTCTTGAGAAGGCGATAGCGGAGGTCAATAAGAACGGCGCAAAGACGGGTGTGCTCGTCGGCGCGTACGAGGCGGAGGAAGAAACCCTGCGAGACGGCTTGGAGGCCACCTATCGCCAGCTGGCGGGAATCGAGACCGATACGGGGCGTCGCTACGCGCTGGTTGACAAAGCGAACGCCGTGCGAAGGTGGACCCTACGATGACCGACCATCTGACGCAGTCCGCTACCCCCGAGGCTGGCACGGTGCCGCCGGCCGCCATCCCGCAGCCTGACGGCAGTTTGAGCTGCCCGCACTGCGGCGCCGAAGTCGCCGCTCAGGAGGCGTTTTGTGAGGCGTGTGGCGGCGCCTTGGCGCCCAGCGCGGCCGAGCCGGCTGAGGAGCCCGAGGAGATGGCTGCGCCCATCGATCTGACGCGGTCGGTGCAGACCAAGGCCGAGGACCAGGACGCTGTCGTTGCTGCACGCCCGTGCGCCAATTGTGGCGGCGTGATTGGGGTTGACGGGTATTGCGAGACCTGCGGCACCAAGGCGCCGACGGAACGGGACCACTACACGGAGCAACCGGCCCCGTGGGTCGCCGCCTGTTGCGACCGCGGCGTACGACATCACCGCAACGAGGATGCGACGGCGATCGCCGCTGAACCGGATGCAGGTTCGCGAGCGGTGCTCGTAGTCTGCGATGGGGTGTCCACCTCACTAGACTCCGACATCGCCAGCCTGACCGCCGCTCGAACTGCCCGCGACGCTCTGGCCGCACACAAGCCGGCGGGACTTGGCACGCCGACCAGCCGAGTAGCGGCAATCTCTAATGCTGTGGTCAAGTCGGCCGCGGCAGCCAATGCCGCGGTGATCGACAGCACTGCTCCGGGCAGCGACAACGCTGCTTCCTGCACCTTCGCCGCAGCCGTTGTCGAGGGCGACCTCGTGGTGTACGGCAACGTCGGGGACAGTCGGATCTACTGGATCCCTGATCATGGCTCGACCGAGGAGCCCACCGAGCTGAGTGTTGACGACTCGGTCGCGCAAGTGCGCATTGCCATGGGTACGCCACGCGACGAAGCCGAGAACGGGCCGCAGGCTCATGCGATCACCAAGTGGCTGGGACGCGACAGCCCCGACTTCACGCCGCGTACCGGCTCTCTCACCGTGGCCGCACCCGGCTGGCTGCTGGTCTGTTCTGACGGTCTGTGGAACTACGCATCGGAGGCCAGCGCCATCCAGTCGCTCATTGCCGACCTGACAAGCGAAGACCCTAGCCCGCTTACTCTGGCGATTGCTCTCGTGAACTGGGCCAATGCCCAGGGCGGCAAAGACAACATCTCGGTGGCACTCGCGCGCTTGTGAGGGTCGCGCTTGCGGGGCTGCTCGTCAGAGTGCACCTACCAGCAGGTGCCCTTCCACAGGCTCCGTGCACTCAACAAGACATACTGAACCGACCAGCTTGGACGCGAAAGGAAAGTTGATCATGGCCGAGTTCACCGCTGAGGTGTACCAGAACGAGTTCCTGCCCGAAGGCGGCACCGATGTCAATGCCATCGTCACACTGACCTGCGCGGGAGCCGGATCTGCCGGTCAAACCGGATCTGGTGATGCCGGCGAGATCATCATTGTCGACACCTCAGGCTCAATGGGGCGGGCTAAGCTCGACGCCGCCAAAGTGGCTGCGTCGGCTGCCATCGATCAGATCCTCGACGGCACGTGGTTCGCGGTCGTCGCCGGCACCCACCAGGCCTACCTCGCCTTTCCTCTGGTACGCGCCGGAACGGGCATGGTCCGGATGGATAGTGCGGCACGGCAGGCCGCACATCAAGCGGTTAGCCAATTCCGCTCCGATGGTGGCACGGCGATGGGAACCTGGCTCACCCTCGCTGGTCGGCTTTTCGACTCGGTGCCCGGGCTTGTGCAGCGGCACGCGATCTTGCTGACCGACGGCGAGAACCACAACGAGACGCCAGAACAGCTGACAAAGGCGATCATGGGCGTCACCGAAAAGTTCCAATGTGACTGTCGCGGCGTGGGTGTCGATTGGCAGGTTGCCGAGGTACGCCGGATCGCCCAAGCCCTGCTCGGCAGCGTGGATATCATCCCCGAGCCGGATCAGATGAGTGAGGTCTTCTCCCAACTCATGCAGCAGTCCATGAGCCGCGGGGTGGCCGATGCGCAGCTAAGGGTCTGGGCGCCGCAGGGCGCGCAGGTCCTCTTCGTACGCCAAGTCTCGCCGACTGTTGAGGATCTGACAGCCCGCCGCGTCGAGGTCAATCCGCTCACGGGCGGCTACCCCACTGGATCGTGGGGTGATGAATCCCGCGACTACCACGTGAGTGTGCGGTTGGCCGCCAAGGGCATCGGCCAGGAACAGCTCGCCGCCCGGGTACAGCTCGCCGTCGCCAGTCAGGTGGTGGCGCAGAGTTTGGTGAAGGCCAAGTGGTCCGATGATGAGGGCCTGACTACCAGGATCAATCCTGAGGTCGCCCACTACACCGGCCAAACCGAGCTTGCCGAGGCGATCCAGGACGGCCTGGCCGCGAAGGCTGCGGGCGATGAAGAAACCGCGACGAAGAAGCTGGGCCGTGCCGTGCAACTGGCCGCCGAGACGGGCAATGAGGAAGCGACGACGCGGCTCCGCAAGGTGGTCGACATCGAAGATTCCGAAACCGGTACGGTGCGTCTGAAGCGCGCTGTGGACAAGGCTGATGAGATGGCCTTGGACACAGCGTCGACCAAGACGACCAGGATCAGGGGATGATCGCTCCCCTGCAGCAGGAGATTGCCCAATCATGATCGTTATCTCAGCCTCGCCCGTAAGCCCGATCTCGGGGGCCCGCCGATGATCGCCGTCTGTCCTGCGGGTCACTCGTCATTGGCGCAGGACTACTGCGACGTCTGCGGGCTGCCGATTGATGCCGCGATGTCGCCAACGACGGT
>DASVEX010000243.1:0-4771 GCA_036380335.1 Propionibacteriaceae bacterium | reverse complement strand
CGCTCGCGCTTCTCGGCCTGCTCGCGGCGTAGCTCGTCGTAGCCGGCGATGTCCATCGCCATCTGCAATGTGCGCGGATAGTCGCCCGAGTCGTATTCCCAGCCGGTCGGCGACATGTACGGGAACTGTTCAGCACGCAGCAGGTTCTTCATGCGCAGCTCGGCAGGATCCATCTCCAGCTCGAAGGCCAGGCAGTCCACGATGCGCTCGACGACGTACGCCGCCTCGGTGATCCGGAACGAGCACGCGTACGCCACACCGCCAGGCGCCTTGTTGGTGTAGACGCCTTTCACCGTGCAGTGGGCGGCTGGATAGTTGTAGCTGCCGGTGAAGATGTGGAAGAAGCCAGCCGGATACTTCGTCGGCTGCGCGGTGTTGTTGAACGCGCCATGATCAGCAAGGACATTGACTCTCAGCGCAAGGATCTTGCCTTCCCGGGTGGCGGCGATCTCGGCGTGCATGTGGTAATCGCGCGCAAATGAGGTCGACATCAGGTTCTCGGAACGGTCCTCCATCCACTTAACGGGCCGACCAGTGAGGATCGAACCGACCACGGCGAGGACGTAGCCGGGATAGATGCCGACTTTGTTGCCGAATCCGCCGCCGATGTCGGGGCTGATGATCCGGATCTTGTGCTCGGGAAGGCCGGCGACGATCGCGTAGAGCGTGCGGTGTGCGTGCGGGGCCTGCGTGTTGCAGTAGATCGTGAGCTTCCCGGTCACCTTGTCCATGTCGGCAATGGCGCCGCAGGTCTCCAGCGGGGCGGGATGTACGCGGGGATAAAGAATGTCTTGCTCGACCACCACTTCCGCGCCCGCGAACGCGGCGTCCGTCGCCGCTTGATCGCCGACCTCCCAGTCGAAGATGTGGTTGTCGGCCTTGCCTTCGATGTCGTCGCGAATGACCGCTGCATCGGGATCGAGGGCTCGGCGTGCGTCGATAACCGGAGGCAGCGGTTCGTATTCGACGTCGATCAGCTCCAGCGCGTCCCTCGCGGCGTAACGGTCGTCGGCGACAACGAAGGCGACCTCCTGGCCATGGAACCGCACTTTGTCCGTGGCGAGCACGGCCACGACGTCATGGGACAGCGACGGCATCCAGGCGAGATTCAGGGTCTCGAGCAATGCGCCGGTGATCACTGCGCGGACTTTGGGATGTGCCTCCGCCGCCGACGTGTCGATCGAGACCAGCCTGGCGTGCGCGTACGGGCTGCGCAGCACGGCACCATGCAACATTCCCGGTTGCACGAAGTCGTCGACGTAGTGGCCCTTGCCACGGAGGAAGCGGGCGTCCTCCTTGCGCAGCCGGCGGCCAAATCCGACATGCGTCTGGTCTGCGGTGACGGTCATGACGCAGCCACCTCCTCGGTTTCGGCGGCCCGCGGGTGCTCTGCAGCCCAGCGGACCGCGCGCACGATGTTCTCGTACCCCGTACAGCGACACAGGTTGCCCGAGATCGCTTCGCGGATCTCGCCGTCCGAGGGATGCGGATTAGCGTCCAGGAGCCATTGCGCGGTCAACATCATTCCCGGGGTGCAGAACCCACACTGCAGGCCGTGTTCGATCATGAACCCCTGCTGGATGGGATCGAGTTCGCCGTCCTGTTCCAGCCCCTCGACCGTCAGAATCTCGTGCCCGCTGGCCATCGCCGCGAGCATGGTGCAGCTTTTCACCGGTGTGCCGTCAACCTGGACGACGCACACGCCGCAGTTGGACGTATCGCAGCCCCAGTGCGTGCCTGTCAGGCCGAGCTCGTCGCGGAGGAAGTGCACCAGGAGCATCCTCGGCTCGATCTCGCGGCTGTACTCCTCGCCATTCACCGTCACCAAGACCTGCATCGATTTCACGCCTCCTCTCCGCGGCAACGGGCGATCGCCGTACGCAGTGCCCGCTTGATGAGTTCGCCGGCGAGCGCGCGCTTGTAGTCGGTGGGCCCACGCTGGTCGGCGGTTGGGTTGCACTCCTCCGCCGCCATCTGGGCTGCGAGATCGAGTGTCTCGTCGTCTGCACTGCGCCCCCGTACGGCGTCCTCCGTTCTGGGCGCAACCAAGTGCGGCGCGCCGACTGCGGCCAGGCCGAGCCCCACGTCGCTGATCACGTCGCCGTCCAACCTGACGACCGCACCCGCTGCGGCTATCGCGTAGTCACCGGCCCGCCGTTCCACCTTGGTGTACGCGCTTCCGGTGCCCGCCCGGATCGGCAGCCGAATCTCGGTGACAATCTCGGCCGGACCGATGCACGTCTCGAATGGTCCCGTCTGAAGCTCGCGTACCGGCACGACCCGCTCGCCGCCAGAGCTCTTGATGACCACGTCCGCACGGATCGCAGCCAGCGCGGCCGAGAGATCTTCGGCAGGGTCGGCGTGGCATAGCGAACCCCCGACCGTGCCTCGGTTTCGAACCACAGGATCGGCAATGACACGCTCGGCGTCGTGAAGGATCCGGTAGTGCTCACCTACCACGGCCGATGCGAGCAGTTCGGCATGCCGGACTAGCGCCCCGATGTGCAGCTGGTCACCCGCTACCCAAATTCGCTGCAGTTCCGTGAGGTCGTTGATATCCACCAGAGCTTCCGGTTCGGCAAACCGCAGCTTCATCAGCGGCAACAGGCTTTGCCCTCCGGCGATCAGCCGTGCGTCTTCCCCATGATTTTCCAGCAGCGCGATGGCGTCGTCGACACTCGAGGCGCGCTCATACTCGAACGGAGCCGGTACCTGCATTGGTTACTTCACCGCCGAGACATCGACCGTGCGAATGTCCGGCGCTTTGGCGAGCAACTCCTCAGCCACCTCGCCAAGCGCTGCCGGGATCTGCCCGCCGAGGTGGGCCTGCCGGCCCTCCTCATCGTCGAAGGTGTCAAAGATCCCGTATTGAGTGTCGCTGATCTTGAACGCATACCAGGTCACCGTTGCCGGTTCCGCGACTGCTAGCTCACGCCCAGCTTCGAGAAACTTCCCGAGGTCGTCACCCTTGCCAGGCTTGGCCTCCAGAAGTGCCAGTACACCAAATTTCGGACTCATCAGAACTCCTCCCAGGATGTCCCTAACGTACGTATCCAAACGACTGATTGGTAGTGGCGGAGCCGCCACGTTGAGTATCGTTTCCGACGTGGACGTCGCGGTTCTCGCTGTGGACGGCTGCTTCGATTCAGGGCTGTCAGCGGTGGTTGACGTTCTCGCCACGGCAAACGCTCTCCGACAAGAGGTGCCGGCACCCCCAACGGCGTTCACCGTGACGATCGTGGGACTCAAGAGGAAAGTACGAACGGGTAACGGACTGACCGTGAATCCTGTCCTCGCCACAAAGATGACGCAGCCGGCCGAACTGCTTGTCATGCCTGCCTTGGGGGTGAAAACCCCTAAGGAGATCATCGACACCGTTCGTGGGCACGCCGCACTGGACCTCATCCGGGATTACCACGAGAATGGCGCCGAGCTAGCTGGCGCATGCACGGGAACCTTCTTCTTGGCCGAGTCCGGTGTCCTTGACGGCCGGTTGGCAACGACCAGCTGGTGGCTCGGCCCTGCGTTTCACAGCCAGTATCCGGCGGTGCTCCTGGACGCGACTCTGATCATTGCGCAGGATGCTCGGATCACAACCGCGGGTGCCGCCTTCGCGCATATTGATCTTGCATTGTCGATCGTGCATCAGCACAGCCCGAGCTTGGCGGATCTCACCGCGCGGTACCTGCTCATCGGTGATCATCCCTCGCAGGCGGCGTTCGCCATGCCTGCGCTGCTCGCCAGAGCAGATCCGACAATGGCGGAATTCGAACGGTGGGTCCGGCAACGACTCTCGGGACCGCTCCGGATCTCGGATGCCGCTCGCGATCTGGGCATTAGTGAACGGACGCTGCAGCGTACGACAGCCTCCGTCGTCGGCATGTCGCCGCTGCATTTCATTCAGCAGGTACGCCTCGACGAGGCCACCTTCCTGCTGCGCGATACGCCGATGTCGACCAGCGCGATAGCTGCCGCCGTCGGCTACCGCGATGCCGGAACATTGCGCGCACTCGTACGAAAGCGACGCAATAGCACCCTCCGAGCGTTGCGGGCGGGACGTCCCGCCTAAGTGCCTAAGTCCAGAATTCGTCGGCGCCGTAGAGATCTTCTGGGCGCCACCACGCCTCCGCGATCTGCCCTTCGCGGAGGTGAAAGACCCATACGTCTTGGCTGTCGTAGTTGTGATCACCGCGTCGGGCGGTAACGTGCGTCAATGCGAATGCATGATCATCACCGGCGGCTGCATCCTGAAGCTGTTGAGTGAAGGTTCCCTCCGACGCCTGGACCAGCCGACCGAACATCTCGAAGACAGCGTCGCGGCCTTGATGATCACCAGCGAGCGGACCCCGGCCCGGGATGTGCCACACGGTGTCCTCGGCAACCATCGCTTTCATGCCCGACATGTCACCCTTGGCAAACGCCTCGAACGACCGACGAATGGGCTCGGTATTAGGGTGCTCAGACATCAGGGGCTCCTCTCTGCGGCACTCTCCTTAAGATCGCGCCAAGCAGGTACGAGGGTCAATAGCCCGCGGCAGTAATTGATCTTTACGCTGATCTTTACGCGGCTCGTCCGGTGGGTAGTGGTTCGTCGATGCATCGGTAGTGTTCGGCGTCGGGCATGGTCCAGTCGACGCCGTGATCGTCTCGGTGTGCGGCGTGCCAGGCGAAGGTTTTGCCGCGGTGGTGTCGGCGGCAGAACGGATCCAGATTTCGGCCGGAGGTTTCGCCGTCGGGGACTGGTTGGTGGTGGTCGAGGTCGCACAGGTCG
>DASVEX010000242.1:0-6638 GCA_036380335.1 Propionibacteriaceae bacterium | reverse complement strand
GCCGGCGTCGGAGTCGCCGAACAATCCATGGCTGACGCCCGTCACGCATGGCAGGTGACTCAGATGCCGGTTCAGGCGGAACAGACTGTCCACCCCGACCGGGATATCAGCTCCCGGTGGCAGGTCAGGAACCTCGGCAGTTCGTTCGGTGATCACCTTGTTGGCCTCGGCCTGGACCTTTGCTCGTCGGCCCCGTACGAATGGGCTGCCGATCAGGAGAAAGATCACCAGGCCGAGAATCGGCGTCACCACGATGAGGAGCAGCCATGCGATGGAGGAGGACGGTCGACGGTTGCCGGGTATCGTGCCGAGCGCGACGATCTTGATGGTCAGTTCGACGAGATACAAGATCAATGGGGCCCAAGCAATTGCGCTCACCGATACCACCTCTCGTATTCGGGACCACGATAGAGCAGCGCTTACCGATTCAGCCTCACCTCTAGGGGGTGATCCAGCCGCCTCAGGCTCGCCGCTCCTGATGCTGGTCCACCCAAGTCGTGCTGAATCGGCCATGCGACCCGATCGGAACCTGTAGTCTCCCGAGCGACAAACCAACGTGAGGAGCCGCAGCATGGGGAGATTCGGGGCCTCCCTGGTGATTGCGGCTATTGCAGTAGCCACACTGACCCCAACGGACATGGCGGCTGCCGCGCAGGCCGACTGCCAGCCGGCAACACGGGTCGCCGGTGATGTGGACGGTGATGGCAAGTCTGATCTCGTGGTCGGGCTCCCAGCTCGTAGTGGAAACACCGGAGAAGTTGATCTACGGCTCACCACCGCATCAGCAGGGCCGTTGACCTTGACCACATCCAAACTCGGTCAAGGCAGTTCAGGCGATGAATTCGGCGCGGCTGTCGCGCTCGCCGACCTGAACGAGGACGGCTGCAGCGACATCATCGTCGGCGCTCCTGGAGCAAGCGGGGGCGCCGGCCGGGTCTATGTGGTGCTGGGCGCTCGGGATGGCTTCCAGAAAGCCGACGGTCAAACATTGGATGGCGGCGCCACCTCGGGCGACAGGTTCGGCACCTCGCTCGCAATTGCGCGCAATTCGTCCGATACCGGCTTTGATCTGTGGGTTGGGGCGCCACTCGATGACGTCGGCGCAACAAATTCGGGCTCGGTCGTGCACTATGTGATCACCAATTCCGGTGGTGATCTTAAGTTCGTGGCAAAAACGATCACGCAGAATTCGTCTGGTGTACCAGGCAGTGCAGAAAAGGATGACCAGTTCGGGGCGGTACTCTCCGCGACGTCGCGAGGCTTGCTGATTGGTGATCAGCTCGAGGATGTTGGTACGGCCAAGGATGCAGGCTCCATCACCCTGCTCGCCAACACCGACAACGTCCCAGGGTTTGATCAGGCGTTTGGTTGGTCCCAGGCATCTGCGGGTGTGCCAGGCAATGCCGAGAACGGAGATCATTTTGGTGCGGCAGTCAGCGCCCTCGGAGAACACCTGGCTGTCGGCGTACCCGATGAGGACGTCAATACATCGAGCAATGCAGGGATGGTGCAACTCTTCAGCTGGTCATCTGCTACCCCCGTGCCAACTGGGGAGGTCAAGCAATACATCCCGGGAGTGCCGGGGAAGGTCGAGACTGGTGATCGATTTGGCGCGGCTGTGGCTTTCGGGCGCAATCTAGGCGAGTGCTCCGACGGATCGATGCAGATCGCGATCGGCGCACCAGGTGAGGACATCACGGTCAGCGGCTCGTCAAAAGTCGATGCCGGGACTGCCGTGATCTTTACTCCGCCGCCAGGGAATTCCTGCATTCGCGCGATCGACCAGGGAAATCCGCTGAGCGATCGTCCAGAGACGGGTGATCGTTTTGGCAGCACATTGGCGCTTGGACGACACGGCAATGACAGCAGCGCGCGTGATCGCGTCTACATCGGCGTACCCAGGGAAGACGCCGGGACAGGCATCGTGCAGTCAACGCCTGTCGGTAGCGGCGCAAACGCTGCCGACATTCTCATCGGCGGCAGCTTCAAGTCCTCCGTTGGTTATGGCGGTGTGCCTCAAGCCGGCATGAGTTACGGGGCGGTGATTGCCTCCCCAGCCGGCGAGTGATCGCTCGAGCGCCTGATCATCCTCAGCCGCCTCTCATCGGCAGTCGTACGCGCACTGTGGTGTTTCCTGGTTCGGAGTCGATCATGATCGCCCCACCGTGACGCTCGACAACAATGCGGCGCACTATGTCCAGACCGAGGCCGGTGCCCTTGCCGACGTCCTTGGTGGTGTAGAACGCCTCGAACGCGCGAGCCGCCACCTCACGCGACATGCCGACCCCGGTGTCACCGATCTCGATCACCACGTCGTCGTCCTCAACTCGCGTCGTGACGCGCAGCGTGCCCGAGCCGCCCAGTGCATCGACTGCGTTGTCGATCACGTTCGTCCATACCTGATTCAGCTCGCCGGCGTACGCGTCGATCATCGGCACATCGGGGCCGTATTGGCGTACCACCGTCACGCCACGGAGCCGGTGGGCAAGCATCACCAGCGTGCTGTCCAATCCATCGGTCACATCAATGTGCTGCATCGATGCGCGATCCATTTGGGTGTAGGAGCGGACGGCGGCGACGAGCTCGGAGATTCGGCGCGTCGACTCCTTGACCTCTGAAAGCAGCGTGGCAACCGAGAGTGTGCTCGCCACCCACTCCAAACCTGGCTCGAGTGCCGATTCATCGAGTACGACGGCAGCCCGGGCACACCAATCTTGATCAACTCCGGCCGCGGCGAGCGGTGGCGCTATGATCCACGCCTGCGCCACGCCGCGACGGTTGAGCCAGGATGCGAGCGCTTGCTCCTGATCCGCTCGAGCCAAAGGATCCATCTCCGCGGTTCCCGGCTTGATCTCACCGCGCAGTCGATCGAGCGCGGCGAATTGTTCCGGCGTAATGTGCTGCTCCGCCAACAGGCGTACCGATGACAGCAGCGTCTGGCACTGGGTGTCCAGGGCCTGTACTGCGCGGCTGGCAGCAGCCGCTGGATTGTTGATCTCATGGGCTATGCCGGCGGCAAGGGTGCCCAGGGTGACCAGTGACATGCGCTGCCGCGCGGTTGATTCGACCGAGCGCGCCGTGCGATAGAGGCCGGCAATCAGGTGTGCGCCGAACGGAAACCAGGTATTGGCCCGATCGCGAAGCGCAGCTGCTGGCACCCTCAAGACCCGACCGTCTCGGGATCCACGGCCAGTCGCGAGATAGGTGCCGTGCTCATCCCAGGCACGAAACCCACCGGCCCAGCGACCCGGCATATCCATCCGGGCCACCACCGTGTCTTCCCGACCAACCCGGCGGATGAGATCAATAGCGCCGTCGACGAGCACCCACCAGAAGTCGGCATGCTCGCCCTCGTGGAACAGGTCGACGCCGGTCTCGACCCGAACTTCGGTGCCATCCTTGATCAAATCGGCAAGCTGATCATCTGTCAGGCTGTCGAAGATGCTCAGCGAGCGAAGATCATCGACACGCATCAGATCGTCGCCAGATAGCGGTGCACCAGATAAACCGACATCGCGCCCTCGCCGACCGCCGAGGCAACCCGTTTCATCGAGTTGAGCCGGACGTCGCCTGCCGCGAAGACCCCAGGCACGCTCGTTTCCAGCGCGAAAGGCGGCCGGGTCAAGGACCATCGGGTGGCGTCGAGCTGCAAAAGATCTTGACCGGTCACCACGAAACCCTTCTCGTCCCGGACGATGTTCGGGCCCAACCAATCGGTCCGCGGAGCCGCGCCGATGAAGATGAACAACCAGCTGGATGCAACGTCTGCTATTGCCCCGGTCTCAGTGTCGGCGAGCGTGAGTCCTGCGAGGTGGCCCTCGCCGTGCACCGCTACGACCGTGCTGTGATAGCGCACCGCAACATTGGGTGCCGATGCAATTCTGGCGATCAGGTATGACGACATCGTCTCCGTGAGAGTGCCGGCCCGCACGACCAGCACGACTTCCTTGGCGAATTGGGACAGATTCAGCGCGGCTTGACCTGCTGAGTTTGCCGCGCCTACGACATAGACCACGTCTCCCTCGCACTGGTTCGCCTCACCGACCGCCGTGCCGTAGTAGACGCCGCGGCCGGTGAGCTCGGCGAGCCCGGTGGCCTCGAGTCTTCGGTACGAGACTCCGGTGGCTACGACGAGTGCTCGGCTCTCGATCTCCCCGGACCCGTCGAACATCACGGCACGTGCCGGGCCACGCGTCTCGAACCCGACGACATCGCGCGCCAGAACCATCTCGGCGCCAAAACGGGAAACCTGGGCGATGGCTCGGTGCGCGAGATCGGAGCCACTCAGCCCCTTGGGAAACCCGAGGTAGTTCTCGATCGCCGAGCTCATGCCAGCCTGGCCACCCGGGGCCTCACGCTCCACGATCACCGTGCTGAGACCTTCGGATGCTCCGTACACCGCAGCAGCGAGGCCGGCCGGCCCCCCGCCGACGATGCACAGGTCGTACAGCGGCTGTTGCGCGTTGGTATGCAGCCCCAGTGCCGCTGCAAGACTGAGCGTCGAGGGAGATTGCAGCGTCTCGCCATCGGGGACCAGTACGAGCGGGAGGTCTTCTGGTACCGCTTTCGCGAGCATCCGGAGCCGCTCGCCCTCGGCATCACGTTCGACGTCATACCAGCGATACGGCACATGGTTACGTGCCAGGAACATCTTGATCTCGTGGCTGCGGTCAGACCACCGGTGGCCGATCACCCGGACAGCAGAGGTGTAATCGGGATTTGCCTTCCGCCAGTCGTCGAGCAGGTCATCGATGATCGGATAGAGCCGTTCCTCGGGCGGATCCCAGGGCTTCAACAGGTAGTAGTCAAGACCGATGTCGTTGATCGCGTTGATCGCGACGTCGGTGTCGGCATACGCGGTGAGCAGCAGCAGCTTCGCGCCCGGCGCGTACGCCCTGGCCTGCTTGAGCATCTCGATCCCCGTCATCTGGGGCATCCGTTGGTCCGCGGCGATCAAGGCCACGGGCTCGTCACGGAGGTTGAGCGTGCTCAGCGCGGTCAAGGCCTCAGGTCCCGAGGAGGCGCGGACGATGCGGTACTCGGCGCCGTACTGGCCGGCAAGGTCCCTGGTAATCGCAGCGGAGACCTGGGGATCATCATCGACGGTCAAGATCGTCGGTCGGCTCATGACATCCTTCCTGGATCACGCAGCCTGACGGCTTCCAGCATGGCTGCCGGACCGCCACCGAAGGAGGTCAGCCGCCTGCGAGCTGGCCTGGGCAGCCGCGGTAGCAGGCGCATGGCTTGTGCCATAGCCCAGAGCTGCGCACGAGAGCCGGGAATCAGTGTCTTGAGGACGTAAGGTCCGATCTTCTGGCTCTGGCGCACGGCAGGTCGCAGCGCCGCCTCGTACGCCGCCAGTCCGCGAGCCCGATCACCGGATGCTGCGGCCAGTTCCGACGCGAGCAGATAGGCACCCAAGACGGCGAGGCTGGTTCCGCCGCCCACCGCCGGGCCAGGAGAGTAGCCCGCATCTCCGACCAGCGTGATACTGCCTCGCGTCCAGGTGTCCATCACGATCGTACTGATCGAGTCGAGGTACAGGTCGTCGGCTGTGTCCAGCTCGGCGAGCAGCCGCGGCACCTCCCAGCCCATGCCGCTGTACAGGTTGCGGATCAGCTGTCGCTGGGCGGCCACGTCGTGGCGGTCGTAGTCATGGGGCATCGGCGTCCGCCACAGCAGGAGGACACGTGCCTCGCCGGTGTCCCACACCGGATAGATGGCGGCAGTCCTGCCCACCTCGGCGTAGCCCAGCATCCGCTGCTGCAGGTCGAGATAGTTAGGCACTGTGAAGACCGCCAGGTAACCGCCCAGGAAATTCAGGAACCGGTCCTCATCACCAAATGCCAGCCGCCGAGTGATCGAATGTAGGCCGTCTGCCCCCACGACAAGATCAAATGTTCGCGGCGATCCGTGCTGGAACTCGACATCGACTTCGTGCTCGGTCTGCTCCACCGAGCTGATCGAGTTGCCGAAGAGATACTCGCTATCGTCTCGGCCTGCTTCGTAAATGATCTTGGCGAGTTCGCCACGCATGATCTCGACGTGCCGCTCAGACACGCCCTCCGCCCCCAACTCCGCCGGTACATCGATCGGCCGGTGCCCCGCTCTGAGAAAGGAGATGATCTCTGTGTGCGTACGCGCGTCCTGTACCTGTGCCAACGCGCCCATCCACTCGATGATCTCTAAGGCCGGGCCGAAGAGATCAACGGCGTGGCCGCCACTGCCAAAGCGAAGCTCCGCTGTTTTCTCCACGACAGTTGGCCGGAACCCGAACCGGGAAAGCCAGTACGCCAGCACCGGCCCGGCAACGCTGGCACCCGAGATGAGCACCCGACCGCCACTCGTCGGCACCGGTCAGCCTCCGTACCGACGGCTCAGCCAGAGGCACCAGACGGGATAGAGCAGATAGGTACCCATCCAGCTGAGCAATCCTGCATTGACGAACCACGGGGCGAGCTGAGGGTCGTCTATCCGGGCAATAACGCCCGGGACCGCCAGCCACCCGAGAATCATGAAGATCGCGGACGTCATGCCGAGCATGATCAATCGCCGCGGCAGCCGTGCTGAGTACCGCTGCAGCCGGTTCGCCACCAGCAGCCAGATGCCAATCAGCGCACTGCCGGTACTCGATACCA
>DASVEX010000241.1:0-4162 GCA_036380335.1 Propionibacteriaceae bacterium | reverse complement strand
TGACCTGGGCCGATGCGCTGACTCTCAACTTTGGAGAGTTCATTAATAGTCGTTGTTTCGTGTCGTTTCCGGGGGGTAAACGGGGGGCTCGCGTACCCTCGATCACATGGCACGGCCACCCCTTGCGGTCGGTACGTACGGACGAATCAGTACCTCTCCGTACGGCACCGGCTACCGGGCGCGCACGCTGTACCGAGACTACGACGGTGTGACTCGACGGGTCGAAAAGCACGGGCGAAGCAAGGGCAGCGCCGAGCGAGCACTGCGAGTTGCCTTGCGAGATCGGGTCCATGTCGGAGCCGGGGCCGAGATCACGCCTAATACCAAGATCGCGGTGCTCGCCGAGGTGTGGTTCGTCGAGATCTCAAGTCAGGACCGCTCCCCCGGTACGTTGCGGGCCTACCGCGACCGGCTTGACCGTCAGGTGATCCCTGCCCTCGGAAGCCTCCGGGTGCGTGAGCTGAGCACGGGGATCGTCGATCGCCATCTGCGAGCAGTTCGGGAGAAGCATGGCGCTGCGATGGCCAAGCTGTGCCGGACGGTGCTTTCGGGAATGGCTGGGCTCGCGACCCGACATGATGCACTCGAACACAACCCGGTTCGAGACGCCGGCCGGATCGTGCCGAGCAAGCCGAAACGTGTTCCACGTGCCCTGAGCGTTGGCGAGGTTCGCCAGCTGCGGGCATGGCTCACATACGACGACAAGGCACGAGAGCGTGATCTGCCTGATCTCGTGGACATGCTGCTGGCCACGGGCCTCCGAGTGGGCGAATGTCTGGCGGTCACATGGGATGCGGTCGATTTGTCTGCTGGCACGGTCGAAGTGCGTGGCACGGTGATTCGGATGAAGGGTCAGGGGCTCATCATCACGTCCGCTCCGAAGACAAGGGCGGGATTCCGTACCCTCATGCTCCCATCGTGGGCCGTAGAAATGCTGAAGATGCGTCCCGACGGCGGTCCAGACCGGACGGTGTTCTGTTCCGTGCTCGGCGGCCTGCGTGATCGCGACAACACGATCGGGTATCTGCGCGAGGCGTTGAATGCAGCAGGCTTCGAATGGGTGACGAGTCACACCTTCCGCAAGACTGTCGCAACGCTCATGGATCAAGCAGGGCTCTCATCAAGAGCAGCCGCTGATCAGCTCGGCCATGCGAATGTCTCGCTGACGACTGACGTCTACTTTGGCAGGAAAACCGCCAGCACGGGGGCGGCAGCCGTGCTGGAGTGTCTTGGCTAGTGCCCGCAGCGCAGCCGAGCGAATAGCCAACGCCGGGATCGTCTCGACGTTCCGAGCGGATTTGCGAGACTGGTCGCCCTGGGGATGGCATTTCCCCCTGCGGAATCCTGGGTCAAATTGCAAGCTGGTGACCTTCTCCTGGCAACGGCGGCAGAGAGGGCGAAGCCAGCTGTCAGGTGCTCCGTCCCACTCCCTCCGGCTTCTTGGGTAATGGACGCCGTGGATCTGCACCCGCCACGGGCCCCGCACGCACAGCACCGGCAGTCGTGCTTAGACCAAAAGTGCCACTTCGCTCACGCCACGCTCGAGAGGGGCAGTACTCGTCAACGGTGTGGCCCGATAAGACCGGCGGCGGCGAAAGGCTCATTCCTCGATCGCCTCTATATCCGGCAAATGCTCTCAGCTGCACCGAGGGACTTGTGACGGAAGTCGTCGGGACGCTGATCATCTTTGGCCCTTCGCCGCTGCTCCCGCACGACGCTGTCCCGTCGTAGGAGCTTGGTGGAATCGCTCTCGTTCCGGTTAAGGGCGGCAGCAGTGAGAAGGCCGACGAACATTTTCGTCAGTAGGCTCACACTGCGGCGTGCACGCCTCCGCAGGTGCTCGGAGTACAGCAAGGCGCCCACTGAGGATGGCGGCGGCGTCATGGATGGCGGCCCGATCCTTTCGTCGTTCGAGACGCGGGCCGCACTTATCCGATCTTCGTATTGGCGCAGATGATTGCGAGTACGCAGGCGAACGGTCTTGCGCTTCGTGGCTGGTCGTCTTGATCAACGTTTTGGAATGTGATCTTGGATGGTGTGGCTTGCGAGCTTTCGTGCCTCGCGTTGGCGCCGGACGGCGGCATCCTACAGGTTCCTGCGATGATCATGGAGTCCACGTCATCGGCAGGCAGTGTGATCGTCGAGAGCCCTGCGCCTCTGCGTTGCCGGATGAGCGCGCGCCGGTGTCTGATGTCCACTCGCTCCGGGTCCGATTCGTCACCGGTCCCGACCACCGCGATCGAGTGAGCGATCAAGATCGCGCTGAAGACCTGGGCGATCGAGCTGACATTGAAGGCGTTCGACTGAGGCCTGCTCCTTTGGGGCGGGCAGTCCTCCATCTCGCGAGTTAGGTTCAGGACGTTGGTTAGGTCTTCGTTCGTCACCGTGGACTTTGTCGTCCTCGTCTCGCGTTACGGCCTCGATAGTTGTTGGCGTTTGTACTCGGCGAGCGCGGACCAATTCGAGTTTCCGGAAAGCGCTCGGTGGGCTGTATTGGGGTTTGAACCCGTAGTCGTGGACTCGTTGCGACACACCGTGAACCAGCCGAGCCCAGTCGATTCCGAAAGAAACTGGATCGCATTTTGCCCGCCGGTCGACCATTTCTTGAGGATGTGGCCGTCGTCTTCAGGCCTTGCCGTCGTTTCCGTAGTTGGTGACTCTCATCTCGTATGAGATTGCGACGGCTTCGTGCAGCATTCACGAGGCGAGGCATCGTCGGCTTGACTCGAACCTTACCGAGCCACGTAGAAGCGGCCCATCCGGACTACCGACGGGTCGAGGTAGCGCACCCGGCTTGGTTTGCACTGGGTTGTCCGGCGTTCCACCAGCGCGGCGCTTCTCGTCAGCGAGCAGGCGTAGCTCGTCTCTGTCGATGAGGCCGTCGTAGGCCTGTTGGGCGGGCGGCCCCATCGCAGGTTGGTACTGCTTCAGGATGAAGTAGTAAATGCTGATCTGCTGGCGCTCGCCTTGCTCATCCGGCGCGGAGAAAGGCCCTTCGAAGACGATGCGCACGTCGCCCTTCTTGTTGCGGGTCCAGTTCTGGATCGTACGCGTCCACTCAGCCCCGGCAGCTCGATCAGCTTGCCATTGCGTCCACCTCTCGTCCGCGACGCTGCGGTGCCCTCGCGCAAACGTTCTGCCACGAAACACGAGCCAGTCGACCAGCACGTGTTCGAGGGACGTCCTGATCAGGGCGAGGGCCGACTCATACCGAAACTCATCTATCAGACGTACTGCACCGGCAAGGTTGATCCGAGGCCTCGGGCGCGATCGCCGTTCTCGCCCACCTCCACGTACTCAGTTCCGTGCCACTGTAGGAGTGTCGGCATCTGGTCAAGAATCAGGTGCACGGCGTCCCACGCGGAGGCAAGGTCGGCGTGCTCATCGTCGGCGGTCATGGTTCGATTCTCCCGATGAGAGTCACGGCGGCCTCGTCGCACACGCGGGTGGCCGACCAACTAGCGGGCATCACGCTGCTGGTGACGCTGACGAAGACGTGATCGATAGCCGCGCGGGTGGTTAGAGTCGGCGTGCCCTGTGTTGAGTCCACTCAATTGTTGGCCCGCGCCAAGATCCGCATGACCTTGCTCGCGGTGTCGGCGTACGCGTCAGGCCGTACGGTGAAGGGGACCCATGATCAATCACCGTCGACGACGGCGCGCGGCTTGCTTGATCACTGCATCACTCAGGATCAGCAGTAGATTGAGCCAACCCAGTTGCCAGCCAGTTCCAGCTTGAGTCAGCCTCAGTGTTTTGAAGCAGCTCATCTTCATCGACGGGAGAATCAGATGCCCAGCGTACTAACGTCGGCCCGCAAGGCCTACGCGCAGGCCCGGCCGTTCGGCGCCGAGATACTGGTAGGCGCCGCTGCGCTCACGATTGCGCTGGCCGGGGCCAGGTCAATCGCCGACATCATCGGGCCAGTTTTCCTGGCACTGGTCATCACGATCAGCTTGCACCCGATCCGTATCTGGCTGGAACGGCATCGACTTCCGGACTGGGCGGCCTCAATCGTGCTACTGCTCGCCGCGTACCTGATCATATTCCTCCTCACCCTCGCCCTGATCGTCTCCGTCGCACAACTGGCCGAGCTGCTCCCCCAGTACAGCGCCCAGATCACGGCGGTGGTGGCGGATGTAGGGAACACGCTAAAGAGTCTCGG
>DASVEX010000240.1:0-17143 GCA_036380335.1 Propionibacteriaceae bacterium | reverse complement strand
GATCGAGGCGTACGGCTGAGTACGGTCAGGGCGCGCTGGTCGGCGCGGCCTCGGCCCGGGCTCCCGGATCCTCAGCAATGGAGTGCGAGGTTGGCGCTCGCCGTTATCCAGACGCTGCTGGGCCAGCGTCCGGTCGCTCAGCTCAACCGATGGATGGTCGAGGAGCTGTTAGCAGCGATCAGCATGTCCCAGCGACGCAATCTGAAGATCCCTGGGCGGATCGCCCTGCGCAGTGCGCTGCGCTCGGTACGCGTCCAGCATCCCGGTCCAGAGGTCGCGGAGGTTTCCGCTCATGTCGCGATCGGCAAGCAATCAGCTGCGATGGCATTTCGGCTGGAGGCGCTCGGTGACCGGTGGCTGTGTACCGCGCTGGAGCTGGCGCCCCCGCGGGGTTTCAAGGGCCTAGTTCCCCGTGCTGATGACCCCAGTCGTGGGGTCGGGTCGGATCAGACCGGCTCCTAGGCCACCAGGGAGGACTGGATCGAGTAGTGCGCTGCGTGATACATGTGCCGACCGAACTCGACGAATTGACCGATATCGTCGTACGCGACGCGGTCTACGGTCAGACATGCCGCAGGCGTCTCGACATCCAGCAACTCAGCCTCCTCTTCGTTCATCAGCCGAGCCGAGATCTGCTGATGAGCGATCTTGAGGTTGACGCCGAGGGAACGCAGGCAGGCGTACAGGCTCTTGGTCCGCAGGTCTTCTTCGGTCAGCTCGAAACGAGCCGGCAGATAATTCGTGAGGACTGCGAGAGGCATCTCATCGGCCAGCCGCAGCCTTCTGATCTTGATGAATTCCGTCTCGGGCACCGCGGCCGCTTCGATGGCATCCCGAACGTCTTGCTCATCGAGGCTGCCTACAGAGAATTCCAGCAGCCGGGTACTGGGAACCTTACCGGCCTTGATGATGTCCTCATTGAGGCTGCTGAGCGCTTCAGTCCGCCGAAACTGTGAGCGTACGACTTGGGTGCCGACCCCACGCTTGCGGACCAGCAGGCCTTTCTTGACCAGCTCCTGAATCGCCTGCCGAGCGGTCGGCCGGGACAGCCCAAGCCGACTCGTGAGGGATAGCTCGTTCTCCAGGCGATCGCCGGGCGCGAGGGCGCCTGTATTGATGGCGTGCTCGATCGCCTGCGCCAACTGGTAGTAGAGCGGAACGGGAGAGTTGCGCTCGAGGGTGATATCGAGCTCGCGCACCGGGGGCGCAACGGACATGGACGAAGCATAGAGGTCCGAGTCGCTGTTTCTGTAGGGTAAGACCTTATTTTGTCCGAACAAATGTTTCATCTGCTTCATCAGCACAGATGCTCTCCCGCGGCTGTGCCGGCAACTCCCACCCGCGACGGATGAAGTTTGGCACCGGTCAAGCTCATCGCGTACTTCTTCCGTCCGTCAGAGCACGGGGTCCGTGGAGGCCAGCGGTTTCGCTGCCAAACGTAGCTTCGCTACTGGCACGGCGGTAGCCGGAAGATCACCGAAGACCTCATGCAGAGTGATTGTGACCTCATCCGAGGTGGTGTCGAGCCGCAGGAAACCCTTGTAGAACGGCGGCTCGTCGCGCGAGTAGATCTCGGCGATCCGTCGTTGCAGCGGCCCACCTGGTTCGCCCAAGCCGGGTGAGGTGAGTCGAGCCCAGAGCAGAGCGTTGGCAGGCACATCGGGGAGTCGGGGAGGTGTCTGGCGTCGGGCGCGGAAAATCTCCTCGATCTGTTCTGGCGTGAAGCTCGGCGTGTCGAGCCCGCCAGGTGTGATCAGCAGCGCGTACGCGTCCAGAAATGCCAGATGGCCGAGGGTGATGCTCATGCCGAACGCCAGCAGGATGATTGTCGTGCCGAGGGCAACTCGTGCTGGCCAGCCGCCATAGAGGTAAGCCGCCGCAGCCAATGCAGCGACCACCAGGAGGGTGATCGGCAGGTACGCCCTCGGTAGCCGTTGTCGGAGCCGCTCGATCGCGAGTACGAGTCCGGCGAGCGCGATCACGACAAGTGAGAGGCCGGTCGCGCCCCGCGCAGTGGCCGAGTCGGCGTACACGATGACGACCGCGACCGCGAGGAGCAGCAGGGGAATCATCAGATGATGTGTCAGTGATGAGGCCAATCCCCAGCCGCGGCGATAATTGCCAACCATCGGGATGGCCAGCGCGGCCAACAATTCGGTGATCAACACCACACTGATCGACGCAGCCGCCAAGATCACCAACAAGACGCCGATCCCGGCGATCGCGGCCGTGAACAGCCAGCCGCGGTCGAGCAGTAGCGAGATTTGCTTCAGGGCCAGCGCGAAGTATCCGACTTGGGTGAGGGGCATCAGCACCGCGCCCAGGAGGTGCCAACGCCGGTTCTGCCGGCCGAGCCGCTCCTCGGTCGCGCGGTCAAGATCGGCAACGCCGGGAGCGCTGAATCGTGGACGACGCAGCACCCAGCCCAGCCATCCGACAACGAAGAACATTCCTGCACCGACCAGGGGAATAGCCGCACCGCCGGCTGGGTCGAGGATCCACAGCACGCCGAATGCGAGCACGCAGAGGCACAGCAAGCCGACGCCGAAGACGAATGTTGAGGAGTTGTGGGCGTACTCGTCGGCCGGCCGCCACCAGCCGGAGAGGCGCACGCACAGCCCGATGAGGCAGTGGAAGGCCGTAAGGCCGAGCCAACACAGCAGGTAGCTGCTGAAGGGTGCCGGGTCGAGTTGGGAGGCGGCTGAGGTGGCTAGCACGCCGACCAGGAGAAAGCCGAGCGCGGCGACTCCTCGCGCCAGCGGCGATGCGCGCGGCGCGTCCCGCCGGATGCTTCGGAAGATCACCAAGATGATCAAGGCGATCAGAGCAATGCGCCCCGTCCATCGCATGGCGACAAGGCCGCTCGCTGGACCGCCTGCCAGCCAGTACATGGTGGCCGCGCAGAGCACCCCGAGCAGGAAGAGCGCGAGATATCGCATCGTCCGAATCACGCTTGGCACCAACTGGCCCGCGAAGTACGCGAACGAGTCCGCTGGGGTCGGGAACGACCAATCGGGCTGCTTGTAGAACTGATGCTTCGGACTGTGGCGGATTCGCGAGTCGTGCTCGGCGCTGAGGTAGTTGTGCGTCCCGTGCATGAATGCCCCACCGCAGCCCGCGACCAGGTGCAGTTGAGGGACGCCGGCCCCCTGGCCCGGTTGCGAGGATTCCTTGGGCGAGTAGCACTGGAAGTTGTGTGCGTCGCCGCCGATGGTGGCGACGTAGTAGTTGGCGGGATCGTTGATCAGCTCCCAGACCGAGCGCCGACGTTCGCCCCTCTTCGGCCGGCCACCGACCCAGCAGGGCTCCAGGGCAGCATTGACCACCAGCGGCTTGCCGGTCAGCAAGATCTTGGGTACGGGTTCGGCCGACACCATGCTGAGCCAGTCCCACTGGTCTTGATCAATGCTGCCGTCGATGCCCGTGTCGACGGTGATGATCATCAGGTGCGCGGTACGGATGGCGTAGTACGGGCCGGGCTGCTCGGTGGCCTGCATGGATGGGCTCGGTGCCTGACTGGGTGGCGAGATGGCGCGCAGCTCCTGGGTCTCTCGCCTTGGCTCACCGGCCCGTCGCCAGAGAATGCGGAACAGTCGTCCGTAGAGCGATCGAAGGCGAAAGCCCGGCGCGTACGCCTCGGGCGGCAGCCGATCGCGGCCGCAGAAGTGGTACATGAATCCGGCGAGACCGTCGTACCAGTCGTGGTTGCCGGGCAGTGCCAGCAGCGGCGCCGCCACCCGGAAGTTGGGATCATCGCTGCGATAGGGCCGGTAGAGGCCGTCGCGGTAGTCATCGACATCGCCAGCCGGATAGATGACATCGCTCATGATCAACACGAAGCCTGGCTGGTGAGCACGGACCGCGGCGCTCAACGCGGGGCATACCACGAACTGGGAAGCATCCTGCTCGCCGGTGTCCCCGAGCACGATGAAGCACGTGTCACCTGATCGGTCGACCACCTGCGGGGTCGCTCCGCCACCACGTCGTACCCACTCACCACGTAGCTGAGTGATCAAACCATCGGCTCCGACATTGAGGAACTGGTTGACCGCGTCGATCAAGGCCCGGGCCGAGATCCACGAAAGGCTGCGCCACCGCGTAGGTTTCGCGCGCAAGGCAGCGTCGGTGATCTCCCAGTCCGTGGCAGCATTTACCGGCGGCCTTACATCCGCTGGCATCATGACCTCCTGGTGACGTCGAAGAGTCCGCGCTGGTCGGAGATTTGACTCTCAGCTACCACAGTGGGCCCAAAAGTACGCATCGGTCGGACATTGGTTCTTCCTCAGGGGGAGAACAGCAGGAGGAGACCAGCACAGGTGTAACCGATCATGACCAAGAGCAGCGGCAGCTGGCCGCGTACCGCGCGATCTGGTGGCAGCAGTGCGACGGCCTTCTCGTGTGCGCAGATGATCCCGAAGACGTGGCCCCCGACGATGGCGCACGCTTGTATCACGGCAATCCCCGTTGGATGGTTGAAGATCGCGGAATTGACACCCATCTCGGCCGATCCAAAGGTGTTCCAGCCCCGACCCAGTGGGTCGGAGAAGTTGATCGCGACCCGCTGGCCTTCCACGATGAGCAGGGTTGCGTAATGAGCGACGACGTAACCCAGCACGATGGGCAGCAACGAGCCCACCATCAGCCGCGGATACTCCCTGGCTGGCCGGTCGCCGTAGCGCCCCATCCAGGCTGCCCCCAGACTAAAGGTCACGAAGACGATGATGATCATCGTCAGTAGTCCAGCGGTGCCCCAGAGAACCGTCGGCAGTGCGGAATTCTGTACGGTCTGAATCCACCAACTGGTGTTGGTGAAGCTGTCGAACGCGGTACTGCCGAGCAGTGCTGCCACTACGGCGGTTGCCCCGGGAGGGGCGCGCCAGGCGTTTAGGCCAGCCAGCGGGTTGACCAACCTTAGTTGATCACCGACCCGGCGAAAGATCGACATCTGGGCAATGGTGCTTGCATAGACCTCGAACGGATCCGCCGCCCCGATCCAGCGCTGCCCGAAGACGATGGCCCCCAGTACCAAGATCACCAGCCAGGCCAGCGCCCAGACCCGCAATACCGCCAGCGTTGTTCGGTCCGGCTGCACCAGCTCAAGCCAACCGAAGCCGAACAAGCCGATTGCGGCTGGCCAGACGCCGATTCCGGCTGGCAACGACATCAGGCCCTGATCCGGGTCGACCCGAGCGACCGCACAGAGCCCTCGATGGATTGTCCGCAACGGATTCGTAGCACGCCAGAACTGACCGAGCAGCAGCGAGATCGGCACCAGGCCGACCCACATCCAAACAAACACGAAGCCGAAGATCGGATTGGTCAGCAGATCCTGTCCGGCCATCATGGCCAACCCGGCCCAGGCATACGTGGCAAGTACCAACGCGCGAGCGATCAGCTGGACGACCGGGCTGTCGACGACCGCGGTAAGCCCGGGCAGGCCTTGGCCGCCGACTCGCTTGAACCGTGGCGTGCGCCAGGCGAAGATCAAGATTGCGAAGGAGATCAGCAAGGCGAGGACGGCGCCGGCCACGACAAAGGAGAAGGGCAACGGCAGGTCGCGCCGCGACGCGATCCCATGCAGCGGTATGAGCACGGAGCGGCTAGCCCTGGCTAGCGCGCGTTCAAGATCGCGATGATCTTCTCGAGATGGTGCGACTCCACTTCGAAGCTGCCCGGGCTGTCGATGGTGAACGATCCTTTGGCAGGCGTGCCCGCCTGGACCTGCATCTCATAGCCTGCCCCGCCAGTGTGTGCATGGATCTCATCGTCGGCATCACTCGTCACGTTCAAGATCACCTTCTGACCTACCACCACGGCATATTTCACTCCACTGGGAATGGTCTTTCCTTTGGCGATAACGATATTGATAGTGAGCGGGTAATCAGGATCCAACGACGGCGGACTGGGCGGAACCCAGGTTGGCGATTCGGCCGGGGACGAGGGTGGTGCGCTCGGGCTACTGACCGCGGATGGGCTCGCACTGTTCTGAGGTTCGGAGGTCGCGGTGCAACCACTTACCAGCAGGCCTAACGTGACAGCGCCCCAGATCAACGCACCTCCTATCGTGCTGGTGCTTCTGCTCACCTGTTCAGCCTTTCCGACCGCACCTGATCATGGAACTTGTCGAACCATTCCTCTCGCAGACCGCGCCACTCTCCCACCAATCCTGTACGAAGCTGATGTGAACTAGGTTCCCCCTCCGACTCGAGGCGAAACGATTCACTCGAAGGCAGGCATCTGAGCGGTAGTACCGTATTGGCTCCAGGGATTCCCAGGGAGGAAGGCTCGCATGCCGCAACGGCTTACGCCCCTCGAAGTGTCGTTGCTGGCCCTGGACACCGCACACACGCCAGGCCATGTGGGCACTGTCGATATCTTCGATCCCGGTCCTGATGGTTTCGACTATGAACGGCTCATTGCCCTGATCCGCGAACGGATCGCCTTCGTACCGCGCTATCGGCAACGGGTGCGAGGGATTCCCGCTCAGCTTGCTGGACCGGTGTGGGTCGACGACGAGAATTTCGATCTCACCTTCCACGTACGGCGCTCGGCGCTGCCGCGGCCGGGCACGCTCGCCCAGTTAAGGGAGTTCGTCGGTCGGGTCCTGGCCCGGCGACTCGATCGGTCGCGGCCGCTGTGGGAAATGTATTTGGTCGAGGGCCTGGAAGACAGCCGGTTCGCGCTGGTGGCTAAGTCCCATTTATGCCTGGTCGATGGAATTGACAACGTCGAAATCGGCCAGGTGCTGCTCGACTCGACGGCGCGTGCGCAAGCACTCCCGGCTGCTGGGGTGGACGCCGACTCGTGGCAGCCGGTGCCGGAGCCGTCGTCGCTCGAGCTGTTGGCCGGTGCCCTGCTGGAAAGTGCCCAAGACCCGACGATGGCCCTGCAGAACGTGCGAGGTGCGTTGGCTGGCGCTCTCGGTATGGCTGTCGCGGTCGGTGAAGCGGTGGGCGGTATCGGCGGTGCGCTGGGAGAGTTGGCTGCCGATGCCCTGCGTGGGCAGCGCCCGCCTGCAGACTCGCCGCTGGCTGGTGTGGTGTCGGAGCAACGCCGATTCGCGACAGCCGTGGCGTCGCTTGCTGATCTCAAGGCAGTGCGCCAGGAGCACCAGCACACGATCAACGACGTCATACTCGCGATGATCTCCGGGGGCGTCCGCTCCTGGCTGCTGACCCGGGGCGAGTCCATCGGTTCGGGAACCTCGCTGACCGCGCTAGTTCCGATGAGCGTCACGGAGGACGACGGCGAACCGACATCGTTGGGCAGCCAAGTCGCACCCCATCTGCAGAGATTGCCGATCGGCGAGCCTAACCCCTTGATGCGGCTGCATCAGGTGGCCTATGACACCCAAGCCCACAAGGATTCCGGCCGAGCAGTGGCGGCCCGTTCGCTGGCCGACATCGCGGGCTTTGCTCCCACCACACTGCACGCGCTAGGCGTTCGAACCTCGATCGAGGTCGTACGTAAACAGCACGATCTCGTGATCACCAACGTCCCCGGGCCGCAGGTGCCGCTGTTCGCCGCCGGGGCTGAGCTGGTCGCGAGTTATCCCGTACTCCCGCTGTCGGTGGGCCACCTGCTCTCCATCGGGGTCACATCGTACGACGGCGATGTGTTCTTCGGCCTGAATGCGGACCGAGACGCCATCAGCGATCTCGACGTTCTCGCCCAATGCCTGATCGACTGCCTCGAGGAGCTGCTGGATACCACCGTTCGCGGGACAGCGGTCCGTCAGCCCACGCGCAAGGCGCCCGCAGCCGCCCGCCGCGCTGCAGCCAAAAAGGCAGCCGCGCGGCAGGAGGCAGCGCGCAAGGCCGCCGGACAGAAGCGTGCCGCCGTACGCAACTTGGTGACCCGCGCGGCCGAGCTAGGCACCCGCCCGGCACCTCCTCAGGCAGCGAAGAGTCCAGCGAAGCCCGCCACTCAGCCGAAGTCGACGAGCCAAGAAGGATCGACCCGCAAGGCTGCGGCGATAGGAAAGCCGGGCTCGACTCGCAAGGCGGCGGCCGAAAAGGCGGGGTCGACTCGTAAGGCAGGGTCGACCGAAAAGGCAGCGTCAATGAGGAAAACTGCGTCAGCGAAATCTCGACAGCTCGCACCTCAGAAGAGCGCTGCGAAGAAGAAGCAACCGCCGTCCAAGACAGTCGCGGAGAGGCGTACAGCTAAAGATCGCCAACAGTCCTGATGGCCCAGATGATCTTCGTTCCGATGACTCGGGACGAGGCCCGGGCACTCCGCTCGGGTGCCGGCACCGACCGCTATCCCGGGTGTGCCGCAACACCAGGCCTGGCTGCTTCTCTGGAGGCCGACACGGTGCTGGAGGAGGTTGAGTACGCCGCGCTGAGTAACGCCGGCGTGCTGGCTCTGGTGCTGAAGCCACATCTGCCGCGCCTGGTGGTGGCTGGGGAGGTGCCGGAAGAACACGTCCGCGATTTGAGCCAGCCCCACGGGGAGGTTGAGGTGAGCGGCTTGGTCTGGGCTCAGGTGCGCGCGCTGTTCGCGGACGAGCCGGATGCACGGCAGGCGGTGGGCCTGGCGAGCGAGGCGGTGACAGGGGAGAGCTTGGCGGCGGCACTGGCAGCACCTGAGGTCGCGGCGGTACTCGACAATCATGACTTGTTGTGGTTCGCGCCCGAGGAGCTTGATCAACTTCCTCACTGAGCGGCTGGGCAGGTGTCACTGGTCCGGTTCTTCGAGCAAGCTGTCAGAGGCATCAGGCAGACTAGGGACATGCCTCGCTCAATTTGGAAGGGCGCAATCTCCTTCGGGCTGGTCACGATTCCGGTGAAGCTCTTCTCGGCGACCGAGGAGAAGGACATCAGTTTTCGCCAGGTCCACCCTGAAGATGGCGGCCGGATCAAGTACAAGCGTGTTTGCGAGAAATGTGGCAAGGAGATTCCCTATGCCGAGATCGCCAAGGGCTACGAGCTGCCGGACGGCCGGATGGTGATCTTGGGCCCGGAAGACTTCGATGCGCTCCCGCTGGCCACCACGAAGGCAGTCGAGGTTGTGCAGTTCGTGGCCGAGGAGGACGTCGACCCGACCTACTTCAACAAGACCTACTTCCTCCAGGCCGACGGCCCGGGCGTCAAGCCCTACGTACTACTGCGGGATGCGTTGATCAAGAGTGGCCAGAGCGCCGTCGTCAAGGTCGCGCTCCGGTCCCGGGAAGCCTTGGCGCTGATCCGCCCCAAGGATGGTGTTCTGCTCATGCACACCATGTTGTGGCCGGATGAGCTTCGGGATGGGTCCTTCGCCGCTCCACCGGAAGACGTCACGGTCTCCGATGCGGAGGTCACCATGGCGCAGTCATTCATCGATGCGCTGGCGGGCGACTTCAATCCGGAGGACTTCACAGATTCCTATCGCGAGGCGCTTGAAGCCCTGGTGCAGAGCAAGGCCGAGGGCGTTCCGCTTGCCGAAGAGCCGGAGGCGCCACAAGAGGCGGAGGTCGTCGATTTGGTGGCGGCGTTGCGAGCTTCGGTCGAGGCTGCCAAGAAGCGCCGGGAAGAGGCTGAGAGCGCCAAAGCCATGTAGCCGCTGACGTCAGCGCACCATCGTCTTTCACTGCGCCCGCGATCATCTGCCCCTTTGGGTAGAAGATCGCGGGCGTCCTTTGTGCACGCCTTGCGGGCTGCCACGGATCTCATCTGTCCTAGTCCGCTGGGTCTCGCCGTGCATCCGAGCGGTACCGCTGATGCGCAAAAGGGGCACATCACAGGATTAACAACAGGAGGTTTGGAATGAAAACACTCCGTCGGTTGCTCGCCTTCGGCGGCGCCGCGGCTCTGTCAATCGGCTTCATGTTCATCGGCGTCGGCTCCGCAGAAGCAGCGGATAAGGCCACGGTGTCGATCTTGCACGGCGTACCCGGCGCCACCGTTGACGTATACGCCAACGGCGAGGCGCTACTGAAGAACTTCAAGCCCGGCACACTCACTGATCCGCAGACGCTGCCAGCAGGGTCGTACGACCTCAAGGTGGTGAAGGCGGGTGACGGGCCGGATGGCGATGCGATCGTCGAGGCCAACAACGTCAAGGTTCCGGGTGGTGCGAACATCACTGTCGTTGCGCACTTGACGGCGAAGGGGAAGCCGGCACTGACGCCATACGTCAACGACGTGTCCATGATTTCCCCCGGGGAGGCCCGGATCATTGTCCGGCACGATGCGGCCGCTCCCGCGGTCGACGTACGCGCCGGTGGAAAGCCTGTCCTCACCGACCTGACCAATCCCAAGGAGGATTCGGCTGAGGTGGCAGCGGGAACGATCAAGGCTGACGTCGTCCTTGCTGGGACCAAGAAGGTCGTGATCGGACCAGCGTCGCTGAAGTTGGGTGAGGGTACGACGACCATCGTGTACGCCTGGGGCTCGGCGGAGGACGACAATCTGAAGCTTGCTGTCCAGACTATTAAAGGTATGCACGGCAATCCGAATGGTGTTCCAGGCGGTACGGGAGGACAGGCCGCATCCGTACCCGGGACTTCCGTAGCGGCGGCCGTGCTGCTCGGCTTGGCCGTTATCGGCATAGCAGTTTCTGGTCGCCGTGTGGCGAAGCGGCGTGCAACCATCAGGTGATTTCTCGACTCACACGGCAAGGCGGTCGGCTCTGGCTGGCCGTCCTTGTCGTGTCAGTGCTGCTGGCTGCTGCGGCGGTTTGGGTTCTCGCCGTCGGCAGTCGTGGCTACGTGGTGGCTGGTGCGGAATCTGGTGATCCTTCAGAGTTGTCGCCACCGGTTACCCAACCCTCACCGGTCAGCAGTGCTTCCGCTCGGGAAGGACAGCGAGATGACAGGGTTCCCGATTGGCCAACGCATCAGGCCACCCCGCCTCCGGGCGACGGCAGCCGCGCAGGCCCTCCTCGTCAGTTGGCCGTCCCCCGGCTGTCTCTGGAGATGCCGATCGTGCCGATGAGGGTCGACAGCGCCGGTGCGATGGCGTTGCCCCCGAAACCCACCGAGATCGGCTGGTATGCCTACGGGCCGAGGCCCGGCGATCCGCAAGGATCGGCGGTTCTGGGCGGCCATCTCGATAGCCGCGAATATGGCATTGGACCCTTGGCCGTCTTGCGGAAGCTGCGTGACGGCGACGTGATCGTGGTGCGAACCACGACCGGTCGCGAAACCTTCCGCGTGACTTCCATCCGGATGATCCGCAAACAAGCCCTACCGCTGCGCACACTCTTTGACAGAGACGGCAAACAACGCTTGCGCATCGTCACCTGTGGAGGCCCCTACATCCGCTCCCGAGGCGGATACCAAGACAACCTTGTCGTTACCGCGATCCCAGATGAGAGAACTCCTCTGGATCGACGGGTGCCTCGCTCGGCGCCCGGTAAGGTTCAGGGGTGACCGACGGGAAGCCAGCGGACACCGAGATGAGGGCCCGACGGGTCGACTGGCGCAACGCCAGCGACTCGGATCTCGCGGCAGGCTTCGCCGATGGAGACGACTCATGCTTGGAGGAAAGCTTCAAGCGGTGGGGTTCGTTGATCTACACCATCGCGTACCGCGCACTCGATAGCTCGAGCGAAGCCGAGGACGTCACCCAGCAGGTGTTCGTGGGCGCGTGGCAGGGGCGTACCACCTACCAAGAGTCCAAGGGGAGTCTGCCGGGCTGGCTGCTCGGCATCGCTCGACATCGCATCGCGGATCGGCAGCGTGCACGTGCCCGGGATCTGAAGGTCGTAAGAGCTGTTACCAGCCAGGCGAACGTCAAGGTTGAGTCCCAACCACTCGTCACACTGATTGATCGACTGGTGCTCGTCGAGGAGATTCAGCGATTGCCGCATCCGCGAGGCACCATCCTCCGAATGGCTTTCTGGGAGGGGCAGAGCTATTCCCAGATCGCCGAGCGGCTGCAGTTGCCATTGGGCACCGTCAAGAGCCATGCCCGGCGAGCTCTCCGGCAGTTACGTGTGCGGCTCGAGGAGGTGACGTCGTGGTCCACGTGAACAGCGCCCTGCTCGCTGGTCATGCCCTGGGCCAGGACGATGCCCTGGACGCCGCAGAACAGGAACATCTCGCGAGCTGTAGCCACTGTCGAGCAGAGCTCGACCAATACCGCCGCGTCGTCACTCTCGGCCAAGGAGCTCAGGCCTCCGACGTGCCGACCCCGCCGCTGGATCGGATCTGGCGATCGATCCAAGCAGAGCTCGCGCCCAACTCGACCACCGAAGAGATCGCCGCCACGAAGACAATGGTGGCCGATTCCGTACCTCCGTTGACGGCGAACGACAAGCCGGCGAACGACAAGCCGGCGAGCGACGAGCCGGTGAATGATGTGTCGGCGAACGACACGTCGGTGAGCGACGTGCCGGCGAACGATGAGCCAAGAGATGTTGGGACCGCGAAGCCGACTGCTGGCCGCAGGAGGAAATGGTGGCCGATCGTCGCGGCAGCCGCAGCACTTGGACTCGTCGTTGGTGCCGGAGCCACGGTGATCATCAATCGGAACGATGTCCAAGTCGCAGCCAGTATTGCGCTGAGCGCGCTGCCTGGGCAGACAGGACATGGCACGGCCGAGCTGCTGCGGACTCCTAACGATCCCGAGCTTCGGGTGAGCGTTGACGGCCCGCAGCCAGCTGACCGCTATCGCGAAGTCTGGCTGATCAACAGCGACGGACAACGCATGTACTCCCTCGGTGTGTTGCCGGAGAGCGGCACGGGCACGTACCCGCTGCCAACCCTCCTCTCCAACGGCCTGGATGGCTTCACCATCGTCGATGTGTCGATTGAGCCGTACGACGGAAACCCCGAGCACTCACGCAACAGCCAGGTTCGAGGAAGTCTGCCCGAGTAGCGAGGGTCGTACCGCGAGTAGCGTGGCTTTGTGGATGCCGTGATCAAAGTCCCCGCTCCCGTCAACGAGGTTGTCCGGTCGTACGCACCCGGCTCGGCCGAGCGGGCCAGGCTCGAAACAACGCTCGATGAGCTGTCCAACACCGATCCGATCGAGCTAACCGCCACCATCGACGGAGTGAGCAAGCCGGCCTCTGGCGACGCGTTCGAGGTCACTATGCCGTCCGATCACTCCCACATCCTGGGCCATGCGGCGCACGCAACGCGGACTGATGCGGTGCAGGCCATCGATGCCGCACTGGCTGCAGCTCCAGGATGGGCAGAGCTGGGTTTTGAGCAACGGGCAGCGGTGTTCCTACGCGCCGCAGACCTGCTGGCCGGGCCGTGGCGGGACACGCTGAACGTCACGACGATGCTGGGTCAGGGCAAAACCGTGCAGCAGGCCGAGATCGATGCAGCCTGTGAGCTGATCGATTTCTGGCGGTTCAACGTCGCTTTCGCCCGGCAGATCCTCGCCGACCAACCGATCTCATCGCTGGGCGTGTGGAACAAGGCCGACTATCGGCCACTCGAGGGCTTTGTCTATGCGATCACTCCGTTCAACTTCACCTCCATTGCGGGCAACCTGCCGACCTCGCCAGCCCTGATGGGGAACGTCGTCATTTGGAAACCGAGCCCGACTCAGCAATATGCCGCGCACTTCATCATGCGGCTGTTGGAAGCGGCGGGTCTGCCGCCCGGCGTGATCAACATGCTGCCTGGTGATGGGCTGGAGGTGTCAGAGGTCGCGCTGCGTCATCGTGATCTTGCCGGCATCCACTTCACCGGCTCGACGAAGACCTTTCAGCATCTGTGGCAGAGCGTCGGCGCCAACATTCCCGGCTATCGGGCCTATCCCAGGCTGGTGGGGGAGACCGGCGGCAAAGACTTTGTGATTGCTCATACCAGTGCGAACCCTGATGTGGTGCGTACTGCGCTGGTCCGTGGGGCGTTCGAGTACTCCGGGCAGAAATGTTCCGCCGCGTCCCGGGCCTATATTGCGCGCAGCGTCTGGAACACGATGGGTGAGGAGTTGATCGACGCCACCGAAGCTCTCAGCGTGGGTGACGTCCGAGATCTTTCCCATTTCACATCCGCGGTGATCGACCAACGTGCCTTCACCAAACACGCTGAGGCGATCGCCCGGGCCCGTAACTCCGCGGATGCGACGATCATCGCCGGGGGGGAGACCGACGACCGCGAAGGGTGGTACGTCCGGCCGACCTTGATCATCTCTGACAATCCGAGGAACGACATCTTCAGCACGGAATACTTCGGGCCCATTCTCGGCATCCATGTCTACGACGACACCGATTACGAAGCTATTCTCGATGAAGTTGATCAAGCTTCTCCGTACAGCCTCACCGGCGCGATCATTGCCGATGATCGTTGGGCCCTGGATCGTGCCAGCCGCCGGCTACGGCATGCTGCTGGAAACTTCTATTTCAATGACAAACCCACCGGCGCTGTCGTCGGCCAGCAGCCGTTCGGTGGCTCTCGGGCCTCAGGTACGAATGACAAGGCCGGCTCGATCTGGAACCTGATCCGCTGGACCAGTCCTCGCTCGATCAAGGAGACCTTCACCCCGCCAACCGAGATCGAATATCCCCATATGGGCTAGGCGCTAGTCCGGTCGCTCGCCGGCGAGCCAGCGATCTCCGACTTCCTGCTGGGTCCGATATCCGGCGATCACCGCAGGCGCCGTGGCTTCCTCGAGCTTCCTACCGAGCAGCGGGATCGCGACCTTGAGCTCGCCGGCAATGTCGACCACACTGCCCCGACCGCCGGGTTCAAGCCGCACCGTTGCCTTGAAGCCGACCGGCTGGCCGAGCACATTCATCGTGATAGCTCCGACACGTGAGCCATCGGCCGAGCCGTTCCCCCAAGCGACTTCCTCGTTGACCGTGACCGTCGGCCCGGTGAACCTTGCCGCCGACTCCGGCGCCGGTAAAGTCCGTGAGGTCTTGGTGACCGAGCCCTCCGCCGAAGCGTGGTAGCTGAGCGACTCGCTGGCGACGCACACCTCGTCAAGGAACTTCTGGTCGGTCATCATCGCGTAGACATCGGCGGGCGCGGCGGCAAACTCCAGGTGGCTCGAGATCTGCATGCCGCTCATGATGTCATCGACTGGACCGCCGTCGCGGCCCACGGGGCTAATGTCGGAGGTAGTCGCACAGCGGGGTGCGGCGACATTGATCGGATGGAAGACGTGACAATTTTCGAGGTCGAGCTGGAGCAGGAGAAAGAGAAGACCCAGAAGATCGCTCAGGTAGCGGCTCGCGGGGCAAGCATTGCCGCCGAGCTTGGCCACGACCCGGCCGCGGTCCAGGCTTTCCTGCGTCATTACTTCCGGCACGTTGATGCGGTCGACGTCGATGAACGCAGCGTCGCAAACCTCCTCGGTCTCGTGGAGAGCCATTACCGAGCAGCGATGCTCCGCCCGCCCTCCCGCGCGGTGATCACCATCAGAAAGCCCAGTCAGTCCGATGACGGCTGGACCGCCGGCGCGACGGTCGTGCAAATCGTCACCGACGACCGGCCTTTCCTCGTCGACTCGGTCACGATGGAGGTGCTGCGCCAAGGCTGGAGTATCCGCGAGGTATTCCATCCGCAATTCCTGGTGCGGCGCGATCTTGAGGGGAAGCTGCTCGGCATCGTCAGCACCAGCGCCGCGGATCACGATCCGAGCGTGGTCCCCGAGTCATGGATGCATCTGGAAATCCTGCCGCCGTCTCGCACGGAGAGCCGCGAGACGCTTATTCCGGAACTGGAGCAGGGGCTGCTGGAGGTTCTGCGGCTCGTCGAAGAGGCGGTCCAGGACTGGCAGAAGATGATCACGCGGTCCGAAGAGACCATTGAGATGCTCAAAGATCCCCAATTCATCAATGGTCATGCGGATCAGGCTGCGCTGGCCTGTGAACTGCTCAGCTGGCTGAACACCAACCACTTCACGTTCCTGGGCTACCGCGAGTACGAGGTGATCACCGAGGAGTCCGGTATCGCGTTCAAGGTCCGTCCTGGCACGGGCCTCGGCATCTTGCGGGCGGACCAGGATCTACCCGGCACCTTCCACGCGATCCCGCAACCCAACGGCACTCCCGAGTTGATGATCATCACCAAGGACAACCAGAAATCCCGCCTGCACCGGCCGGCCTACCTCGACTACATCGCCTTTCGCATCTTCGACGCGAACGAGCAGGTTATCGGTGAGCGGCGCTTCCTTGGCCTGTTCTCGTCCTCGGCGTACTCAGAAAGCGTTGCCCGCGTTCCCGTGCTCCGTCAGAAGGCCGCCGCGGTCATCCGGCTCTCGGGTTATAGCGAGCACAGCCACGGTGGCAAGGCGATCATGGACGTGCTGGAGACCTATCCTCGCGATGAGCTGTTCCAGACCCCGCTGGCCGAGTTGGCCGCCGTCGTAGAGAAGGTCGCTCACCTCAAAGAACGCCGCCAGGTACGCATGTTCGTACGTCGGGACCCGTACGGGCGTTATCTGTCCTGCCTGATCTACTTGCCGAGAGATCGATACACCACCTCGGTACGTCGCCGGATGGAGAACCTGCTGATGAGCGCACTCGGCGGATCCTCGATCGGATACACGGCCCGGGTCACCGAATCGGTGCTCGCGAGGCTACATTTCGTCGTTCGCATGCCAGTCGGTGCAACTTTGGGCGAGATCGACGTGCATTCCTTGGAGCGGGAACTGACCTTGGCGACCCGCTCCTGGGATGACGAGTTCGCGGACTTGATCGTCGGTATCGATCATGCGGACCGGCTGGTCGCACTCGTGGCGGCGCTACCCGAGGGCTATAAGGAGGACTACACCGCCCGACAGGCGCTCAAGGATCTAACCGAGCTGATCGCCCTCGAAGGTGAGCGCGAGACGTCGATGGCCATGTACGTCCCGGACCGGCCTGACGATGAAGCGGACTTGCGGCTGAAGATCTTCCGGCGGGAGGAGTCTTTGTCACTGTCGAAGATCCTGCCCCACCTGTCCTTGCTAGGCGTCGACGTGATCGACGAACGACCGTACGAGCTGGCCATAGGCAATGGGGAGCGCGGGTTCATCTACGACTTCGGTGTTCAGGTGCCCGGCGGGGGAGGCGCGGTCCAGGGTCGCTGGACGTTCGAAGCGCGGCAGCGCTTCATGGCGGCGTTTTCGGCGTCCTATTCCGGCGACAGTGAGCCCGACAGGTTCAATGCGCTCATCATGGGCGCCGACCTGGACTGGCGTGAGGTGAGCTTGCTGCGGTCCATCGGCCGCTACCTCCGACAGGTCGGCATCACCTACAGCCAGAGTTATTT
>DASVEX010000239.1:0-4736 GCA_036380335.1 Propionibacteriaceae bacterium | reverse complement strand
TCCCGACGGTACCCAGCTCGCTTATATCGGGCTTCCCCCGCAGGAGGGGGATTGGTGGGCCGAGGCGCACGTCTTTCTCATGCCGGCCGTCGGAGGACCGAGTGTTCAGCTGACCTACGGCACTGGTCCGGATGATGGCAGTGAATTCTCAACCGGTGGCCGGTGGATCTACTTCAACACCGAGTCATTCTCAGAGATCGCCGGACATGCGCAAATCGCTTGGGTGTTCGCAGCAGGCGGCGATCCAGAACAGCTGACCTTCAACGAACGAGTGAACTGGTTTCCGCACCTCTCGCCGGACGGCGGGTACGCGACCTATCTCAGCTAGCCACCGGGAACCATCGGCCATCCTGCGAATCTGGATGTGCAGATTCACCTGGTTCGCCTGCACGACTGGTCGGCACACATGCTGGTAATCGACGTCCTCGGCGGACAAGGCACGCTGAACGTCAACAGCTGGGCGCCCGACAGCGATCGCTTTGCCTACGTCAGTTATCCGCTGTCCTCATCTGTTTGAGTGGACGTCAGGCGCGGCCGAGCCCGCGATCGCGGGCGAGGATTGCTGCCTCGGTACGCGTGGCGACATTGAGCTTGCTGAAGATCGACGAGGTGTTGTTGTTCACCGTCTTCAGCGAGAGTCCCAAGCGAGTTGCGATGGCAGAGTTGGACAGCCCCTCGGCGAGCAATCTCAGGACATCGTGCTCGCGAGGCGTCAGTTGCGGAAACGGGTCCTCGTCTGCCGCTGTGGCACCGAGTCGGGCCAGTATCCGCTGGGCCACGGCCGGTCCAAAGATCGCTTGGCCGTCGGCGACGGCCGTAACTGCCCGCAGAATCTCCTCTTTGGTTGCTCCTTTGAGCAGGTAGCCGCGGGCGCCGGAGCGCATCGCCTTAGTCACCGTGACCTCGTCGTCGCTCATGGTCAGGACGAGCACCGCCACCTCGGGAGCCGCCCGACTGATCTCTGCGGTAGCAATGAACCCGTCGGTGTCCGGCATGGCGAGGTCCATGATGATCACGTCCGGTTTGTCGATCACCGCCGCCTTGATCGCTTCCCGTCCGGTCGCGGCCTCGCCGATCAGCTCGATGTTCGGGTACTCGGCGAACAGCGCACGTAGCCCATCGCGGACCACCGGGTGATCATCAGCCACCAAGACCTTGATCATCGACCGGCTCCCAGCGGGAGAATGGCGACGACCCGGCCGCCATCGGCTGTTGGGCCCGCCTCGCAGACACCGCCAACCTCGGAGGCCCGGAGCTGGATGGAGGTGAGGCCGAGGCCTGGAGACCAGGGGCCGTTGGCGCTTCCGTTATCGCTGATGATCATCTTGAGGCTGCCGTTATCGGTCGTCAGGTGCACCGAAGCCAGCTTGGCGTCTGAATGCCGGACCACGTTGGTGAGCGCCTCGGTGGCGATTCGGTAGGCGGCTACCTCCACCGAGGATGGCAGGGTCGGCAGCGACGCGGGTGCCTCGACGATCACTTTGATCTGGCCGAGCCGATCACTTTCCTCGCGCAGCGCCCCGACAAGGCCCAGCTCGTCCAGCGTTGCCGGCCGGAGTCCGTACGCGAGCCGCCGTACGGCTTCAACGGACTGTCGCAGCTGATCAGCAAGCTCGATCGCCAAGGATTCTGCACGCTCTGGTCGTTTCTGCGCGGCAAGAGCGATGCCGTCGGCCTTGAATGCTGCGCCGGTAAGGAGCGGGCCGAGACTGTCGTGGAGCTCGCGCCGCAGTCTGGTCCGTTCCTCCTCGGCGGCGTCGATGACGCGTTCGCGGGAGACTTTCAGATCCTCGGTGAGCGCCTGCGCGTGCAGCACAATCGCCAGTGGCGCGGCCACAAGATCAATTATGTTCTGGTCCGAGCGCGAGAGCTGGCGCTCGCCGTGCCGGGGGCCGGCGAACAGTCTTCCGAGCGGCTCGGCGTCATAGCTCAGCGGCCAGGTCTGCGAGGTGGCCGTCAGCTCGCCGCTCTCAACGATGCTGCCGTCTTTCCTTTCGACTGCCACGTAGCTCAGCCGGAGCGACTCGCGGAGGGCGTCAGCGATTCCGCCGAGGTCGTCACCGGCCAGCCGCCGGCCGACTGCGGACACCGCAGCTACCGGGTCCCGGCGGGCGCCGTAGACGGCGCGATCGACCAAATGCTGCAAGCGCACCCGGACAGGATTGAAGGCCAGCGCGATCGCAAGCGCAGCGACCACCGGTGCCCCGGCGCCTCGGACCACCCGTTCGAGCACGGCGACCAGCCCGACATAGATCGCGATCACGCCGGCCGTAAGGATTGCGTAGGCGACCACGCGCGATAGCACAATCCGGACGTCATACAGACCGTGCCGCAGCACGGCGATGGTGACCGCGGCCGGGATCAATGGAAAGCTCAGCAGCAGCAAGATGTTCCGCCCGGTAGGGATAGCGAACCAGATCGGCACATTGATCAAGATCACGAGAAGTACCGCGACCATGAGCCACATCACCTGCTGGCGTATCGTCTCTGAGCCGCGGATGAACCGGATGATCAAGCTTGCCACTGAAGCAAAGATGATCAACGGTGTCACCACGCTGGTGATGCCTTCGGTCGCTGACCACCAGGGGGCTACCAGGAAGGATGAGGCGCCGTCCTCGGGCGTCGGGCCGACGAACATATTGCCGAGGGCCGCGTTGCCGACGGTCAGCCAGCACAGTACTGCCCAACGCCGGCTCAGCGGCTTCCCCGTCGGGAACAGCTGCACGATCAACGGTAGGCAGCAGAAGACACCCCACGACCAGGAGAACATGTAGATCGTCACGAGCAGCCGCAGGGCGAACTGCGGCCATTCGTGTCCGGCGCCGTAGATCATGAGCGGAGTCGCGGCCGCAGTCAGCAAGGGGGCTATGCCCCAAATGAGGAAGAGCCAGCCGATCGGGTTGCCCGGCTTGGCGCGGGCGATCAGTAGGCCGCAGGGTGCCGCGGACAGACCGATCGCCGTGTTAGTGATCAAGTAACTGGACCAGAGGGCCTCGCCGTCGAGACCTGCGAGCACGGCGCCTATTACCGCGACTCCTGCGAGTACGAGCGCGAACCCGAAGAGCGCGTACGCCAACACCGTGAGCCGCTTGGCCATGCCCTCATGATCCCTCTCGAAACTCCTGGTCACCAGGGAGTTGCCTCCTCAGCGAGCCGGGCAGCCGCCCGATGGGGCGGAGGAGGAATCCTCCTGCCGAGGAGCGCGGACGGTGGCACGCTTCAGTGACCAAAGTCAGATTCCCGCATCTAGGAGGCCACCATGTCAGTTGCCGAAGCCGGCAAGACCAAGATCAACAACGAGAATCCGCCGACCGCGCGCCGGGTACGAGATGTCCGGAGCTTCCTCCGTTACGCCGCCGCGATCATCATGCTGGTCCCGGCCACGTGTATCGCCATCGGGCGACTGTTCCAGACCGACGACTCCGACACGAGGCGGACACTCGACCTGATCGCTGCCAATCCGGACCGGCAGTTCACCTTCGCCCTGCTCGGCTTCATCGGACTGGTCACCGTGGTTCCGGCCTTCTTGGCGGCCGCCAGTCTCTCCCGACGTCGCCGGCCCGTGCTCACCACCGTCGCGCTCGGGGTCAATCTCGTGGCCTACCTCGGTGCCTTCGCGATGGGCGCAATCGACAACCTGTACCTGATTGGCGCCTCGCTCCCAGCAGATCAACGCGATGTCGCTGCCATTGTCATCGACAAGATGTGGTCGAGCGGGCTCCCAGGCTTTAGCACCAGCCTCTTCGTACTGGGCCACATCCTGGGCGCAATCCTGATGGGGCTCGCGTTGCGCGGCAGCATCGCCACCGTTGGTTGGCTGGCCATGTTGTTGACCACGCCGGTGCATGTCCTGGCCTTCGTGGTGCTTCAGATGCCAGCGCTGGATATGGCTGCGTGGCTCTTGATGACGCTGGCCTTCGTCTGCTGCGCGGTCAAGATCATCAAGACTCCGAACGACGACTGGGACCTCCCCCCTATCGGGCTGGTTACCGGCGCGAGGATCTAGAAGGCGTTGCTCGGATGCGATCAAACGACAGGGGTGGGGTCAGACCCCATCTCTGTCGCGTGCCCGAATGACATTGGACAAATCTCGCCCAATGCGGGCAACACCTGCCAGCTGGCTCGTCCAACCCAGTGATCCAACCCAGTGAATTGAAAGGCGACAAAGCGGGTACCTGGGCTCTTGGGGCCGGCAAGACGGCCCAATTCCATGCAGAGGAGTCAAGATGCCAGCGGTGCCATCACTTGTCATGAACAAACGGAATCCAGATCCCACAGCTCGGCTTCGGCGTCCTGATTCCGCCTGAGGAAACCGAGAAGGCAGTATCCGAGGCGCTCAGTGCCGGATACCGGCTGATCGACACAGCTCAGGGCTATCGGAACGAGGAGGGTGTCGGCGCAGCCATTGCCTCGGCTGGTATCAGCGCGACGAGCTGTTCATTACCACGAAGTTGACCAAAAGCGAGCAGGGCTACGACAAAGCGCTGAGAGCCTTCGATGAGAGCATGAACGAGCTCGGGCTAGACGTTCTTGATCTCTTTCTCATTCACTGGCCGCAGCCGATGTTCGATCAGTATGTCGAGACTTGGCGGGCGTTCGAGCGTCTCTTAGCCGACGGCCGGGTGTCGTCGATCGGGGCTGTCCAGAACAGAGGGTTGCTGGAGAACCCGCACATCCTCGATGTCGCTCGACGGCAGGGTCGTACGCCGGGCCAGGTGGTGTTGCGCTGGCACATT
>DASVEX010000238.1:0-8544 GCA_036380335.1 Propionibacteriaceae bacterium | reverse complement strand
GTGACGCGGGCATGGGCCACCGCCCTTGATCTGGCCGGCCCGCGCCACGCCCAGCGGTTTGTGGATCCCGATGATATTTCCCGAACGCAGTGGGAAGTCAGCTCTCCGCACCCGGGAATGGCGCGAGCGATCGTGAGGCAGATTCATCCAGTCCGGGTGATCCCATCTCAGTACGAGGAGAACACTGATGTCCACTCACCGCTGGCGCTCACTCTTGTCTCTTCTCATGCTGCTGGCCGTATTGGCCTCCTGCTCGTCGCCAGCTGAACCCCGGCCCACGCTCAATCCGGCCAAGGCGGTCGACTACACCGCGATGGAGACGATGATCGAAGAAAAGATCCGCTCCGGCTCGTTGAGCCTGTCCACGATCGACGCGGTTCTGGTCAGTGTTGACGGTGAAACGAAGCTCGCCCACTATCGGAACGGAAGCAAGCCGGAGGACGCATTGCACGTCTTCTCGGTGACCAAGAGCGTTACCTCCGCTCTGATCGGCATCTCCATCGATGAGAAGATAATCAGCGGATTGGATTCGACGCTGGCCGAACTCCTGCCTCGTTACCAGAAGTACCTGACCACAGAAGAGAAGTCGATCACACTGCGCCAACTGATGTCCATGACGGCCGGCTTTCCATCCGAGCAATCTGACGACAAATTCGGCAGAGCCTTCCAACAGCCAACCGATCCAATACCGGCCATCCTGGCCAACGGCTTGGACCTGCCGCCGGGAGAAGCCTTCGAGTATTCGAATAGTGGCTCTCACCTGGTGTCCGCGGCTCTACGGGAGGCTCTGGTTCGAGCTGATGGTGACGATCCGCGCACTGTTCTCGATTATGCGCGCGAGAAACTCTTCGATCCGCTGGAAATCGACTCCCGTGATGCTCAGGAAAAACGCGTCTTGCTCGGCGATCCCGCTTACGATCTGCTCACCCGCTTCGACTGGGGTACCGACGCCACCGGGTTGCACCCTGCCTGCTGCCTACTCCGACTGCGGCCAGCGGACATGATCAAGTTGGGGGAGCTCTATCTCGGAGGAGGCGTTTGGCGCGGCAAGCAAATCCTGCCACCCGGATGGGTTCAAGAGACCGTGACGCCGAGCGAGTTGAGCTCGCAGTACGGCCTCATGTGGTGGCTGGACCTCGACGTTCACGGCCACGAAATCTGGGTGGCTCGCGGAGCTCTTGGCCAGGTGATCGCCATCGCACCTGAGCATCGGATGGTAGTTGCCATCGGCTCCGTGCCGACAACCGACATGGAGACCGACCCCGACGCGGTGTGGCCGTTGGTGAACGAGGTGATCGTGCCCGCGCTCGGATGACTCCGGCGGAACCAAAGCATGAGGGGCGGGCCCATCCCGGCCCGCCCCTCATAGCTTCATTCTCAGCGATAGTCGCCGAGGTCGAACTCCTCCAGCGGTACGGCCGCGCCTGACCCCTGACCGAAGTCGTAGTCGAACGAGTCGTACCCAACCATCGAGTACGCCTGCGCCTTGGCCTCTGCTGTCGGCTCGACCCGGATGTTGCGATACCGCTCCAGACCGGTGCCGGCCGGGATCAGCTTGCCCAAGATCACGTTCTCCTTCAGACCCACCAGGGAATCGGACTTGGCGTGAATCGCCGCATCGGTCAAAACCTTGGTGGTCTCCTGGAAGGAGGCCGCCGACAGCCAGGACTCGGTTGCTAGCGACGCCTTGGTGATTCCCATCAGCACCGCACGTCCTGACGCTGGGTTACCGCCCTCGGCCACAACCTGCCGGTTGGCCGCCTCGTAGGACAGCCGATCCACCAGGTCACCGGCGAGGAGATTGGAGTCACCGGACTCGATCACCGTCACCCGTCGCAGCATCTGCCGGATGATGATCTCGATGTGCTTGTCGTGAATCGGCGCACCTTGGGTTCGGTAAACCAGCTGGACCTCGTCGACCAGGTGCTCCTGCACCCTGCGTACGCCGAGCACCCGCAGTACGTCGTGCGGGTCGGGCGTACCAGCGGTCAGCTGTTGACCGACCTCAACGTGATCACCGTCTTCGACCAGCAGCCGAGCCCGACGCGATACCGAGAACTCCGCCACTTCGGAGCCATCATCAGGAGTGATGATGATCTTCTTCAGCCGATCGTTGTCCTCGACCTGCACCCGCCCAGTGGCCTCCGAGATCGGCGCCTTGCCCTTGGGCTGGCGAGCCTCGAAGAGCTCAACGACACGCGGCAGACCCTGAGTGATGTCATCACCAGCCACACCGCCGGTGTGGAAGGTCCGCATCGTCAGCTGGGTACCCGGCTCACCGATGGACTGCGCCGCCACGATCCCGACAGCCTCACCAACGTCGACCAGCTTGCCGCTGGCCAGCGAACGGCCGTAGCACATCGCGCAAGTGCCGCTGGCGGCCTCACAGGTGAGCACGCTGCGTACCTTGACCGAGGTAATGCCGTTATCAGCGAGCAGACGGATGTTGACATCACCAAGATCAACTCCAGCCTTCAGCAGCACCTCACCGTCCGGACCGAACACGTCAGTGGCGAGGGTGCGAGCGTAGACCGCAGTCTCCACATGCTCGTCGACCACCAGGTTGCCCGCTGCTGAGGACCCGTCGGGACGCGCGATCGTCTTGGTCAGCCCGCGGACGGTACCGCAGTCCTCCTCGCGAATGATCACATCCTGGCTGACGTCGACCAACCTCCGAGTCAGGTAGCCGGAGTCGGCCGTACGGAGCGCCGTATCAGCCTGACCCTTACGGCCGCCGTGCGTGGAGATGAAGTACTCCAGCACCGACAGTCCCTCACGGAAGTTGGACTTGATCGGTCGAGCAATGATCTCGCCCTTCGGGTTGACCACCAGACCGCGCATCGCGGCGATCTGGCGCATCTGCACCATGTTTCCGCGAGCCCCGGAGTGCACCATCATGTAGATCGGGTTGGTCTTGGAGAAGTTGTTCTCCATCGCCGTACCGAGCCGCGATGTAGCGTCGGTCCAGATCTCGATCAGCTCTTGGCGTCGCTCGTCATCGGTGATCAAGCCGCGCTCGTACTGCTTGTCGATCTTGTTCGCGCGGTCCTCATAGCTCGCCAGGATCTTCGGCTTGTCCGCTGGGGTTTCCACGTCGCCGATGGAGACTGTGACGCCCGACCGAGTCGCCCAGTGGAAGCCGAGGTCCTTGAGCTGGTCCAGACAGTAGGCAACTTCGACCTTCGGATAGCGCTCGGCAAGATCATTGACGATCTGACCGAGTTGCTTCTTGCTCACCTCGTAGTCGGCGTAGGCGTAGTCATCTGGCAACGCCTCATTGAACAGGGCGCGACCGAGCGTGGTCTCCAACAAGATCGAACCATTTGCTGCCAGGGTCTTGCCGGCCGGTGGCACGATGTCGTTGAGCCGCAGTTTGATCTTGGCCTGAACCGAGAGCTGTCTGCGGTCGAAGGCCATCAACGCCTCGGCTACTGACCCGAAGGCACGACCCTCGCCGGCTGCGCCGTCGCGCTCCATGGTGAGGAAGTACGTGCCGATGATCATGTCCTGGGTGGGCATGGTCACCGGACGCCCATCGGCCGGCTTCAAGATGTTGTTGGTCGACAACATCAAGATCCGGGCCTCCGCCTGCGCTTCCGCACTCAGCGGCAGGTGCACGGCCATCTGGTCACCGTCGAAGTCGGCGTTGAACGCCGTACAGACCAACGGATGGATCTGGATCGCCTTGCCCTCGATGAGCTGCGGCTCGAAAGCCTGGATACCAAGCCGGTGCAGCGTGGGCGCACGGTTGAGGAGTACCGGATGCTCGGAGATAACCTCTTCCAACACATCCCATACCACTGGCCGCTGGCGCTCCACCATGCGCTTCGCAGACTTGATGTTCTGCGCATGGTTGAGGTCATCCAGCCGCTTCATCACGAACGGCTTGAACAGCTCGAGCGCCATCGCCTTGGGCAAGCCGCACTGATGCAGCTTGAGCTGCGGACCGACCACGATCACCGAACGACCGGAGTAGTCGACGCGCTTGCCCAGCAGGTTCTGCCGGAAGCGGCCCTGCTTACCCTTCAGCATGTCGGAGATCGACTTGAGCGGACGGTTGCCCGGACCAGTGACCGGGCGGCCGCGACGACCGTTGTCGAAGAGCGAGTCCACGGCCTCCTGTAGCATCCGCTTCTCGTTGTTCACGATGATCTCGGGTGCGCCGAGGTCGAGCAGCCGCTTCAGCCGGTTGTTCCGGTTGATCACTCGCCGGTATAGATCGTTCAGGTCCGACGTCGCGAATCGACCACCGTCCAGCTGCACCATCGGACGAAGGTCCGGCGGGATGACCGGAACGCAGTCCAGCACCATCCCGGTTGGGCTGTTCTTGGTGGTGAGGAACGCGGAGACGACCTTGAGCCGCTTGAGGGCCCGAGTCTTACGCTGCCCCTTGCCAACCTGGATCGTCTCGCGGAGATCCGCTGCTTCGGCCTCAAGATCGAAGGTCTCCAGCCGCTTCTGAATGGCATCGGCACCCATGGAGCCCGAGAAGTACTTGCCGAATCGGTTCTTCATCTCCCGATACAGCACCTCATCACCCTCGAGGTCCTGCACCTTCAGATTCCTGAACCTGTTCCACACGGCCTCGAGCCGGTCGAGCTCACGCTGCGCGCGGTCCCGCAGTTGCTTGACCTCCCGCTCCGCACCTTCCCGGACCTTGCGCTTTGCGTCGGCTTTAGCACCCTCCGCCTCAAGCGCAGCCGTATCCTCCTCGAGCTTCCTCATCCGGTTCTCGATGTCGGAGTCACGGCGCCCCTCCAGCTGCTTGCGCTCCACATCGATCTTGGCCTCGAGCGAGGGCAGGTCCCGATGCCGGGCTTCCTCGTCAACGGCCGTGATCATGTACGCCGCAAAGTAGATGACCTTTTCCAGGTCCTTCGGAGCGATGTCCAACAGGTAACCCAACCGGGACGGAACGCCCTTGAAGTACCAGATGTGGGTGACGGGGGCGGCGAGCTCGATGTGGCCCATCCGCTCCCGGCGAACCTTGGAGCGAGTGACCTCGACCCCGCAGCGCTCGCAGATAATGCCCTTGAAGCGCACCCGCTTGTACTTGCCGCAGTAGCACTCCCAGTCACGGGTGGGTCCGAAGATCTTCTCGCAGAACAGACCATCGCGCTCCGGCTTCAGGGTCCGGTAGTTGATGGTCTCCGGCTTCTTCACCTCACCGTGCGACCACTTACGAATCTCATCGGCAGTGGCCAGGCCGATGCGGATCTCGTCGAAGAAGTTCACGTCGAGCATGCTTTGCTTATCTCTTTTCTCTTAACTAACGCGATCTCTCAAGTTGTCAGTGAACCGAGCCTTCACCTCCGCCGATCTGTCAGCGCAGCTAGCCGCGATCGCGACCACTGACGCTGACAAGTCGGCAGGAGAGGGAAGCACTCAGACTTCTTCGACTCCGCCGAGGGAGTCACCTGGGCGACGGGACAGGTCGATACCGAAATCCTCCGACGACCGGTAGTCGTCCTCGGAATCTCGCAACTCGACTTCGGTACCGTCGCTGGACAACACCTCAACGTTGAGGCACAGCGATTTCATTTCCTTGACCAGCACCTTGAAGGACTCAGGGATGCCGGGTTCGGGGATGTTCTCGCCCTTCACGATGGCCTCGTAGACCTTCACCCGGCCTGGAACATCGTCGGACTTGATGGTGAGCAGTTCCTGGAGAGCCCAGGCTGCGCCGTACGCCTCGAGTGCCCAGACCTCCATCTCGCCGAACCGCTGGCCGCCGAACTGTGCCTTACCACCCAGCGGCTGCTGGGTGATCATCGAGTACGGCCCGGTGGACCGAGCGTGGATCTTGTCGTCCACCAGGTGGTGCAGCTTCAGCATGTAGATGTAGCCGACACCGACCGGCTCGGGGAACGGTTCGCCCGACCGACCGTCGAAGAGGTGAGCTTTGCCATCGGCATTCACCAACCGCTGATCGTCTCGGGTTGGCAGCGTCTGGCCGAGCAGCCCGGTGATCTCCTGCTCGGTGGCACCGTCGAAGACGGGGGTGGCCAAGTGAGCCGGACCGTCGACATGACCGAGGCCTACGCTGCGCAGCCGGTCCGACCACGCGGCCTTGACGCCGTCGAGATCCCAGCCCTGCTTGGCAACCCAACCGAGGTGGGTCTCCAAGACCTGGCCAATGTTCATCCGGCTAGGCACGCCAAGCGGGTTGAGCACGATGTCGACGGGAGTCCCGTCCTCGAGGAACGGCATGTCCTCGATGGGCAAGATCTTGGAAATCACGCCCTTGTTGCCATGTCGGCCGGCGAGCTTGTCGCCGTCTTGGATCTTGCGCTTCTGAGCGACGTGGACCCGCACCAGCTGGTTGACACCAGGAGAGAGCTCGTCGTCGGCATCACGGTCGAAGACACGAACGCCGATCACGGTGCCGGATTCGCCGTGCGGCACCTTGAGTGAGGTGTCGCGCACCTCGCGTGCCTTCTCACCGAAGATCGCGCGCAGTAGCCGCTCTTCCGGGGTCAGTTCGGTCTCGCCCTTGGGGGTTACCTTGCCAACCAAGATGTCGCCGGTCGAGACCTCGGCGCCGATCCGGATGATGCCCCGATCGTCAAGGTCGGCGAGCATCTCCTCGCTGACATTGGGGATGTCGCGAGTGATCTCTTCAGCGCCTAGCTTCGTGTCTCGAGCATCGACCTCGTGCTCCTCGATGTGGATAGAGGTGAGCACGTCATCTTGTACGAGCCGTTGACTCAGGATGATGGCGTCTTCGTAGTTGTGGCCCTCCCAGGGCATGAATGCAACCAGCAGATTACGACCCAGCGCCATTTCGGCTTGATCAGTGCAGGGTCCATCAGCCAGCGGCGTACCCTTCTCGATCCGCTGTCCCGCCGTCACGAGCGGGCGCTGGTTGATGCAGGTGCCTTGGTTCGAACGACGGAACTTGCTCAGCCGATAGGTCTTGTACGTGTCATCGTCCTGCGCCACGTCGATCAGATCAGCGCTGACCGCTGTGACTACACCAGCCGCAGTCGCGACAGTGACATCGCCGGCATCCACCGCACCGCGGTATTCCATCCCGGTGCCCACGAATGGTGCTTCCGAGTGGATCAGCGGCACAGCCTGGCGCTGCATGTTCGACCCCATCAGAGCGCGAGACGCATCGTCGTGTTCCAAGAAAGGGATCATCGCGGTGGCTACCGAGACCATCTGGCGCGGCGAGACATCCATGTAATGGATGGACTCCGCCGGTACCGTGTCCGGATCGCCGTGCCGGCGACGGGCCAGCACCCGCTCCTCGGCGAACTTGTTCTTCGCGTCGAGCTTGGCGTTGGCCTGGGCGATGACGTACCGGTCCTCCTCGTCAGCAGTCAGGTAGTCGATCTGATCCGTGACGTGGCCCTTTTCAACCTTGCGGTAGGGCGTTTCGACGAACCCGAAAGCATTCACCCGCGCGAAGGAGGCGAGCGAACCGATCAAGCCGATGTTGGGACCTTCAGGAGTTTCAATCGGACACATCCGGCCGTAGTGGGACGGGTGCACGTCGCGGACTTCCATGCCAGCGCGATCCCGCGACAGCCCGCCTGGGCCGAGCGCAGAAAGCCGCCGCTTGTGCGTCAAGCCGGCAATGGGGTTGGTCTGATCCATGAACTGGGACAGCTGCGAGGTGCCGAAGAACTCCTTCAGCGCCGCGACGACCGGCCGGATGTTGATCAAGGTCTGCGGGGTGATCGCCTCGACGTCCTGAGTCGTCATCCGGTCGCGGACCACCCGCTCCATACGCCCGAGTCCGGTGCGCAGCTGGTTCTGGATCAGCTCGCCCACCGTACGCAGCCGGCGATTGCCAAAGTGATCGATGTCGTCTTCTTCTACGAGCAACTCACCGCGCGGCGAGTCGAGTGTCTCCGTGCCCTCGTGTAAAGCGACGACGAAGCGGATCGCAGCCACGATGTCTTCGATGGTCAGCACCGTACGATCGAACGGCAGCTCGAGACCGAGCTTCTTGTTGATCTTGTAACGGCCAACCTTGGCCAAGTCGTAGCGCTTCGGGTTGAAGTAGTAGTTCTCCAGCAGCGCCTGGGCAGCCTCACGCGTCGGCGGCTCACCGGGGCGCAGCTTGCGGTAGATGTCCAGCAGCGCCTCGTCCTGGGTGGTGGTGTGATCCTTTTCCAGGGTGAGCCGCATGGACTCGTACTCGCCGAACTGCTCGAGGATTTGTGCGTCGGTCCAGCCCAGCGCCTTCAGCAACACGGTGACGTTCTGCTTGCGCTTGCGGTCTAGACGAACTCCGACCATGTCGCGCTTGTCGATCTCGAACTCCAGCCACGCGCCGCGCGACGGGATCATCTTGCAGGTGAAGATGTCCTTGTCGGAGGTCTTGTCCGTGGTCTGCTCGAAATAGACGCCAGGTGAGCGGACCAGCTGGGATACGACAACCCGCTCGGTTCCGTTGATGACGAAAGTGCCCTTGTCGGTCATCAGGGGGAAATCGCCCATGAAGACCGTCTGGCTCTTGATCTCGCCGGTCTCGTTGTTCATGAACTCGGCCGTGACGAAGAGCGGCGCGGAGTACGTGAAGTCGCGCTCCTT
>DASVEX010000237.1:0-7261 GCA_036380335.1 Propionibacteriaceae bacterium | reverse complement strand
GACGACTCGCGGGCCGGCCGTACGCAGCACATCGATTGCTGGCTGGTAGCGGGTGAACGGCTTCATCATCCGACAGGTGGCTGGCCGTGCCGACCAATGCGGCGCTGAGGCCGAGACCAATGAAGGCGCAACAACAACGGTCTAGCCGAAGGTGCTAGTCCTGGCCTTTGTGGGAACGGGAGCCCCTGATTTCGCATCGCCAGCGCTCTCGAAACGGCCAAATGCGAGCCTTGGAGACGCGCTCGAGATGCGTTTTCAGGGCGGGCGTTCGACAGATGTTTCCGCGGGAATGCGTTCCGACATACGAGCGATTCGCCGGACACCGCTGTCGCCTGGAGCGCAGTGGGCTCCTGGCCGCGTGCGGCCAGTTCGAGCTGGCCGGCTTCGATGATCGCGAACTGCTCGCGTACGAGACGTTCGGCAGTGGCTGCCACAACGGGCGGGCGATAGTCATGTGATCTCCTTCACACAGATTAAATTGATAATACATCAACTGATTTGATTAGCTATATAGTGAATTCATGACGTCGGTCAAGCAAACCCAGAAGAAGCGCTCCTATGTCTCCTCCGTGCGCACGGAACAAGCGGAGGCAACTCGAAGCCGGATCATCGCCGCGGCGAACATGTGCTTCTCGGAATCAGGGTGGTCAGGTACGACGCTCGCTCAGATCGCCGAGCGGGCCGGCGTCACGCCTCAGGCGGTTCATCTCTCGGTTGGGTCGAAGCCCGCCTTGCTGATGGCAGCCCTTGGGCAAGCCATCGGGGGTAGTGCCGATGGGCGTGCGGACGCCAACCGGCCACAGTTCGAGCGGGCGCTGTTCCGCGACGCGCTTCAGGCTGATGCGACCGACGCCGAACGGACCTGGGCCTTCGCGGCAGCCACCGCGGCCATCCACGAGAGTGCCGGACCTCTGTTCGAGGTGCTTGCCCAAGCGGAACAGACCGACCCTGACCTGCGACGGCGGCGGGCTGAGATCAAAGAACGCAGGCTCGAACTGGTACGCGGGATGGTTCGAGCCTCCGGGCGGCGCCGGGGTGCCACATTCGATCGGCTCGTTGATGTGATCTACGCCCTGTCCAGTACGAGTCTGCACAACGAGTTCGCCAGTCGGGGCTGGGCCCGCAAGGCGTACCAGAACTGGCTGGCCGACGAACTCACCCGCCTGCTGGAAGGCCGCTGAACGCAAGAACGGCTGCCGGGGCCGCGGTTTCGCAGCACAGCCGCCACCGCGATCCCCGTTTCGTTACCGGGAGGGGCCGTTCTTCAGCACAGACGGCAAAACGACCCCCACCCAGCGGTGCAATGAGCGTCATCGCGTCAGCTGGTGCTCGCGTACGGCATGATCAGCAACCGAAGCAGTGCGCGGAAGGTCGCTCGAGCCGCTGTCAGCGGCAGACTGCCTGACCCGCCGGATCTGAAGCACGAGCACTCGGCCTAGCACCTCACCGAAGGCCATCAGCACTAGGGCCGTCATCCAGGCGGCGTCGCCAGTGATGTTGTGGGCGATGGAGAACTGGGCGACCTCGTTGCGGCCGCCGTGGGTGCTGTAGTACGCGAAGCCGAAGCGTCCAGCCATGCCGACAATCCAGAGCAGCGCGGCGGCGACCCCCGCTTGAGACATGATCACGCCGTTGTCTCGCCAAACTCGAGTCGCGAGTCCGCTGAGCATGCCCAGCGCAGTGCCTACTGTCGTGAGCAGCACAATGAGCGCAAGATCGTTCCCGCCGATCTGGAACGGCCGCAGGTAGTTCAGGCCAGCGGCGATGATCAAGATAGTCGGCAGGATGATCGACCCCACGGTCAGGGATTGTCTCCGGATCTGTCGGAGGACGAGGGCGATCAGGAGGAGGTCGATGACATAGTCAACAGGGCTCACGGGTACTCCTTGGGTGACAGGTCAGCGAGCCAAGACGCTGACAGATTCAATTGATAATGTATCAACTGACTTGATGATATGTAAAGCTAATTCTCTGGATCGATCGCTCGTATGAAGGCTTCAGCGATGAATCGCATTGCCGTCGTCACCGGTGCCAACCGCGGCATTGGCCGCGAGGTCGCCCGCCAACTCGCCGACCAAGGCGACGTCGTCTACCTCACCGCCCGCCGGCTGGCTGACGCCGCGACCGCCGTCGCCGAACTCGGCGCAGTCACGAACCTGCACGCGCACCAGCTCGATGTAACCGATACAGCGAGCATCGATCGACTGGCCGCGACCGTCGAAGCGGAGCATCGCCGCGTGGACGTACTGATCAACAACGCGGCCATCCTCTACGACACCTGGCAGCGGGCCAGCGCCGCAGATCTGAGCGTTGTCCATGAGGCACTGGAGACCAATTTGTTCGGTGTTTGGCGCGTCACCCTCGCGTTGCTTCCGCTGTTGCGTCGCAGCGAGCACGGCCGCATCGTGAACGTCTCGAGCGGAGCTGCGTCACTGACTCAAATGGGTGCCGGAACACCTGCGTACAGCACCTCGAAGGCCGCCCTGAACGCGCTCACCCGGATGCTCGCCGCCGAATTGCGAGCCGACCGCATCCTCGTCAACTCGGTCGACCCAGGCTGGGTGGCCACCGACATGGGCGGCCCTGGTGGTGGGCCCGTCGCCGACGGCGCCGCTGGCATCCTCTGGGCTGCCAACCTGCCCGATAGCGGGCCAAGCGGTGGCTTCTTCTATGACACTCGGTCAGTTCCTTGGTGATGATGTCGAGGTCTGGCTCCACAACGCTTAGAGTTCACAGGCGCAGGGGCAACCTCAACATCCGGATGAGCGCCACTGCTTCTGCGCGGCATCAAGGCCGGGTAAGAACCGCGCGCGGAGGAACGAGGCCGTCCGGCTTGCCTTGCTCTCACGGCGTCGAGCCAGTCGAGCCAGATCTGGGAGTCAACGAGTTCCGCACGACCGGTGTCCGTCGTCGCGATCGCTGCGTCGTTACGCGCAGCCAGCCGCTGACCGGACTACAAGGTGTCGGGGTCGGTGAGCACTTGATGCAATCGATCTTGCAGGAATCGGCGTTCGCCGGCGGCGTCGACCAGGGTCAACGCTTTGCGATAAGCGGCCGCGGCTTCCTCCCGACGGCCGGCGCGGCGGAGTAGGTCTGCCTGCGCAGCCGGCAGCAAGTGGTAGCTGCTGAGGCGGGGATCATGGTCGAGCTGGTCCAGCAGATCCAAGCCGGCCGCAGGACCGTCACGAAGTCCGACTGCCAGCGCGCGATTCAACGCGATGACTGGCGAAGGTTGTAGCCGCAGGAGCGCGTCGTAACCGGCAATGACTGCCGTCCAGTCGGTTGCGGCCGCCGCCGGAGCGGCGATGTGGATGGCGGCAATCTCGGCTTGCAGGAGGTAAGGTCCCGGCTGATCAGCTGTCGCGCGTGCGGCGTTCAACGCCGCGAGGCCAGCGGTGATCATGGCTTGGTCCCAGCGGCTACGGTCCTGCTCTTCCATCGGGATCAGGTCGCCCTCGCGGTTGGTTCGCGCCGCCCGGCGGGAATGCTGAAGCAGCAACAGGGCATCGAGACCGTGCGCCTCGGCCTCGTGCGGAAGAAGCCGAGTGAGCAGCTCGGCGAGCCGGATGGCCTCGGTCGCCAGATCGACGGCCGCCTCGCTCTCCGGGGCTGCGTAGCCATCGGTGAAGATCAAATAGATGACGGCCAGTACGCCGGCGGTCCGCTCGGCAAGCCGCGGTGGCTCGGGGACCTGAAGCCGGATTCCGGTGTGAGCAATCTTGTTTCGGGTACGCAGCAGCCGCTGTCCCATGGTTGCTTCGCTGACCAGAAAGGTCCGAGCGATCTGCGCCGTCGACAAACCTGCGACGGTTTTCAACGTGAGCGCTACTCGACCGGCTAGCGGCAGCGCCGGGTGACAGCAGGTGAACACGAGCCGTAGCTGGTCGTCGCGGTACACATCGGCGTACGGGTCGAGCGCACCCCCCGACGAACCCTGGTTGCTCGCCATGGCCGCCACCTCCCGCAGTTTCTGCCCTTCGACGCGGCGGCGGCGAAGGACGTCGAGTGCTCGTCGGTACGCAGTGGTGGTCAGCCACGCCGCGGGGTTGTCAGGAATTCCGTCTTCCGGCCAGCGCATCAGGGCTCGCTCGATCGCGTCCTGCATGCTGTCCTCGGCGAGATCCCAGTCATTCGTGGTGCGGATCAGACCAGCGAGGATGCGCAGCCGCTCGGTGGCAATGGTCGTGGCAACGGCCCGCGCAGCCTCCTCATGACGTTGGATAGCTCAGTCCCCGATCGGCCAAAACGGCCGCAGCTCGAGCCGGCCGAACCGGGCCATCGGGTGCTTGGACGCGATCTCGATAGCCTCGTCCAGGTCCTCACAATCGAGGATGTCGAAGCCGGCGATCCACTCGCGGGATTCGGTGAACGGGCCGTCAGTGATCAGCAACTCACCAGCGCGTACCCGCACGGTTGTCGCGTCCTCAACGGGACGCAACCGGTCACCGGTCACGTACTTCCCACGGCCGTTCACGTCGGCGAACCACGTCGTGAGGTCGTCTGGCGTGTCGCTGCCCGCGTCGGGCTCTAAGTCGGTGGCGACAAACATCATGTACTTCATGGAAGGCTCCTAGTCTTTCGTGCTGGTTGATTGATTCCGAAAGTGGTCGCGAACAACAACAAACAGCGATTCCTTACGTTGTTTGTGACCACTTTCGATGAGATGACAATCACGCGACGATCCCGACTCGAAAAATCCGACATCCCGTGCCGAGAAATCTTTCAAGCTGGATGAGCCAATGCCTGAGCCGATCCTGCTTCTGCGTCTGTGGCACCCTCGTCAGAGTGACTGCACTGGAGGACCTGCTCGTACGCCACGTCGAGGCCGGCACCATCCCTGGCGCGGTCGCGGTCCTGGGGTCTGGATATGTGGAGATCGAGGCCGCTGGCGTTGCCTCGATCAACGGTGGGCCGATGCGGCAAGACGCGATCATGCGAATCCAGTCGATGACCAAAGTGATCACCGCCACCGCCGTGCTGCGGCTTGTGGAGGCGGGCAGTCTCGGGCTCGATCAGAACGTGGAGGAGTGGCTGCCAGAACTTGCCGATCGCCGCGTACTGTCCAGCCCTACCGCAGCACTCGATGACACGGTGCCGGCGCATCGTGCCATCACGCTCCGCGACCTCTTGACCAATGCCTCCGGTTACGGCATGGCGATCGGCGATTCTCCGCTGCAGAAGGCCATGGCCGATAACGGCACCGAGGCCGGCCCAGAGCCAGTCACGCTGGGTGCTGAGGAATGGATCACCCGGCTGGCGGAACTCCCACTCGCGTTCCAACCTGGCGAAGGTTGGCGCTACCACCACTCGTTCAGTCTGCTTGGCATCCTCATCGCCCGATTGACCGGCCGTCCGCTCGGCGATCATCTGGCCGAGGATCTTTTCAAACCGCTCGGGATGACCGACACGGCGCTATGGGTGCCAGAGGAGAAGCTCGATCGGTTGCCGGCGGCCTATCGACTCGGCGATAACGGATTCGTCGAGCTGGAGCCAGCTGGCGGTGGCTTCTATGCGGGTCCACCGGCATTCGATGTCAGCCATGGTGAGCTCGTCTCGACGGCGCGCGACTTCCACCGCTTCACCCGGATGCTCGCCGACGAGGGTCGGGTCGGTGAGGACCGGGTTATTTCGGCTGAGCATTTGCAGCTGATGATCAGCGACCAGGTACCCGCGGCGTGCAAGACGCCAGACAGCTTCTTCCCAGGGTTTTGGGAGGGAATGGGCTGGGGATTTGGTGTTGGTGTGAAGACGGCCGGGCCGCAGCGCGGCAGATACGGCTGGTCTGGTGGACAGGGCACCGACTTCTTCGTCGATCGCGACGGGACAATCGGCATACTTCTCACTCAGGTCGAGCTCGGTGAAAGCGTCTGGCCGCTCGTCGAGGAGTTTCAGGCGCTGCGCGAAACGTCTAACTGACTCTTCGGCGAAAGTCTCCCCGGACCTGAGGTCACGGACGCCGGAGGTAGTACTCGGTGAATTCGCGGCAATTCCCGTCAGCATCGAAACGCATCACAAAGCAGTTGTCATAGACACGAACGATTGGACCGTCGGGTCGCTCGCGATAGCTGGAGGTGCCTGTCGCAACAACGACGTCACCGTCGACGGCGACCGGTTGGTACTGCGCCGCATACGTGCCGGGTGCATCGCGAGACGAAGCTCCGTTCGAGTTGCCCTCGCCCAGCCACGACGCGACGACCGCTTCCCGGCCGGCAATCGGCTCGTCAGAGGGGTGATAGCGGTAGGCGACGTCCTCGCTGAAGAGCGCTGCGATGTCATTTGCGTCGTAGGACAGCCATGCCGCCACGTATCGGTCGAGCCAGGTCTGGGCTTGCGCACGGTCCACGGAGTCACCCTAAACTTCGTAGCTCGTGAGTGCCTTCGCCAGCACCAAGTAGTTGGGGCCGGTCGGCATTTCTTGCTGACGATGACCTAGTCCTGCCTAACCCTCGGGCAAGTTCAAGGGTGATAAGGCTGGTATCCGCGGACGGCGGTCACGTACGCGCTCTTGGGATAGTGGGCACGATCGCGCTCTGCGGTGGCAGGAAACTCAAACAGATCGATCATCAGCTGCAGCGGGTAGTCCACGCCCTGATCGACGGTGCGAACGAGCTGGTCGTCGACGAAGAAGTGCACGCACCTGCTGTTCCATTCGGCGGCGTACGTGTGCTCTTCCCGGGCATCCAACGGGAGCGTCACGTCCGTCATCTCGTCGTACAAGCCGGGGTCGTGGTGCGCCTTAACCCCTAACCGCACTTTAGAGCCCCCAGGCGCAATGGCGTTGCCGTAAAGCTCGGCGATGCAAACCTCCCCCGACTGCTGCGGAGAGGCCTCCTCGAACCCGACAAGCCAGAGGCCCAACATGCAGGTTGGGTCGCTGCTGGCGCGCGCCGCCACCTCGACCAGCCCCGCCGACGGTGTCCACAGCCGCCGTAGCGGCTGAGGGCTGCGGACCTGCAGGTCACGCCGGTGGCGGTGTTGCCCTAGCGGCGAACCCGCTGGGCCGGAGAAAGAGCCGGTCTGGAGGTTGGAGACGCGCAGCTCGCCGTCCTCAGGACGCCATGCCTGCTGATCGGCCTCGATGAGCAGCTGCAACCCGCGCCCGCTTAGGGCGTAACGGGCCGCGGAGCGCCCCGGTGTGGTCCAGTGCGGCAGGTAATGATCGATCCAGCGGGCCTTATCGAGGGCGTCACCGGTGAAGTCATCGCCGAAGACGAGCTCGAACGTCGAACGGTCCAGCTTCCCGCTCATGACGTGAATGTAG
>DASVEX010000236.1:0-8115 GCA_036380335.1 Propionibacteriaceae bacterium | reverse complement strand
ACGGCGCAGGTGCCCCTTAGCGTGCCGTTGGCCCGTCAGGACCTGGATGCGATTGCCGAGCGGCTGACCACCGTGCCGTCAATTGAGACGGCTACCGTCTCACGCAGCTGGCCGAACACGATCACGGTGACCATTGTTGAGCGCCGACCCGTGCTCGCGGTACTCCAGCCGGATGGCTACGTCGTCGTCGACAAGTACGGCGTCGCGTATCAGACCCAGCCGACGCTGCCACCCAAGGTTGTGCTCGCCGACATCAACACACAAGACAAGCCGCTCCTCAGCGCGGTCGCCGTTGTTGCGACGGCGCTTCCCGAGAAACTCAATGGAAAGGTGCGGCTGATCACGGCCAGTAGCCCCGACAGCATCGCACTGCTCCTGGGGTCTGGTCGGATCATCACCTGGGGAAGCTCAGCCGATTCGGATCTAAAGGCCAAGGTCGTCACAGCGCTGCTCAAGCGGAAGCCGAAGTCATCCATCGACGTCTCGAGCCCTCACAACCCTGCCGTTCGCTAGCAGCCACTCTCCGGCAGGTGGCTCCTGCGTTCTTCCGAACACCGCCAGGAATGAGTCGCCTTGCGGCTGCTCTGGCCTCATATGTGGCTTTGAGCGGAGAAACGGCACTCAATAGTGACCACGCTGAGCCAAGCTGCCTCACGAGCGCCAGCCTCACTGAGTGGGCGAGCAAGGGACATGGACACGCTGTTCATCGCTGATCTTTCAGGCGCGCAAACACCAACCTTCAAGGGTGGATCTACCCTCAATCTCTACTTGAGATATAGCAATTGATGATGAATCGGTGATCTTGGCGTGTCACAACGGCAGGAGGAGACACCATCTCGTAGCCTCATTGAACACCGCACTATTTCTCCACCGTAGGAACTTAACCATTGACTGCAGGTTGAGACCCCCTGGTTGAGAAGGTGCGACCACCCAGTCCGCGGACATGGAAGAAGAGGCGGAACCGTGGTTTCTGCGTCACAGAATTACTTGGCGATCATCAAGGTCGTCGGCGTCGGCGGCGGCGGCGTCAATGCGGTCAACCGCATGATCGAAGCGGGGCTCCGGGGTGTCGAGTTCATCGCGGTCAATACCGACGCGCAGGCGTTGCTGATGAGCGATGCGGATGTGAAGCTCGACATCGGCCGGGATCTGACTCGCGGTCTTGGCGCCGGTGCCGATCCTGACAAGGGTCGCCAGGCGGCCGAGGACCATGCACAAGACATCGAGGACGCTCTGAAGGGCGCCGACATGGTGTTCGTCACTGCGGGCGAGGGTGGCGGTACAGGCACCGGTGGTGCGCCGGTGGTCGCCCGCATCGCCCGGGCGCTTGGCGCGCTGACGATCGGCGTCGTCACCCGGCCGTTCTCCTTCGAGGGGAAGCGCCGCGCCGTCCAGGCAGATCAGGGCATCGTCGGCCTCCGCGAAGAGGTCGACACCTTGATCGTGATTCCCAACGACAAGCTCCTCCAGATGATCGACCATCAGATCGCGATCTTGGATGCCTTCAAGCAGGCCGATCAGGTGTTGATGCAGGGCGTCTCAGGTATCACCGACCTGATCACTACCCCGGGCTTGATCAACTTGGACTTCGCCGACGTGAAGGCCGTGATGTCGAACGCTGGCTCTGCACTGATGGGGATCGGCTCCGCCCGCGGCGAGGACCGCGCCCGGGCAGCCGCGGAAACGGCCGTGTCTTCGCCGCTGCTGGAAGCCAGCATCGAAGGTGCCCACGGCGTGCTGCTCTCCATCGCCGGCGGTTCCGATCTTGGTTTGTTTGAGGTCTCCGCTGCCGCGAATCTCATCCAGGGAGCCGCACACGAGGACGCGAACATCATTTTCGGCACGGTGATCGACGACGCGCTCGGCGACGAGGTTCGGGTAACCGTTATCGCAGCGGGCTTCGAGGGCGGCCAGCCCCCGCGCCGCCAACCCGGCATCAGCAGAGCCGCCGACCTGCGTGCCCACCAGGCCCGGCCGACGCCGCCACCGCCCGAGCCGGAACCCGTTGGCGTCGCCTCCAGCAACAACTACTCGATCAACAATGTGTCACCAGCTGAGGCTCCGCCGCTGGCGCCTCAGCCACCGCCGGTACCGCTCGCTCCTGCCCGAGTCACGGTACCGAGTAGGCCCACCTACGAAGATGATCTAGACGTTCCTGACTTCCTCAAGTAGCGCGTGTCGGGCCGAATGATCACCCTGCTCGGACGGTAATCTCAAAGCACGTACGCGCTGACTGCGGCGGCCCAGCAAGGGCACGGTGACCCCGGCGAAGGCACAGATTAGAGGCGGATGAGATGGCGGAACGACTGAAGCGCGCAGCTGCGTGGCTGGGCTTGGTCACCGACGATCGGTACGCGGACTATGACGATGCCGCGGACTACGGTGACTTGACCGAGGAGGAGAGTGCTGTTGAGCCACTCCACACTACTGACAAGGCTGCCACGGTGACGCCGCTGGAAAGTCGGCGCGCAACCGCTCTAGCCCCCGCCCCTCTCGCGGCGGCTGGCGGCCCGACCCTCGCACCTCACGCACGGACGGCCGATGTGTCACGAATCATCACTGTTCATCCCCGGACGTACAACGAGGCTCGCGTCATCGGCGAGCACTTCCGCGACGGTGTGCCGGTCATCATGAACTTGTCCGACATGGAGGACGTAGACGCCAAGCGGTTGGTCGATTTTGCGGCTGGTCTCATCTTTGGTCTGCGTGGCAGTATCGAACGCGTCACCAGCAAGGTGTTCCTGCTCTCGCCCCACGACGTCACTGTCGCGGCGGAGGACAAGGAGCGGATTGCTGGCGGGTTCTTCAACCAGAGCTAGCTGGGAGAGCCCGCAGGACTGGTCTGCGCGCCTAGGCTGGTGTCACGTAATACACCGAAGCAACACCGAAGCAAAACAGGCAGGCCTCAACCGTGTTTGTCGTGGGACTCATCATCAACTGGATCCTGTGGATCTTTCTGCTGATCCTCTTTGCGCGCATGATTTTGTCCTGGGTTCCGGTGCTCGTCCGGGACTGGGAACCCAGGGGACCGATGCTGGTCTTCGCCGAGATCATCTACTCGATTACTGACCCCCCGCTCCGTTTGCTGCGCAAGGTCCTGAAGCCGGTCCGGATCGGCAACATGATGCTCGATCTGGCCTTCATCGGCCTCGCGATCCTGGTCAGCATCTTGATGCAGGTCAACCGGAGCGTGTTCTTCTAACTTTTCTCGCCGTCATATTCGCTTGGCTGTGCACCCAGACCAAATTGGGTACGGTAGGGCGGGTGAGGCGCCCGGCCCCACCTGAAGTCCCACCTAGATACCCGAGGTGCACGATGACGCTGACACTCGACGATGTCCGCAACAAGCGGTTCCGGATGGCGCGTAAGTCCGGCTATGAGGTCTTAGAAGTTGACGAATTCGTCGACGAGGTCGAGGAGAGCTTCGCGCAGCTCGTCGAGGAAAACCAGAATCTCAAGAAGCAGGTCGAGGCCCTCAAGGCTGCTCCACCACCCCAGCACCCGGCGGCTCCTGCCGCTCCGACGGTCCAGGCACCACCACCGCGGCAGCCAGCGGTGCCGCAGCCTCAGTCGGGCAGGATTGTGGTGACTACGGGTAAGGAAGCCAGCTCCGCTGTCGTACGCCTCGTTGAGATGTCGACCGAACAGGCCGAGCGCCTGGTCGAAGAGGCGACCGAAGACGCCAACCGGATTCGCGAAGAGGCCAACCGGACCGCACATCAGCTCACTACCGACGCTCGCACCCGGGCTGAGCGCGTCGAGTCCGAGGCTCGGGTCAACGCCGAGCGACTTCAGGCCGATGCGCTGGGTCGCGCCGAGAAGCTTGATCGTGAGATCGAAGCTCGGCGTGGGGAAATGTTCGGCGACCTGGAACGGCAGCGCGACGATCTCACCGCGGCTGTTTCGTCGCTGCGCAACTTCGAGACCGCGTATCGCACCAATCTCACCAGCCACCTGCGCAGCCAGATCGAGACACTGGAGTCAGGTCGCGCGGAGCCAGGCGAGATCCCGGATGTCGTACGCGAGCTAAAGCCGGCCGAGGGACATGCCAACGGGATTGTCTCCGGTCAGGGTGAGCATGGCGGCGCTGATCAGCGCGAAGAAGCCCCGAGCTACAGCGGGGGTCCAAGTAGTAACACCCCGCGCCTCGACGCTCTCCTGGGAGACCAGCGCTGATCTGGTTTCACCCATGATCAACACCCATAGGGCCCGCCTCGGCGGGCCCTATGGCGTTCGCGGAATTTCAGGGAGTTATCAGCGCGGGTCGTTGAAGAAACTGCTTTTGCGGCCTACTGTCTCTGCGTCACTTCCACCTCTGCTGTGCTGACCAAGAAATGGGGATCCCATGACCACCGCTAAATCCAGCGCTGCGGCCAGCCCCGCAGCCGAGAACGGCGGTCGCACCACCACGAGTCGGAAGGCCACCGCCAAGGCGGCCAAGGCCGCGCCAACGGTGCATGCAGTACCTGTCGACCATCAAGACAAGCCGGGAAAGCCGATGAATCCCAAGTCCTTACCGGTTCGCCCGGGCGAAGATCCCTGGACCAAGGCCGAGATCAACGAGGTCAAGCAGGCGCTGGTCGAAGACATCGCGCGCTTTGAAAGCCAGATCGAGATTTCCACCGCCGAGCTGGTTGGATTGCTTCGCGACGGCAGCGAGGGGGCGGGACGCGATCCAGCTGATGTGGGATCGGCAAACTTCGAACGCGACGCGGAGATGTCGCTGGCCAACAACGCCCGGGAGATGCTCGACCAGTCCCGGCTCGCCTTGCGACACATCGAGCTCGGTACCTACGGCAGCTGCGATAACTGTGGGCAGCCCATCGGCAAGGGTCGGCTGCAAGCTTTTCCGCGTGCCACACTGTGTGTCACGTGCAAGCAGCGCGAGGAACGGCGATAACTTCACTCAGCGATGTAGGCCCCATCGAGCGGCGACGCCTGCGGCTTCTCGTCGCCCTGATCGCCGTTGCTGGGCTGACGGCTGATCTTGTCACCAAGATCATCGCTGTAACCCATCTCGAGCCGCTGACCTCGGTCCGGCTACTTGGCGGGCTGCTCACACTGCGGCTCATCCGAAACCCGGGGGCCGCGTTCAGTCAAGGCCAACGTTTTACGTACGTGTTCGCGATCGCAGGAATCATCGTGCTCGCCTTCGTGATCATCAAACTGGTGCCGCGGATCGGCCATCCAGCGTGGGCCGTCGCGATCGGACTATTGTGCGCGGGTGTCGCCGGCAACCTCACTGATCGGTTATTTCGACCGCCCGGCCCGCTCCGCGGCCACGTGATCGACTTTCTCGAGCTGCCGCACTGGCCGATCTTCAATGTTGCCGACATGTGCATTACTGCCGCCGCCATCATGATCATGTTCTTGTCCGTCGTCAAAGGGATCAGCATCACCGGCCAGCGGCACGGCCGTGGTGGGCATGACGGAACCGGCGATGATCATGATCGGAGCACCGTCGCGCGTGGCTGAGCGGAAAGTCGTGCTCGTGCCGGAGGGCTTGAGCGGCGAGCGCGTTGACGCTGCCGTCGCGCGCATGCTGGGGCTGTCGCGCAGTCATGTTGTGGAGTTGATCGGCGCAGGTCGCGTCCTTGTAGACGGTGCCTCGATCACGAAGTCGGATCGGGTCAACGTCGGATCGATGCTCGAGGTCGAGCTCGCCGATCCGCCCCGCGCCGCAACGGTACGGCCGGAGCAGGTCGAAGGAGTTGCCATCGTCTATGACGACGACGACATCGTGGTGATCGACAAGCCAGTCGGCGTTGCGGCTCACCCCAGCCTCGGCTGGAGCGGGCCCGACGTACTCAGCCACCTTGCCGGCGCCGGTTTCCGCATCTCCACCTCTGGGGTTGCCGAACGACGAGGCATTGTGCAGCGGCTCGATGTGGGCACGTCCGGACTGATGGTGGTCGCCAAGAGCGAGCACGCGTACACGATCTTGAAACGTGCGTTCCGATCACGGAGCGTCGAGAAGATCTACCACGCACTCGTTCAGGGTCATCCGGATCCTTTCGAAGGAACCATTGATGCGCCGATCGGCCGGCACCCGAGCGCGGATTACAAGATGACCGTGATGGACAAGGGCCGGCACAGCGTCACGCACTACTCGACCATTGAGGCGTTTGTCGCGGCTACCTTCCTCGAGATCAAGCTGGAAACAGGCCGTACCCATCAGATCCGGGTTCATATGTCAGCCATTCGGCATCCCTGCGTGGGCGATGTGATGTACGGGGCTGACCCGGTTCTCGCAGCCAAGCTCGATCTGGAACGCCAGTGGTTGCATGCGGTTCGGCTCAGCTTTGTGCACCCGACCTCGGGCGAGCTCATGGAGTTCGAATCCGCTTATCCGCATGATCTCCGGCATGCGTTGGACCTGATCAGCACGTGGTAGACCACTGCTTGACTGCTGTCCCGCTGCCCAGCCAAACTTCGCTAGGGTCAACTCGTGCGTAGAGCCAAGATTGTGTGCACGCTCGGCCCGGCATCGTCGAGCGCCGAGCGCCTGGCGGAGCTGGTCGCCGCGGGAATGGACGTCGCCCGTCTCAACATGAGTCACGGGGACTATGCCGATCATGAGAGAAACTTGCACAGCGTCCGGGAGGCAGCAGCTGGTGCCGGCCGCCCGGTCGGGGTGTTGGCCGACCTGCAGGGCCCGAAGATCCGGCTTGGCCGTTTCGCCAATGGCAAGGAGAAGCTGCTCGTGGGCGCGACGTTCGCGATCACGGTCGAGAACATCGATGGCACCGTCGAGCGGTGTTCGACGACGTACAAGGGGTTGTGCGGAGACGTCCGAGCCGGCGACATGATCTTGATCGACGACGGTCGCATCGCCTTGCGAGCGACCGAGGTCACCAGCACCGACGTCATCACCGAGGTGGTGGTCGGCGGGCCGGTCAGCAACAACAAGGGGATCAACCTTCCAGGTGTCGCCGTCAGTGTCCCGGCGATGAGCGAGAAGGACACCGAGGATTTGCGGTGGGCACTGCGCAACGGCGTAGACATGGTGGCTCTGTCGTTTGTTCGCAGCGCCGATGACATCAAACCGGTGCATGAGGTCATGGATGCTGAAGGTCGTCGCATCCCGGTGATCGCAAAGCTGGAAAAGCCCCAGGCCCTGGAGAATCTCATAGAGATCATCGACGCCTTCGACGCATTCATGGTCGCACGTGGCGATCTTGGTGTAGAACTGCCGCTGGAAGAGGTGCCCCTTGTCCAGAAGCAGATCGTCACTGCTGCCCGGCGCTGGGCGAAGCCGGTGATCGTAGCAACTCAGATGCTTGAGTCCATGATCTCCTCGCCCCGTCCGACCCGAGCCGAGGCGTCTGATGTCGCCAATGCGGTTCTGGACGGCGCCGATGCCTTGATGTTGTCTGGGGAGACCAGCGTCGGCGAATACCCGGTGCTGGCTGTCGAGACGATGGCACGAATCGTGGAGAACACCGAAGCCCACGGCATGGATCAGATGCACGGCATCGACTGGGATCCGCACACCACCAGCGGCGTGATCACCAAGGCCGCCGAGGAGGTGGCCCAGCGGATTGGTGCCAAGTTCTTGGTGACGTTTACCACCTCTGGTGACTCGGCGCGCCGCCTGACCCGCCTTCGCTCACCCATCCCGGTATTGGCGTTCACCCCGTACGAGGAAACTCGTGCAGCACTGACTCTGAACTGGGGCGTGGAGACCTTCATGGCCCCGATGGTCGGCCACACCGACGAGATGATCCGCGAGGTCGACAAGTCCCTAGCCGAAGGCGGACGCGTCGCCGAAGGCGATCGTGTCGTCATCGTGGCGGGCTCGCCGCCCGGTGTCGCCGGCCAAACCAACATGATCCGCGTACGCCGCATCGGCGCACCTTTGTAGCTTGCACGCTCCGCGTGCGTCCAGACTGCACGTGATCAGTCGCCTGCCGCCTGCAGCCATATTGAGTCGACCAAGGACCTAGGCCTTCGCCTCCCTGGCACAGACTCAGTGACAGCGTGAGGGTCCCGGCAGCGCACCGAGAAACCTAAGATGCTTGAAACCCGCGCAACGCGAAAGTCTGGACTACCAACAGACTTGACCACCGCGTTTCTCGGTGCGCTGCCGGGACCCTCACGCGGTAAGAGTAATAG
>DASVEX010000235.1:0-4928 GCA_036380335.1 Propionibacteriaceae bacterium | reverse complement strand
CATCGGGCACCTCGACCAGGCACTGCCGACATGCGCCGACGGGATCGAGCAACGGATGATCACAGAACCGCGGTATCTCGACGCCGATGAGCTCAGCGGCGCGGATGACTAGCGTGCCCTTGGGCACCGACACGTCGATGTCGTCGATGGTGAGAGTGATCAGATCCTCGCGCGGCTCAACGGCTGAGCTGGGCGTCGCTCCCGATGCAGTGACGGTCATGCTCCTGCTCCTGCGGGCTCACGAACAAAGATCGTGCTGCGTGCGTACGGAAAGAGCTCCCAGGCCGGGGTGTGCATGGCAGCCTCGAACTCGTCTCGGAAGTACTGGATGGCCGAGGTGATCGGCGATGTGGCGCCGTCACCGAGGGCGCAAAAAGATCGACCGAGAATGTTGTCGCAGAGGTCGAGCAACTTCTCGATGTCGCCGGGCTCGCCGCGACCGGCCTCCATCCGCTTGAGAATCTGCACCAGCCACCAGGTGCCTTCGCGGCACGGCGTGCACTTCCCGCAGGACTCATGCTTGTAGAACTCGGTCCAGCGCAGCACCACCCGCACCACGGAGGTGGTCTCGTCGAAGCACTGCAACGCCTTTGTTCCGAGCATCGACTTCACTCCGGCAATGGCCTCATAGTCCAGCGGCACGTCGAGGTGGGCGTCGGTGAGCATCGGTGTCGAGGATCCGCCTGGCGTCCAGAACTTCAGCCGGTGTCCTTCGCGGATGCCGCCGGCAAGATCAAGAAGCTCGCGCAGCGTGACACCCAAGGGTGCCTCGAACTGTCCTGGATGGGTGACGTGACCCGAGAGCGAGTAAATGGTCATGCCCTTCGACTTCTCGGTGCCCATCGAGGAGAACCAGTCCGCACCATTGGCGATGATCGATGGCACCGAGGCGATCGACTCGACGTTGTTGATCACTGTCGGGCACGCGTACAGGCCGGCAACGGCCGGGAACGGCGGCCGCAAACGCGGCTGCCCGCGGCGACCCTCCAGCGAGTCCAGCAGTGCGGTTTCCTCGCCGCAGATGTACGCGCCGGCGCCCGCATGCACGATGATCTCCAGGTCATAGCCGGTGCCGAGGACGTTGTTGCCGGCGTACCCGGCTGAGTACGCCTCCCGCACAGCCTGCTGCAGGCGGCGTACCACGTGCAGCACCTCGCCGCGCACGTAGATGAATGCCGTGTTGGCTCGGATCGCGTACGCAGAGATGATGACTCCCTCGACCAGAGTGTGGGGAGAGGCCATCATCAGCGGGATGTCCTTGCAGGTCCCCGGCTCGGATTCGTCGGCATTGACCACGAGGTACTTGGGCTTGGGGTTGTCTTGGGGGATGAAGCTCCATTTCATTCCGGTCGGGAAGCCCGCACCGCCACGGCCTCGCAGGCCGGATTCCTTGACGAGGGCGACAACTTCGGCCGGCTCCATCTGCAGCGCAGCCCGCAGCGCGTCGTAGCCGCCACGCCTTTCGTAGTTGGTCAACTTCCAGGCGCGCTCGTCTGCCCAGTTCGCCGTAAGGACAGGTGTCAAAGGATCGGTCACGCCCTACCCCTCCTCGGCTGGTCGATCTTGGATGTGCTCGGGATATGGCGCAGTCCAGTCATGCTGTTGTGCAATACGCAAACCGAGGAGCGAGGGACCAACAGCCGTAGGCCCCTCGTCAGCGCGTCCGTCGGGAAAGCCAGCGAGCACGCGTTCGGCCTCCTTCCAGGTGCAAACCCGAGCGCCGCGGGTGGAATGTACCGGGTCACCGGCCCGAAGTTGATCAACCGCCTGGATGGCGTGCTGCGCAGTGGTGTTGTCGAAGAACTCCCAATTGATCATCATCACCGGCGCGAAATCGCACGCTGCATTGCACTCGATGTGCTCCAGCGTGATCTTGCCGTCCTCGGTGGTCTCGTCGTTGCCAATACCTAGGTGATCTTGCAACGTGGCATACACCTCATCGCCGCCCATGATCGCGCAGAGTGCGGTGGTACAGACGCCGACGTGGTATTCCCCCACCGGGCGTCGCTTGTACATGGTGTAGAACGTCGCGACCCCGCTGACGTCGGCTGCTGTCAGTCCCAAGATCTCGGCGCAGGCTTCGATCCCGGCCGGCGTCACCCGTCCCTCGACGCTCTGCACCAGATGCAGCATCGGTAGCAGTGCCGACCTGGCCTGCGGATACCTCGCGGCGATCAAGCGCAGCTCCTCCAAGGTCGCCTCGGTGATCTTGGTCTCCGACAGGCCGTAGTCCAGACTCGGCTCATCGAAATGCGTCACAAAGTGCCCGTGTCCAACGAGCTCCTCCGAGGCGACGTCACCCCCAGCATGCCCATTCGGCGACGGTGGTTGCGGCTCAATAAGCTCACTCACTTGGCTGCACCTCCCTCCAACCTCCAGCCTCGTGTACTCGTGCTTGGCGCCCACGCTCCTCGGCGGCGGTCGGAGCCGACGATCATTGCGCATTGTTCGAGCGATGCTCGTCTTCCGGACCACGTAATAGCCTCAGCCGACCCACTGCAGGGCTGATGGCCAGGCCGGCCGACTCGACGCGGCCGCCGCGCCCCGGCCACTGGGCAGGGCCGTGGCAAGTGGCTAAACGCATCGCATCGAGAGGCGGGGAGGGCCGCTTGGGCGGGCGTAGCAAACCTAAGATGCCCTAATCCCGACCCCGTGCGGACTGCACGCGACTGCCCAACCCAAGTCCCACGTTTGCTTAGCCCGCCCAAGCGGTCCTCCCCGCCTCTCGCGCAAGAAAAGGGCCGCATTAGCGATCAACCCCGCCCATGACCGGATCAAGTGATGCGACCGCAACCACAACGTCGGAGACCATCGCGCCCTCGCACATTACGGGCATTGCCTGGAGATTCGTGAAGCTGGGATCCCGGAAATGAGCGCGGAACGGGCGGGTTCCGCCGTCTGAGACCACGTGGGCGCCAAGCTCTCCGCGCGGGCTTTCGATGGGGACGTACGCCTGACCCGCCGGCACCCGAAAACCTTCGGTGACCAGCTTGAAGTGATGGATCAGCGCCTCCATCGACTGACCCATGATGTGCTTGATGTACTCGTTGGAGTTGCCCATGCCGTCCGAGCCGATGGAGAGTTGCGCGGGCCAAGCGATCTTCTTGTCCGCGATCATGATCGGCGCGCCGCGCATCTTCTCCAGCCTCTCGACGCACTGCTCGATGATCGTGAGGCTCTGCCACATCTCGTTCAGCCGAATCCGGAAGCGGCCGTACGCGTCCATAGTGTCCCAGGTCTGCACCTCGAAGTCGTAGCTCTCATAGCCGCAGTAAGGCTGCTTCTTGCGCAGATCCCAGTCGTAGCCGGTCGCTCGCAACGGCGGCCCGGTGATGCCCAGGGCAAGGCAGCCCGCAAGATCAAGATGGCCCACGCCGGAGAGCCGAGCCTTGAACACCGGGTTCTCATTGCAGAAAGCGGCGTATTCCGGTAGGTGCTTCTTCATCCAGACGACGAGATCTTTCACGAAATCGAGTGCCTTGTCCGGCAGGTCCTGAGCGACCCCACCGGGTCGAATGTAGGCGTGATTCATCCTCAGGCCGGTGATCAACTCGAATGCGTCCAGCACCTTTTCGCGCTCGCGGAATCCGATGGTCATCACCGTCAGCGCGCCGATCTCCATCCCCCCTGTAGCGATGCAGACCAGGTGCGAGGAGATGCGATTCAGCTCCAACATCAACACCCGAAGAACGTTGGCCTTCTCCGGAATCTCGGCTTCGATATCCAGCAGCCGCTCGACGCCAAGACAGTAGGTCGTTTCGTTGTGCAGGGGCGCGAGGTAGTCCATCCGGGTGCAGAACGTGACACCTTGAGTCCAGTTACGGAACTCCATGTTCTTTTCAATTCCGGTGTGCAGGTAGCCAATGCCGCACCGGGCTTCCGTAACGGACTCACCCTCGAGTTCCAAGATCAGCCGGAGTACGCCGTGGGTGGAGGGGTGCTGCGGACCCATGTTGACCACGATCCGCTCGTCCCCGCGCTCGGCCTGCTCGGACACCAGGGAGTCCCAGTCCTGGCCGGTCACGGTGTAAACGTGGCCCTCGGCCGCGTCGCCGCCAGCGGCAAAGGGATCTTGCTCGGTGGCTTCGTCGGTCGTGTCGGTTGTGCTCATGAGTACGACCTCCTTTGATCTGGGGGAGGAATCGTTGCGCCCTTGTACTCCACCGGAATGCCGCCCAGCGGATAGTCCTTGCGCTGCGGGTAACCGGGCCAATCGTCCGGCATGAGGATCCGGGTGAGGGCCGGATGGCCGTCGAAGATGATGCCGAACATGTCGTACGTCTCGCGCTCGTGCCAGTCCGCTGTTGGGTAGGTCGCCACAACCGATGGGATGTGTGGGTCGCTGTCGGGAGCGGAGACTTCGAGCCGAATACGCCGGTTGTGGGTCATCGACTGCAGGTGGTAGACCGCGTGCAGCTCGGCTCCCTTGTCGGCCGGATAGTGCACGCCCGAAACGCTGCTGCAGAACTCGAAACGCAACCGAGCGTCATCCCGGAGGTGCTGGACCAACTTCGGCAGGTGTTGCCGCTCGACATGAAAGGTGATCTCGCCGCGGTGGATGACGACGTTGGTGATCACGTCGCTGAAGTCGGGAATGAGAGCGCCAATCCGGTCATAAACCTGGTCCCACCAGCCGCCAAACGGCGGGGTCGCCGCAGCCGGAAACTCCACCACCCGGGTCAGGCCGCCATAACCGGAGGTGTCGCCGCTGCCCTTGACCCCGAACATGCCGCGTCGGACCTGAAGGACCTCCGCAGTCGGCTCCGTGGCGACTAGTTGCGCTTCATCCTCCTCGGCTTCAGTCGCGCCGGAATCGACCGAAGGGGCTTCTCCGGTGAGCGACTCGGGCTTGGTTTCGGCATCCGGCTCGGATTCGCCCTCGGGCTCAGCGCCCTTGACCGGCGCCTTCTCATCCGACTCCTTGTGAA
>DASVEX010000234.1:0-30674 GCA_036380335.1 Propionibacteriaceae bacterium | reverse complement strand
GTACGAGCTGCTGCGGGACCTTGCCAGATTGGACACGCCCGCAGTCGAGGCGGTGGGTGTGGTCACAGCTCGTGTTGATGAACAGGGCGAGCCACTCGAGCCGATTCTGATCACTCGGCATCTCCAGTTCTCCTTGCCGTACCGGTCGTTGTTCAACCGCGGCGTACGCCAAGACACCGTCAACCGGTTGGTCGACGCCATGGTCGTCTTGCTTGTGCGGCTGCATCTGAACGGCCTCCTGTGGGGTGACGTCTCGCTGTCGAACACTCTGTTCCGGCGCGACGCCGGCGCGTTCGCCGCGTACCTGGTGGACGCTGAGACGAGCGAGCTGCATGATCGCCTGACCGACGGACAGCGTGAGCACGACCTCACGATTGCGCGCACCAACCTCTATGGAGAGTTCTGCGACCTCGAGGCTGGGGGTCTGTTGGATGAGGCGTTGGATCCCCTCGTTCTGGTGGAAACTATCGAGAGCCGCTACCGCGAACTCTGGAATGAACTGACCGCCGTCGAGGAGTTCAACGCTGGCGAGATGCACCGCATAGAGGGACGGGTACGCCAGCTCAACGCGCTCGGCTTCGACGTGGCCGAGCTGGACATCACCACAGACCTCGGCGGCTCCACCATCCGAATCCAGCCCAAGGTCGTCGATGCTGGCCACCACTCGCGGCGGTTGATTCGGCTGACTGGGCTGGACACCGAGGAGAATCAGGCTCGGCGGCTGCTCAATGATCTTGACTATTACCGTGCGCGCACCGACCAACAGGGGGCCGACGAGGCGATCGTGGCCCATGAGTGGTTGCTCGAGCAGTTCGAGCCAATCTTGCAATCGGTGCCTACGGACCTGCGGGCCAAGCTGGAGCCGGCGCAGCTCTACCACGAGATGCTCGAGCACCGATGGTTCCTCAGCGAGCAGGCCGGGGGCGAGATCTCGATGGACGATGCGGCAAAGGCGTACGTCAATACCGTTCTGCGCGGGCTCCCCGACGAGGAGATCGCTGTTTCTGACATGGAGTCGACGGGGCCGCTGGCTAACCCCTTCGACCCGTCACAGGGATTTGTTGATGACGAGTACGAGAAGCCCTACGACCCGTGGGAGGACGAGACGGCCGAGCCCGAGAAGGAGCCGGCCGAGGCATACCTTGACATTGCAGCGCTCCGCGCGAGGGCAAAGAAATAGCACACTGGCTCGCGGAGGTCCACGGTCAGGGTGGGGATCGGTCTCCCGTTGACCCGCCGCACGGACTAGCCGGAACCGTTCAGCGCGGTGGCATGCGCAGGGCGCCGTCGAGGCGAATGACTTCTCCATTGAGCAGCGGATTCTCGATGATCGCCGACACCAGCATGGCGTACTCCTCGGGTCGGCCAAGCCGTGTCGGATGCGGTACCAGCGCCTCCAAGATCGACTTCGTCTCCCCGGGAAGACCAGCCATCATCGGTGTTTCCATCACGCCGGGCGCAATGGTCATCACCCGGATGGCCTTGTCCGCAAGGTCTCTGGCCGCGCTCAATGTCAATCCGACGACACCACCCTTGCTCGCCGCGTACGCCGCTTGGCCGATCTGACCGTCGAAGGCTGCAACACTCGCAGTCATGATCACCAATCCACGGTCGCCGTCGAGCGGCTCATTGTCGATCATGGCCGCAGCCGTCAGCCGTAGCACGTTGAAGGTGCCGACCAGATTGATGTCGATCACCGTACGAAAGTCCTCGAGCGGCAACACTCCGCGCTTGCTGATCACGCGGCCGGGAGTACCCACCCCGGCGCAGTTGACCACGACCCGTAGGGCGCCGAGTTCGGTCGCCGCCTCAACCGCTGCTTGAAGTTGATCTTCATCACGTACGTCGGCAGGCGCGAACCGCACTCGCTCCCCCAGCTCGACAGCGAACTCGCGACCAGCTGAGCCGGGAAGATCAACAATGACCGCCGAGGCCCCCTGCGCGACCACTCTCTGCACCGTGGCCGCCCCGAGCCCCGACGCTCCTCCAGTCACGAGCACAACGTCGCCCTCGCCCAGCCTCATGCGCCGCTCCCCCACTCCCACTCCGACTTGTCAGCGTCTCGGCTGGCTATGGCCCGGCTGAGACGCTGACAAGTCGGAGGTTACTTCAGCGGTTACTTCAAGAGCAGCCGGCCGATGACGAGTCGCTGAATTTGATTCGTGCCCTCGAAAATCTGAGTCACCTTGGCTTCTCGCATATAACGCTCGGCCGGATAGTCCCGGGTGTAGCCGTAGCCGCCTAGCACCTGAACGGCGTCTGTCGTCACCTTCATCGCGGCATCGGAAGCTATCATCTTCGCGACCGCGGCATCGCGAGTAAAAGGCCGACCGGCATCGCGCTTGCGAGCCGCCATCAGATAAGTCGCGCGTGCAGAATCAACCGCAGCCGCCATCTCCGCGAGTAAGAATCGCAGCCCCTCGAACTCCGCGATCGGACGTCCAAACTGCTCGCGTTGTTTCGCATAATCGGTCGCAAGATCAAGGGCCGCCTGTGCCAAGCCGGTCGCACACGCAGCAATTCCGAGCCGCCCGGAATCCAGCGCGGACAGGGCAATCCGGGCACCCTGGCCCTCATCTCCGATGCGCCGGCTGTCCTCGATGGCCACCGCATCGAAGTACAGCGCAGTCGTCGGCGATGCGTTTAGGCCCATCTTGTGCTCGGGCCTGGAAAAGGTCAGGCCTGATGCGCGGCCCGGCACATGGAAGCAGGTCACACCGCCCCGTGGGTCGTCGCTCGTCCGCGCAAAGGTCGTATAGAAATCCGCGTACGCGCCGTGAGTCGTCCAAGCCTTGGCGCCGTTGAGCTCGTAGCCATGATCAGCATGCTTCGCGCGCATCATCATGGCCGAGATGTCCGATCCGGCCTGCACCTCCGACAGCGCATACGCGCCTAGCATCCGGCCGCTGATCATCTCCGGCAGATAGCTGGCACGCTGCTCTGAGGTCCCGAAGGCCGCCATCGCGTACGTCGCCATGACATGAACCGAAACACCGACGCCGACACTCATCCACGCCATCGCGACCTCTTCAAGGGCCTGCAAGTAGACCTCGTACGGCTGACCTGCGCCGCCGTACTCCGCCGGATAGGGCAGGCCGAGGAGCCCGGTCTCTCCGAGCATGGCGAAGGCATCACGAGGGAATCGCGCTGCGGCCTCATCGGCAGCTGCCCGTGGAGCCAGCTCAGCCTGCGCAATCTCGCGAATCAGCGCCACCAGCTCCGCACCCTCGTCGGTTGGCAACAGCCGATCGACGGCCATTTCTCTCTCCTTTGATGTAGCTGGACGGTACTAGATATAGTACGGTAGTACCACTATGGTAGCTATCCTGCTTGAGCGCAGACTAACCAGCAGGCAGACACAGCTACGTGATGCACTCGTTGATCTCGTTCTAGCGCAGGGATTCAGCCATCTCACGATGGACGACTTCGCAGCTCAGTTGAACTGCTCCAAACGCACTCTTTACGCACTCGCTGCCAGCAAAGAGCAGATCGCCGTGCTGGCCGTGCGGCAGTTCTTCAAGCGCGCCACCGAGCAGGTCGAGGCGGCGATTGCTCGAACCCGGGCACCGGCGAATCGAGTTACCCGCTATCTCGAGGCTGTTGCCGAGGAGCTGCGTCCAGCTAGCCGTGCTTTCCGAGACGATCTGGCCAATTTCCGTCCGGCGACCGAGATCTATGAGCAGAACACACTGACGGCAGCCCGGCGGGTCCGTGAACTGATCGATGAAGGCACCAAAGCCGGTGCATTCCGGCGGGTGCACGCCGCTTTTGCGGGCGAGGTCGTGACTGCCACAATGCGGCGCATCACCAGCGGCGAGATCGCTGCAGCCACTGGCCTCAGCGACGCTGAGGCCTACTCGGAGCTCGCCCAGCTGGTCGTTGCGGCGATCCGCCGCTGACATGCCGCACGCTGAACCACCGAACCGCATATCCTGCGCAGATGGACGATGATCTCCACACCCTCGGTGAGGATCTGATTTCGACGGCCGCGCGTATGATCCGCTGGGTTCCCAAGGAGAACGGTTTCAGCATCAGTCTCGCAGCCGCGCGTTTGCTAGCGCGCTTGCATGACAACGGGCCAACGAGGATCAGCGAGCTCGCCGCGGCCGAGCGATGCTCTCAACCGACGATCACCAACCATGTGAAGCGCCTGGAAGCAGCACAGCTGGTCGACCGCGCCGCCGACCCGCGCGACGCTCGAGCATGGATGATCAAACTGACGAAGAAAGGCAACCAACAGCTGGCCTCGATGCGTAATTCGATCGGTACCTCGCTCGAGCCCTATCTTGTGACGATGTCGAAGCGTGACCTCAAAGCTCTGCGCGAGGGCGTCGAGGCCATGCGGCGCCTGATGGCGGTAGAAAGAGAGACCCATCACTCGTGACGCGACAAGCCCAACCGGGCGTGGCAGGCGCGTTCCGGCTCTATGACACTGCCACGCAATCGGTTCGCCCGTTCGAGCCCGTGGTACCTGGCCGGGTGTCGATCTACCACTGCGGACTCACCGTTCAGTCCGGGCCACACCTGGGACACATCCGTAAGGAAGTGGTTTTCGACGTCCTACGTCGCTGGCTGAGCTGGTGCGGCTACGACGTCACCGTGATCGCCAACATCACCGATATCGATGACAAGATCTTGATCAAGTCGGCGGAGGCCGGTGCTCCGTGGTTCGCGCTCGCTTATCGCTTCGAGCGCGAGCTGCACGACGCGTACGCGGCACTGGGTTGCCTGCCACCTACCTACGAACCGCGAGCCACGGGCCACATTCCCGAGATGATCGAAATGATCAAGGTTCTCATCGAACGTGGTCACGCGTATCCAGCGCCAGACTCCTCCGGCGACGTCTACTTCGACGTCAAGTCCTGGCCCGCGTACGGCTCCTTGTCCCACCAGAACATCGACGATATGGAGCCTGCCGGGGATTCCGATACTCGCGGCAAAAGGGATCCGCGCGATTTTGCCCTCTGGAAGGGCCACAAACATACTGAGCCGGAGACGGCGAGCTGGGTGACCCCGTGGGGCCGCGGCCGGCCCGGTTGGCATTTGGAGTGCTCGGCCATGGCTGGTAAGTACCTCGGCGATGAGTTCGACATCCATGGTGGCGGACTTGATCTTCGCTTCCCTCATCATGAAAACGAGCTTGCTCAGTCGAGGGCCACGGGGCAACGTTTCGCTCGCTACTGGATGCACAACGCTCTAGTCACGACGGCTGGGGAGAAGATGAGCAAGTCGCTGGGCAACAGCGCACTCGTCTCCGAAGTGATCAAGAGATTCCCGGCCCGTGCCGTGCGGCTCTACCTGCTTCAACCGCACTACCGCTCGCCGATCGAATACTCCGATGCGGCGATTGCGGAGTCGGCGGTCGCACTCGAGCGAATTGACAATTTCGTTCGCCGTGCTGGCGACGTGGTCGGCGTCATTGCCGAGCACGTTCCGCAAGAGTTCACGGCGGCGATGAATGATGATCTTGGTACGCCCGCAGCTGTCGCAGTGCTGCACAACGTCGTACGGGAAGGCAACCAGGCGCTCGAGGCTGGCGAAACCGATCTTGTTGCAACCCGACTGGCTGAGGTGCTGGGCATGCTGGCGATCTTGGGTTTGGATGCTGACAGTGCCGCCTGGGAGCGCAGGGTTGATCAACAGCTGACCGCCGTGGTGGAGGGCCTGGTGACCGAGCTGCTGAAGCATCGAGAGGCAGCCCGGGAACGCAAGGACTTCGCCGCTGCTGACGCCATTCGTGACTCCCTTGCCGCGCTTGGAGTCGAAGTCCTCGACACCCAGCAGGGGCCCCGTTGGAGAGTCCGCTGATGCCAGGCAATAGCCAGCGCAAGGGAGCGGTACGCCGCAGCGGCAAGGGCAATACAGCCGGTTCCGGTGGGCGGATCCGCCGAGGCCTGGAAGGAAAGGGCCCAACGCCCAAGGCAGAGGACCGGCCCTACCACACGGCGTACCGCACGAAGAAAACCCCAGCACAGCGCCAACCGCGTCGCGGCGCCGCACCGAAGACTGGGCGGCCCGGATCAGGGCCCGAGTGGGTCGTCGGGCGCAACGCAGTGCTGGAGGCGATGGAGGCCGAGATCCCGATCCGATCCGCCTACGTCGCGGAGGGCGCTGAACGAGATGACCGGCTACGCGACATTCTCAAGCGTGCCGCGACCCGCGGCACGGCGCTGCTTGAAGTCACACGCTCCGAGCTCGACCGACTTACGGGCGGCGCAATGCACCAGGGCGTCGCGTTGCAACTGCCGGCGTTCGACTACGCGCACCCGGACGATCTGCTGTCCACCGCCCTGGCTTCCGACCGACCGCCACTGATAGTCGCACTTGATTCGATTACCGACCCGCGCAATCTGGGGGCAATTGTCCGGTCGGCCGCCGCATTCGGCGCGCATGGCGTCCTCATACCGCAACGCCGGGCGGCCGGCATGACGGCCGCCGCGTGGAAGACCTCGGCCGGCGCCGCCGCTCATATCCCGATTGCACGGGCGACCAACCTCAATCGCAGCTTGCGCGCGTACGCCGACGCGGGACTAAGCCTGATCGGCCTTGACGGCGAGGCTGACACGAGCATTTCCGACGTACCCGAGGCCGCCGGGCCGCTGGTACTGGTCGTCGGCAGCGAAGGGTCAGGATTGTCGCGTCTGGTCCGCGAGGCTTGCGACTTCCTCGCATCGATCCCGATCAGCGCGAGCGTGGAATCCCTCAACGCGGGCGTGGCGGCAGGGATCGCACTCTATGAAATCTCGCGACAGCGCCCCAGTCAGCTGGACTAATGTAGGCGGCGCCCGGCTTTCACCTCAGGAGTGCTCGTGACCGACATCCTTTCTCCCGCCTCCCAAACCGAACCCACGTGGTCGGAGAATTCGGGCGGAGGTAACGCAGGCCCCGTCTCCCAGGCTTATCGCACCATCCTCTCCGTCGTTGAGACCATCGAGCCGCGGATCGCCGGCGCCATCCGCTCGGAGCTGACCGATCAGCGCGAGTCACTCAAACTCATCGCCTCAGAAAACTACGCATCGCCTGCGGTGCTGCTCACGATGGGGAGTTGGCTCTCCGACAAATATGCCGAAGGCACCATCGGGCACCGGTTCTACGCCGGCTGCCAGAACATTGACACCGTAGAAACGGTCGCAGCCGAACATGCCCGCGAACTCTTCGGCGCCGAATATGCCTACACCCAGCCGCACTCCGGCATCGACGCCAATCTGGTCGCGTTCTGGGCCATTCTCGCCAATCGGATCGAGCTTCCCGAGTTGGCCGATCGTGGAGTGAAAACTGTCAATGACCTGACTGAGGAGCAGTGGGAGGAGCTACGGCACAAGTTCGGCAACCAGCGAGCCCTCGGAATGTCGCTCGACGCCGGCGGTCACCTGACTCACGGGTTCCGCCCGAACATCTCCGGCAAGATGTTTTATCAGCGCTCCTACGGCACTGACCCGGAGACCCAGCTGCTGGACTATGACGCGGTACGCGCGATGGCCCAGGAGTTCCGGCCGTTGATCTTGATCGCCGGTTACTCCGCCTATCCGCGGCGGATCAACTTCGCCACGATGCGAGAGATCGCGGACGAGGTTGGCGCGACCCTCCTGGTTGACATGGCACACTTCGCCGGCCTGGTCGCGGGAAAGGTGTTCACCGGCGATGAGGATCCGGTGCCGCATGCCCATCTGGTGACCACAACGACCCACAAGTCGCTGCGCGGGCCGCGCGGCGGGATGGTCCTGGCGACCAAGGAATACGCAGACTCCGTCGACCGCGGCTGCCCGCTCGTACTCGGCGGCCCGCTCGGCCATGTGATTGCCGCGAAAGCTGTGGCTCTTGCCGAAGCCCGGACCCAGGAGTTCCGGAGCTATGCACAAGCCGTCGCCGACAACGCTCAGACCGTGGCCGATGGTCTGCTGCGTCGGGGCGCGAAACTGGTCACTGGCGGAACCGACAACCACCTCGTCTTGATCGATGTGTCGACGTTCGGGCTCACCGGTCGTCAGGCTGAGGCGGCGTTGCTGGATGCGGGGATTGTCACCAACCGGAATGCGGTACCCGCCGACCCAAACGGCGCCTGGTACACATCGGGCGTACGGATCGGTACGCCGGCACTGACGACTCGCGGATTCGGCGCTGATGAGTTCGACACGGTGGCCGAGCTGATCGTGAAGGTGCTCGATAACACCACGCCAGCGGTTGCCTCCAGCGGACAACCAGGCAAGGCTAAGTACGTGCTCGCCGAGGGCGTCGCCGAGGCTACGAAGGCCGCGGCCGCGGAGCTGCTGGACGCGAACCCGCTTTACCCGGGGCTTGCTCTGTAGAGACTGCGCCGAAGGACCCAGGCATGGAGCCGACGACCATTACGACGATCTGCATGATTCTGTTCGCCATCGGCATGATCACCTGGGCCATCTACTTATGGTTCAGCGATTGGCAGTCAAAAGTGCGGCGGTATGCAAGTCCTGAAGACCAGATGGAGGTTGAAATCCAGGCGGCCCTCCGGCAGATGCGACAGGCGATCGATGATTACGAGCGAGGCGACCGGCACCTCTGACTGAGATGACGTCTGATCCGCTGGGCGCCTGCGTTGGCGTTTCACGGCACACAGGTCCGTGACAGGGTCGGGCACATACTCTGAAGCCATGCACCGTGTCATTGCCGCCACTGTCCTCGCTGCCACTCCACTGCTCGGACTCACTGCGTGTTCCCAAACAGACGTCCAGTCGGCGGACCTTTACAAGATCGGCTGCCCAGCAGTTGATACGGCGGCCGGCGGCGGCACAGCGGTCAACAAGGTAACGGTGGCTGGCCTGAAGAAGCTCAGTCAGTCGGGCAAGCTCGATCCCGAGCCGCAACGCTGGGTCGATGCAACGATCAGCTTGTTGGAGTCCGATGATCCCAAGAACTCGCCAGGCGACGCCAAGCAGTTGATCATCGACGGCTGTGCGAAGCACGGTTATCCGCTGCAGAACCTGAAATAGAGCGGAAGCAAACACGGATCGCGAGGCAATCAAACTAGCGAGTGAACAGACTCCCTGAAACTGTGGTCACGAAGTTCCTCATCGAGTCCGGTAGATCGCCTAGGTGCCAGTTCTCGGGTCCGTGATACCAGGAGAGATCGTCGGAGTCGGGGTACTCGTCGACGTCGCTGGCAACGATGGCGTCCAGCCACCGGTCCGCGCCGCCGAGCACGATGGCGTACGGGAGCACCTCAGAGATCTCCCGCAACTCAGCGCCCGGTGGCATTTGGTTGGTCGGGTGGCTTAGTAGATCTGACCGCAACGCTCCCAGACCACCTAGCAAGGCAGCGCCCTTCGCGGTTCGGGCGGGCATCTCCTGCGCGACGAACACCGTTCCCAAGGACACCACAATCAACGCCAGCCCTACCAAACCGAACGTGGTGAACGCCGCGAGCACGCCCGTCAAGACAACCGAAATGATCAGGGCCGCGAGTGCCAGCTGAGTCCAGCGATTCCTGGTGTCATCCGGGCGACGCTCGTACCACCCGTTGCTGACCATTTCGTCATAGAGCGCGTTCTGCACTCCACCGATGGACTCTTGAACCCGCGTGGCCAGCTCGGATACGCGCACGTTTGCCCCCACTTGGGCAATGCCGTCCAGCAGTTGTTGTTCGAAAGGCCGCAAGCCGTCGGGTGATCCCTCGAGACGCTTGATCTCCCAGTCCGCTCGAGCAAAATCACTCTCCCTGGGCAGCTCGTTGATCACCACATGGCCGCGTACGGCAAGATCAACTAGTGTCGCCGTCACGTCAATCGGATCGACGCGCTCGTCGGCCACCGTACCGACATGGCCCGGCCGGACATTGTCGACCACGCGGAACTCCGCTTGGCCCTCACCAGTCGGCACGAATTCGCCCACCTTGTTGAGCTGGCCGTCGGGTTTCACGTCAAGACCAGCCCGTCGATGAATGCCGTACAGTCCGAGACCGCCAAGGACCAGCAGACCCAGGGCAAGGGCCAGGGGAAGCGGCTTAGCCGAGAAGGCCCGCCCGAGCGTCCATTGGTAGTCGATCACCTCGTTCGACGCCACGGTGCCGGGTGGAAAGCCGATGTCGAGGGTCACCACTTCGCCCTCGCCACGCGGTCCGTCGCGGAACGTCGGCACCTGCGCGCCCTCGGTGCTGGCAAAGTTGCAGGGAACAGTTGAGTTCGGGCTGCCAGCCGTGCATTTGATGTAGCTGAACTGGGTCGGAATCTGGACTGTCGCGCTGAACTCCGTCACCGATGCACTGAGGCCTTGCAACATGCCCCAACGCAAGGCCGTGCCATTGCTACCAATGGTGATGACCGCACCGGTGACGGTGTAGCTCATCACGATCTCCGTCGCGCCGTTGGTCGGCACCGTCACTGTGGTGAAGCGGTCATCGGATTTGATCGTGGGCTGCAGCTGAGCGTCTTTCACCATGGCCGTGATGTCGGAGAGCTGCTGGACGTATTGACGATCTCCAACCAGGTCTTCCCGCGTCTCGAACCGCTGCGTGAGCTCCGGCGGCACAGCGCCGGTCAGTGTGATGGTTTGCTTCACCCTCAGCGTGCCGTCTTTGGCCAGATTGCCCTCGGCAATGAAGGTCGCGGCATTGCCCTCGGCGTGTGCTGTCAATGCCAGCGGGCCGGCGAGTAGACCGCAGGTCAGAAGACAGAACGCAATCATCGCCCCGATCCGATGAAGCGTCGCTGGCAGGTTCGCGGGCACGAGGTACAGCCTCCCACTAGTCGCTGAAAGGTGCGTCCCAAGCCCAAAAACGTCTGATCGCCGAAGCCCGCGCGCGCCCGCCAGCTGCGAGGTGTTGTTTCCTCTGTTTGATTGCGGGAGCAGCTGGAATCACCAGCATGCCCGGTTATCGTTGCGCGTGTGAGCCAGCAGCAGTGGAGCGGTCCGCAGTACGCACCACCCCAAGGCTCTCCACAACCAGGCTCAAGCTACGGAACCTCCGGCGTCGGCCCGCCACGCGGCTGGCAGCCCGCCGCATCGGCTGGCGGCTATTACCAGGGCTATCCCGCTTCAAGCTTCGGACCGCCGTCCTTCGGTGGCGGAGTGCCACAGTACGGGCCAACGCCACAAGTGCCCGCACCGCGCCGCAGAAACCCGCTGCAGTTCATAGCATTTGTCACGATCATTGTTGCCCTCGCCGCACTGGCAGGATTGGTGATCACTGGCCTGAACTCAGGAGCATCGGAGACGGCGTACCAGAACGACGACTACCAGGTCCCGCCGCCGGATAGTAATCCGCCGCCGATACCGTTACCGCAGACGTACGAAGAAGCCGATCAGTTGATCACCAAGAATCCGTTCTATCGCGAGACCGTGCCTACACCGGTCCGCTGCAACTCAGAACCGATCAACGTCACGACTGCCAGCGACGCACAGCTGAAGTCGCATTTCGAAGGATTGATGGAGTGTCTGGTACGCGTCTGGGAACCGCCGGTCGTCAACTCGGGCTGGATCATCGTGCGCCCAACGGTCACGATCTACGGTGAAGAGCTCACCACGAAATGCGGCACGAGCGGCATCAATGCCTTTTACTGCTCAGCCGATCAGCAGGTCTACTACAGCAGCCTCCTGCCGCAGGCTTTGCCGACCGTGCGGCGGAACAAATGGACCGCAGACATTGTCATGGCTCATGAATTTGGTCATGCGCTACAGGCGAGAACTGCCATCTTGATCTCCGCACACGCATTGGGCCAAGAGTCCAATAGCAAGGGGGCCGAGCTGGAGTACATGCGACGGCTCGAAACCCAAGCCGACTGTTTCTCCGGCATGTTCATCCGCGCTGTCTCGCAGTCCATCGGAGTGCAGCCACAAGACGGGCCTGGAATCGAGGAGATCTACGTCGCCATTGGGGACGACACGCTCACCAACAAACCTGACATCGTCGGAAACCACGGCCTCGGTCGATCGCGCAAATACTGGGGCACTACGGGCCTGAGCAATAACTCAGTGGGCGCCTGCAATACCTTTACTGCTCCATCCAAATACGTCCGCTAGCAAGCTGCACCCTGAGCTTGTCGAAGAGTGCGATCTTTCACACCAACAGCGCGGTCGCGATCGCGGCAATTCCTTCCCCGCGACCAGTGAGGCCCAAGCCGTCGGTGGTGGTCGCCGCAAGACTGACCGGGGCGCCGACCGCCTTAGCCATAATCCGCTCGGCCTCTGCGCGGCGCGCTCCCAGCTTGGGGCGGTCGCCGATCAGTTGCACGGCAACATTGGCGATGTCGAAGCCGGCCGCTCGTACGCGTGCAGCAGTTTCGGACAGAAAGGCTGCTCCGGGGGCACTGGACCACTGGGGATCGTTGGTCCCGTAGTTGCTGCCAAGATCGCCCAAGCCAGCCGCACTCAGCAGCGCGTCACAGGCTGCATGAGCAACGACATCACCATCGGAGTGGCCTTCGGGGCCCACCTCGTCCTCAAAAAGCAGACAAGCGACGTTCATCGGCCGACCAGCAGCCAGCCGATGAACGTCGATACCGATTCCGGTACGCCGAAGGGGTGCCTGCGATGTCAGGAAGCAAGGACCTCGTCGAGCAGAACCTCCGCCTTGTCCTCCTCGACACGCTCCGCAAGGGCAAGCTCGGAAACCAGGATCTGGCGCGCCTTGGCAAGCATCCGCTTCTCACCAGCGGACAGCCCACGCTCACGCTCGCGCCGCCACAGGTCGCGAACAACCTCGGCGACCTTCAACACGTTGCCGGAGTGAAGCTTTTCGAGATTGGCCTTGTACCGGCGTGACCAGTTGGTCGGCTCCTCGGTATGAGGCGCACGGAGGACACCAAATACTCTTTCCAATCCGTCAGCGTCAACAACGTCACGGACCCCGACGAGGTCCAGGTTGCATGCAGGTACGCGAACGACGAGATCAGTTTGGCCAACAATCCTCAGTACCAGATAGAGCTTGTCCTCGCCCTTGATCTGGCGGGTTTCGATGTCCTCGATGACGGCGGCTCCATGATTGGGGTAGACCACCGTTTCGCCGACTGTAAAGGTCATATTGTTTTGTACCCCTTTCGCGCAACCAAGTTTAGCACGGCCAGCGGGGCTCCCAGGCAGCGTTTGCGCTAGCCAGAGGCCAGTATTGAGCTGATGTCAGGCTTGACAAATAGGTCGGGTGTGTGCCTGAGCCGGATGTCATGTCACAACATCCTCACGCCGCACGGGCGAGGCCTGCACTAACGGCGACGGTGTCGATAGGCTGCTTCGCAAAACGTTCCTTTCGCCAGGCAGGAGTCGGCCATCGTGTTGTGGAAACCGAGTCGAGCAGATCGTGCAGGCCACACTGCGCGTCGGCATGGCGTTACAGGACGGGCATTACGCAGTGTCGCGAACCTGCTGCTCGCCATTGGCCTGGTCCTCTTGGCAGCCGGATGCGGAATGAAGGTCCAGACGAATCGGCCTTACACGCCGGCGGAGGGCGTTAACGTCGATGTCGGTGACCCGGCGAACCCCAACAAGGTGGTCCATGTTCGCAACCTGTCGATCATCAGTTGGGCGCCCGGGGAAGGCGTGGTCTCAGGTTCCATCGTGACCGCTGACCGCGATTCACTCACAGCAGTGAGTGGAACGCCCATCAAAGCGGATGGGTCGGAGGGCGCTCCGTTTACCGGGACGATTCCGTCGACCGTCTCGGTAGCTAATGGTCTCCAGGTCGTGCTGACCGACCAGCCGCCGATCATCGTCAAAAGTCCGGATCTGAAGGCTGGTCTCGACGCGATTGTGACGCTGCAATTCGAGAACGCCGGCGAGGTGACGACACGAGCGCCGATCGTCGACGGCAACGTCGGCCCGTACGTGTCCCTCAAGCCTTCCGCGACGCCCAGCGTCTGATCCTGCTCAGCCTGCGGCTCCGGGCGTCCTGATTCGCACCCTGCAGCTGAGGGCGTCCCGCTTCGCACTTCCTCGGCGGCACTACCCGTAGGTCATCTCGTCGCTGAAGAGGCTGCTGATCGACTCGCCCGCATGGATCCGGTGCACAGCCTCCGCGAACAGCGGAGCAACCGACAGGATAACCATGTTGGGCAGCTGGCTCTCCGGCGGCAGCGGCACTGTGTTCGTCGTGACAATTTCGGCGATATCGGGCTCCTGCTTGAGCCGTTCGATCGCCGGGCCGGTAAACAGTCCGTGAGTACAGGCCACTGAGATTTGCCCAGCCCCCTCCGCCCGCAACAGCTTGAGCAGCTCGACGATCGAGCCCGCCGTGGCAATTTCGTCGTCGAGAACAATGACTTCGCGGTTGTGCACGTCACCGATGATCCGGTCGATGATCACGGTGTCATCGGTCAACCGTTGCTTGGAGCCTGCCGCGACTGGGACGCCGAGTACCCGGGCGAGCGCAGCGGCCATCTTCGCGTTCCCGAGGTCGGGAGATACGACGACGGCATTGCTGAGGTTGTAAGACCGGAAGTGCTCGGCTAGCACCTTGATCGCGTTGAGATGGTCGACCGGCACCGAAAAGAACCCATGCACCTGCGGCGCGTGCAGCGCCATGGTGAGCACCCGCGTGGCGCCAGCAGTGGCCAACAAGTCCGCGACCAACCGAGCGCCGATTGAGATGCGGGGCGCATCCTTCTTGTCCGAGCGGGCGTACGCGAAGTGCGGGATGACGGCGGTGATGTGGGCCGCCGACGCTCCGCGCGCCGCGTCCAGCATGAGCAACAGTTCGACGAGATTTTCCTGTACCGGCGGTACCAACGACTGGATCACGTAGACGTCGCGCTGCCGGCAATTGGCGCGTAGCTGAACCTGCAGACAGTCGTTGCTGAACCGCATCGTACGAGCGGGCGCCAACTCCACTCCGACGATCTGGCATAGCTCCTCGGCAAAATCAAGGTGGGACGAACCGGAGAAGACGGTGATCTCGCCAGTCACAAGCTCAAGATATCCGGCGGCAACTTTTCCTCATGCCTCGAACTTGTAACCCAGCCCTCGGACGGTGACCAGATACCGCGGGTTCGCCGGATCGGGCTCGATCTTGGTACGCAGCCGCTTGATGTGAACGTCCAGCGTCTTGGTGTCCCCGACGTAATCCGCACCCCAGATCCGGTCGATGAGCTGACCGCGTGTCATCACGCGTCCAGCGTTGCGGAGCAGCATTTCCAACAGCTCGAACTCCTTGAGGGCGAGCCTGACCCGCTCGCCATTGACCGATACCTCATGCCGCCCCACGTCCATTCGAACGCCGCCGGCCTCGACGACGTCGGGCATCAGCTCGGCATCCTGCCCACGACGCAGCACGGCACGCATCCGCGCGATCAACTCCCGATGACTAAACGGCTTGGTGACGTAGTCGTCGGCGCCGAGCTCAAGGCCGACCACTTTGTCGACTTCGCTATCCCGCGCTGTGAGCATGATGACCGGGACGGGACCCCGAAGACGGAGCTGTCGGCAGACTTCCGTTCCGGGGAGGCCCGGCATCATCAGGTCGAGCAGGACGATATCCGCGCCACGCCGATCGAATTCGGCGATCCCGGTTGCGCCGTCGTGTGCCTCGATGACCTCGAAACCTTCTTTGGAGAGCATGTACGACAGTGCGTCACGGTAGGACTCCTCATCCTCGACGACGAGCACCCTAGTCATTGGCTGATCTCCTGGGCCTCGTACGTTGGTTGATCGGGAGGCGGCTGATTGTTCGAAGCCGTTGCGGGACCCGGGGAGGCTGCAGAAGCCTCATGGAGATGGGCCGGGATCTTGATCGTGAACGTCGATCCCTGGCCCGGTTGGCTCCACACCGACACATCGCCACCATGGATCGCGGCAATGTGCTTCACAATGGCGAGCCCGAGGCCGTTGCCGCCATTGGCCCGGCTGCGCGCATAGTCCACTCGGTAGAAGCGTTCGAAGATCCGATCGACTTCTGTAGCCGGGATCCCGATGCCGTTGTCCGACACGGTGATCTCGATGTAGTCATCGTCGCTCCGGGCTTGGACATGCGCGGCGACAACAACGCGCGCGCCCGGGTCGGAATATGCCATGGCGTTCTCCACAAGATTGCCGACCGCTACCCCGAGCTGGCGGGCGCTACCCAGTACCCGCGTCCCAGCAACACCGGCCACGGTGAGGGTGATCCGTTTCCGCTCGGCGTCGAGCCGGCGGCGATCCACCGCTTCGGTCAGCACCTCGTCAATGTCAACGATCTCCGGATCTGCCAGCGGGTCGTCGGATTGAAGTCTGGACAGCTCGATGATTTGACTGACCAGATCAGTCAGCCGGGCGGCCTCGATACCCAGCCGACTGGCGAACTTGCGTACGGCGGGCGGGTCGTCTGCGGCATCTTCAACAGCCTCGGCGAGCAACGCAATGGCGCCGATCGGCGTCTTGAGCTCGTGACTGATGTTTGCGACGAAGTCGCGCCTGGTCTCCTCGATGCGCTGAGCGGCTGTTTGATCGTCCGCGAGGACGAGAATCAGGCTCTCATCCAGTGGTGCTACACGAGCGGTGAGGTAGATGGAGGCAACGCGTACGCCTCGGTCGATCTGAAGATCGACGGTCCGGCCATCACCGTCCCGACGCACGTTGCGGACCAATTGCAGCAGCTCAGGGACCGCGATCCGGCTTCCCCGAACCAAGCCCAGCGTCCGCGCCGTAGCGGTGGTCTCAAGGACCTCGTCGTGCGGGCCGACCACGATTCCAGCAGACGGCAACGCTGCGAGCACCTCTGCAACGCCAGTCGGGACGACCGGCTCGGTGACATCGAATGTCGGAGTGGGCTCTGCTTGTCGGGTCCGCATCGCGGCCCACGCGACCAGCGCGCCGATCCCTATGCCGACGACGATCGCCACAATGCCGACCCCAATCGGGTTCACACGAAGATAGTAGGGGTCGAACCGCGCCGGCTCACCACGTGATTGGCGTATGAGCACACACGGCCTCAAGCGTTTGGCACATGTTCACAGTTCGTTAACCAGGTGCACGATTCGGTGTAGGGCCCCGACATAGGGTGGTTCGTGCTGCGGCCCCCAAAGACAGACGGGATTACTCATGCGCGACTCCTACCGGGAACAGCTGGACGATGTCCTCGCCGACCTGGTGCATATGGCTCAGGTGGTTTCTTCGGCCGTCCGGTCGGCGACGACTGCGCTGCTCGAAGCAGATATTCACCTTGCTGAGCAGGTGATCAGCGACGATGAGCGGATCGATGCTAAGCAGGCAGAAATCGAAGGTCGGGCGTTCTCGCTACTCGCCCGCCAGGCCCCGGTCGCAGGCGAGCTGCGGACCATTGTGGCGACCTTGCGGATGGTTACCGAGTTGGAGCGGATGGGTGACCTTGCGGCCCACATTGCCAAGATTGCCAGGCTCCGTTATCCCGAGATCGCGGTGCCAGAGACGATGCGTTCGAACTTCGTTCGGATGGGTGATGTCGCGGAGAAGATGGTGATCACGGCTGGGCAGACGCTGAACGATCGCAACATCCAAAGCGCTCAAGAGTTGCGTGCCCGTGACGAGGAGATGGACGAGCTACGGCGTGCCCAGTTTCGGGTGATGTTGAGCGAGGACTGGGGGTACGGCGTAGAGGCAGCCGTTGACGTGGCCCTACTTGGTCGCTACTACGAACGCATCGCGGATCATGCGGCATCGATGGGCCGGCGGATCATCTACGTTGTGACCGGTCAGTTTCCCGAAGACCGTCTCTGGCCGCAGCCGTAGTCGGTTGCGGGGATCGTCCCGGATCGGGGCGTCGTCCCGGATAGGGGTCGTTTCGCAGCACAGGCGTTCATACGACGCGCTCGCAGCTACTGCGATGGGTCGTTGCGCAGCACAGCCGTCAAGGAGCGAACCCAGAGCTCGGGCTACTTTCGGCCCTGCATCTTGACGGCTTGTATGGAAGCGGCGGCGGCATCGGGATCCAGGTAGCGTCCACCGATCTCGATCGGTTTCAGATCGTCATCGAGGTCGTACACCAGCGGGATGCCGGTGGGAATGTTCAGGCCCACCACCGCTTCATCACTCATCTGGTCCAGATGCTTGACGATGGCGCGCAGCGAGTTGCCGTGGGCAGCGATCAAGGTCACCTTGTCCGCGCGCAGGTCCGGCACAATCTGGTCGTACCAGTACGGTAAAGCCCGGATCAGCACGTCTTTGAGGCATTCGGTACGGGGGCGTGCCTCGCTCGGCAAGCCGGCGTATTTCGGATCGTCGAAGTTGGCGAACTGATCAGCATTGTCGATGGGCGGCGGCGGAATGTCGTACGAGCGGCGCCAGAGCATGAACTGCTCCTCGCCGAACTCAGCAAGGGTTGCCGCCTTGTCCTTGCCCTGCAACGCGCCGTAGTGACGCTCGTTCAATCGCCAGGAGCGCTTGGTCTCAATCCACATCCGATCAGCAACATCGAGGGACATTTGCCCAGTCTGAATTGCCCTGCGCAGTACCGAGGTGTGCATCACGGCGGGCAGCAGATTGTTCTCGACCAACAACTCTCCGCCGCGAGTGGCCTCGGCCTCACCCTTTGGGCTCAGGCCGACATCGACCCAGCCGGTGAACAGATTCTTGGCGTTCCACTCGCTCTCGCCGTGCCGCAGAAGGATCAAAGTTCCCGTCATGACACATGCTCCAACGTCGGTTTCATGGCAGCGAGCCTAGTGGCGAACGTGCTGACGGCGCTGCATGGGGATCAGCTTTTCGGACTCTCGCCCGGGTCCAGGTGGGTGAATGCGGCCAGGTTCGCAGTTGACTCTCCGCGGGAGCGCCGCCAAGCCCACTCTCGCCTGATGCTCTCAGCGAAGCCCAGCTCCAAGATCACGTTGAAGCTCTCATCGGCGGCCTCGGCCACGGCACCCAGCAGTTGATCGACCGCGGCTCGCGTCACGAGCTCGACCGGCATCTTGCCAGCTAGGTAGATGTCGCCTAGCGCGTCAAGCGCAAAGCAAATGCCATGAAGTCTGAGGTTGCGTTCCAGCAGCCAGCGGTAGACGCCCGCATGGTTCTCATCGGGCTGGCGGGCGACGAAGGCCCGCAGACTCATCCCATGCTGTCCCACCTCGAGTGCGCATTCTGTGATGAGTTTCCGGGTGCCAGGGAGTCGGACGGAGAACAATCCCGGCGCCGATTCGGTCCACTCGAGGTCGAGCTCGGACAGCTCGGCGCGTACCTCACTGATTGCTGCGTCGCGAAGCGTGCTCACGTCTGCTGCACAAACCAGCGCACCTGATAGCCATCCAGCGTCAGCGGCCCATCGGTCAGCGGGGTTTCCTCGGTCAGCGCATCCCAGGCCCAGTTGCCGAGCGGAATCACCCACCGCGGCAGCTTCTGCGACTCGGTGGTCATGTTGTAAACGCCGACCATGGTCTGGCTGGAAAACCGTCGTAGGAATACCAGCACCGCAGGGTTCACCGGATCGAGAATTTCACTCTCGACAGAGGCATCAAGGCTCGGTAGCGAGGAACGCACCGTGATCACATGTCGCAACCGATGCCAAATCCGGTACTCCACGGTGCCTTCGATGTGCCGGCGGTCCGCCAAGTGCCACGGCATCGGCGGTCGGTGTACCCAGCGGTTGTCGTCAGCGTGGTCGGGTTCCTCGACAAAGTCGTAATAGTTCGGCAGACCGAGCTCATCACCCATGTAGATCAGCGGCAGACCCCCAAAGCCCAAGACCAAGCAGTGAGCCAGCACGTACCGGCGAATGGCCAGATCGAGGTGGATGTCGTCACCGCTGATCAGGGCTGCTTCGATACCAGCCAGTGATGCTGCTGTGCCACTAATCCGGCGATCTCCGGTCAACAGATTCTCCTGAAACACCAGCCCGCGGGCATCACTCATGGGATAGAGCCCGGCGTAGTAGTCCGCGAGGAAGCGGCGATGTTCGTACCCGTTCAGGCCGACCGAGGCCGCATCACCGTCATCGATCGCCCAGCCGATGTCGTCATGACAGCGCAGATAGGTCCCCCACACCGTCGTTGGCGGCTTCGCGGGGAAGCGATTCATCGCGGCGCAGAAAAGCCGGGTGTCTTTCGCCGCCAGCGCTGACCAAATCTGGACCATCAAGGAGTTCTGGTACGCCAGGTCGCTGACCTTGCCAGCGTGCTTGCCAACCCCGAGGTACGGAGCCAGATCTGCCGGGCCGACGATCGCCTCCGCCTTGAAGATCAACGCCGGAGCGGCGATCCGAGCCACCGTACGCAATGCCTGCGTGATCGCATGCACTTCCGGTTGGTTCTGGCAGTTGGTGCCCATCCGTTTAAAGATGAAGGCGATGGCGTCCAGGCGCAGACACTCCACACCAAGATTCGCCAGCCACAAGATCAAATCAGCGAACTCGTAGAAGACCTCCGGGTTGTGCCAGTTGAGATCCCACTGCCAGGTGTTGAAGGTGGTCCAGACCCAGGAATGGGACTCCTCGTCGTAGCTGAAGTTGCCCGGGGCGAAATCAGGAAAGACCTCCGGCAGCGTCCGCTCGTACGCGTCTGGCAGCTCCCGATCGGCGAACATGTGGAAGTACTGCCGATAGAACGGGTCTCCGGTTCTAGCATTCTTCGCCCATTGGTGCTCGGCCGCCACATGGTTGAGGACAAGATCGAGCGTCAGCGAGATGCCGTGAGAGCGCAGCACTGTTGCCAGCTCGCGTAGATCATCAATGCTGCCAAGGTCAGACCGCACCGCGCGATAGTCCATGACCGCGTACCCGCCGTCATTCTGGCCAGGCCGCGGTTTCAGCAGCGGCATCAGGTGCAGGTAGGTGACGCCTAGCTCGGCAAGATAGTCGACCCGGTCGGCAACTCCCTTCAAGTCGCCTGCGAAAAGATCTGCATAGGTGGCGTATCCCAACATCTGCTGATGCTGATACCACTGCGGATCGGCGTGCCGACGCAGGTCAAGCAGCCGCAGGTCCGCCGGCCGCTGCTGGAAATTCTGCGCCGCGATTTCCACCAGTCGGTTGGCCATCTCCGGTGCATGGTCGGGGTAGGCACCGGTCAGGCCAGTGAGGAGGTCCGGCCAATAACGCTGCAGTCGGGTCGCAAAGACAACTTGATCATGAGGCGGCTCGCCCTCAAGCAGCGGCGCCAGATCGGGAATAGTCATTGCCGGCAGGCTATTCGAGCAGCTGTCGGCTTGTCAGCAGGTTTGTGAGGTACGGCGCGGGAGAGTCGGCGGCCTCGCAGGTGATCAGCCAAGCCGCTTTGAGTCGATCAGATTGGGATCGGTCTCGGAGGCTGCGCGCAGCTGCTTGGGGCCCAGCTTGATGCGCTTGCGGAATTCATCCATGAAGACTTCGCGGAGCTCGTCGTTGTCAACCACGGTGCCGGCGCTGCCCAGCTTGCCCTTGGCCGCCCGCTGGCAAACAGTCAGCCAGGCCTGCCCCATGGCGTAGGTAAAGGTCGACGCGATCCCGGCTCCGATTGCCCCGCCGATGACGGTCCCTGCCCCGGGGATCATCTTGAGCAAGCCCGTGAAGGTTGCCCGTCCGATCTGGGTGGCTGCGGTAGTCGAAGCGATCGCCATCAGCGCGGCTCGCTCGAATTTGATCTTGTAGATCTGGGCAATCCGGGCCATCATGCCGAGCTGGATCGGCACCAGTAATGCAGCATCGGAAAACGGGATCGGAGTCGCAGCGGCAGCGGCCGCGCTGGCCGCGGCACCGGCTATGTACTTGTTCGCTTCCTGCGCCTTTCGGACCTGATCGATCTCTTGCGCCGCGACGAGGGCACCTTGAACTCCCTCGGGCGCGACGCGAAAGGTGGCATCAAGAAGTTCCTTGAGCCCGTAGGCCGGTTGGCCAGCGAACTCGTCCGCCTTTGCGTAGGTCATAAACGGTTGCCCGGCAACCAGTGGCAGCTGTTTGGCCATGATCTGCTCAGCCAGCAAGACCGCATCAGGATGGACGAAGCCATCCCGCATCGGCACTTGGGTCAGCACCAAGATCACTGGCAAGCCCATCTCGTCAAGCCGGCGTACGAAATCGGCCTCGGCCTCCTCGAAGCGCCGATCCATACCGCGTACGCAATACCACGCGACGTGGATCTGCTCGGAGAGCGGCATTTGCCGCATCTGCGTCATGGCCTTCTGGAGCTCGGACAAGATCTGCTTGTTGTCCTTGCCCACCTCGAGACCTTGGGTATCAACGATGCCCAGGTGACCGACCTTGTCGAGATAGAGGTGACTGCCGCGAGTGACAGGCTCACCGATACCGGTCCGCGCGACCTCCTCGCCGAAGATCGCGTTGATCAAGGTCGACTTGCCCACGCCGGTCTTGCCGAAGATCGCCAAGTTGAACCGCCCGAGTGCAGCGTTCTGCTTCTCGTACTCGGTGCGGAACGAATCTCGGAACCAGTCTGTGCTGCCCGCCATAGGCCCAAGGGTACGGGGGAGGATAGAACCGAGGGCAATTCGCCTGACCTGGCACAGGAATGAAAAGCAGAGCAAGATTTCCTCTGTGGGGGCAAATGTGGGGTCAGATGTTGCGTGCGGCGGTGACCATCAGCACGCCTCCAACCTCTTGACGCTAGGCATTGCCAGCTCCGACCTCGGCCATTACACCCGAGCGATCACCTTGTTTACCGAGGCAATGGGTGCCTTACACATGGCAGTGCCTCACAATGGCGCAGATCTGCAATTTCCGAACTGTTCAATTGAACATGACCGGCTATCCGCGCGGATTCTGTTGAGTCTCAGCTATCCGACTCACGAGATGGGTCGAACTGCCGAAAGCATTCGGCTACTCGTCAAAGCAGAGCAGCTCGCCAGCCGACGATCTCTGGGTCAGCTGACAGTTGTCACGCGAGCGCAGCACGGTCTGCTGCTGCTGCGAGACGGTCTACTCACCGACGCAATCAAGCAGCTGGACAGAGCAGTTCGGCTGATCGACGACGCCGAACCAGCGGATCGATGCAAGATCTTGATCAATCGGGGAGAGGTTAACAATCAGCTCGGACGCATTCAATCCGCTATCGACGATTTCAGCAGCGCATTCGTTCTGAGTCAGCGCTACGAAATTGCAGAACTAGAGTTCGCCGCGCGGTTGAACCTCGGCTACATGCACTATCTGGCCGGCAATTTGCCTCGATCGCTGGAATTGATGCCAACCGTCGAGCAAGCAGCGTCCGACCACTACAAGGGCGTCGTCGGCATCAATCGGTCCAAAGTCCTGCTGAGCGCAGGTCTGGTGGCGGACGCCGACCGGACGCTTGTCGAGGCATCGGCGGCTCTAGAACGCACCGAAATGCTGACCCTGCTGGCCGAAGCGGAACTGACGCGGGCAGATGTCGCATTACTGGCAGGAAACTATTGGTTGGCTCAAACCATCAGCCACACCGCAGTAGCGCGGCTACGGCGCCGAAACAATCGGCGCGCCACTGCCCTAGGGGAGCTGGTGATGCTCCGTGCTGACGCCGAAGCCGGTACCCGGCCCGACAAGTTGATACGTACGGCCGATCGGCTCACGAAAACCTTCAACGAGCTTGGCCTGCCCGACCAGGCCAAGCTGGCGAGGCTGATTGCGATCGAGTACTCCAGACCCAACCTGGCTGGTCGGGCCCGGCCGCTACCGACTATTTCTGCCGCGCAACCGCTCGATCTGCGGCTGTACGGCCGGCTGGTCAGGACCAGGTTGGCCTTCGCCCGCGGCGACCGGGAGGCCGGGCATCGCCAGGCGCGGGCTGGGATGGCGGAACTGATGAAGCACCAGGCTCAGTTCGGCAGCCTCGACCTGCAGACTTCTACTGCGGTACACGGAGTGGGCCTCGCGGCGCTCGCCGTCGCCGAGGAGATTGCCGCCGGACGCCCTGCTGCTGTGCTCGCCTGGCTGGAACGGGCGCGCGCGATATCCAGCCGCGTGACGCCTGTGCGACCTCCCGAAGATCCGATCACCGCCGACCTGCTCGCCCAACTTCGCTGGGTGGTCAGCCAACTGGAGCATGAAGAGTCTGACAGCGACACCAGTGAGCGCCTCCGCAAGCGTCGGCAAGCGCTGCAGCGGGAGATTCGAGCCCGCTCCTGGAGCGTTCGTGGCACGGGCTCGGTCGACCCCACTCCTCGGATGGGCGAAATGCGCGCAGCGCTGGACGGAGCGGCACTCCTGACCCTGTTCGGAATCGACGACGATATCCATGGCATCGTCCTGACCCAGCACGGCTGCTGGATGCAACGTTTGACCACAATGGCCGAAGCAGAACGGCTCTGCCGGCGGATCACGGCCGATCTTGATGTCCTGGCCATGAGTCATGTTCCGGAGTCGCTACGAGCATCGGCACACAACTCCTTGACCCATGACCTGCGCACCCTCGACCAGCTCTTGCTGACTCCGCTCAGCCTGCCCGATGCACCCTTGGTTGTAGTGCCGCCCGGCCGGCTCACGGCCCTGCCATGGGCGGATCTGGAGAGTCTGAAGGGACGTCCACTGACCATTGCCCCCTCGGCAGCAGCCTGGCTCGGCGCTCACGCAAGGTTCCACAACAAATCTGGACCAGTCGTGGCCGTTGCCGGTCCCGGTCTGGGGCGCGCTGACCAGGAGGTGGCCGGTGTAGCGCAGCACTGGCTGGGTTGTGAGACGCTCACCGGCGCCAACGCGACCGGTGAGGCCTTTCTGACCACAATCAACGGGGCGCAACTGGTTCATGTGGCGGCACATGGTCGCCACGAAAGGGAGAGCCCGCTCTTCTCATCGATCCGGCTGGCTGACGGTCCGGTTGTTGGGTATGACCTCGATCGGCTCGCACGCCCACCTCAGCAGGTGGTGCTCTCTGCCTGCGAGCTCGGACAGGCCACCGTACGACCCGGGGAGGAGGCGCTCGGGCTGACGCGGGCACTGCTCCACAGCGGGACGTCGACGATCATTTCCGGCGTAGCCAAGGTGTCGGACGAGGGCGCAGCCGATCTCATGGTCGACTACCACCGCCGACTCGCAACGGGCGCCGCGCCCGCCTACGCGCTTGCGGACGCCCTCCAGGCCGCTGCGGAGCCCATCCCCTTCGCGTGCTTCGGGGCCGGCTGGTAGGAGTCGCGGGCGAGGTCAGCTGGGCACACCGGATCGCGCGCCGCCGTGCTGAGGAGGAGCGAGGAGACACGCTCTTCGTCTCCGAGCGACGACGAAGTAGGTGGCTTCCAAGCGCGATCCGCGCCCGCGATGTTCGCGCCGCCGATCTGCAGGAGAAGCCGATGAAACCCGTCGAGAACGGAGCTGCCTCTGCAACACAAGTCGTTTCGTCGGATGCGACGAAGACGGCGGCTCTCCAGCGAACATCGCAGCGAGCGGAGCGAGCCATCAGACACAGCGAGCTTGGCGAGCGAGGCAATCACACTAGACTCGCCAGGTTGCCCTACGCCCGGAGAGAGTGTTTTGCGTGCCCGTCCGTTCTGATTTGCGGAACGTCGCCATCGTCGCCCATGTCGACCACGGCAAGACCACCCTGGTCGATGCCATGCTCTGGCAGTCAGGAGCGTTTCGGGTCGGTCAGACTGTCAAAAAGAGGGTGATGGACTCCATGGATCTGGAGCGGGAAAAGGGCATCACCATCCTCGCCAAGAACACCGCCGTACGGCACCACGCGCCGGACGGTTCCATGGTCACCATCAACATCATCGACACGCCGGGGCACGCCGATTTCGGTGGCGAGGTTGAGCGTGGCCTCGAGATGGTCGATGGTGTGTTGCTGCTGGTGGACGCCTCTGAGGGTCCGCTCCCCCAGACGCGCTTCGTGCTCCGCAAGGCGCTGGCGAAGAGGCTGCCCATCGTCGTCGTGATCAACAAAGTCGACCGGCAGGATGCCCGAATTGCCGAGGTGGTGGAAGAGACATACGAACTGTTCCTCGATCTACTGGATGAGGACAGCAGCGGAGGTCTCGACTTCCCCGTGGTGTACGCCTCGGCCAAGGTGGGACGTGCATCGCTAACACCGCCCGGCAACGGCGAAATGCCCGGCAGCGCGGATCTGGCTCCACTGTTTGCCACGATTCTGCAGCACATCCCGCCGCCCAGCTATGTCGCGGGAGCGCCGCTGCAGGCCCATGTGACCAATCTCGACGCATCGCCCTACCTCGGACGCCTCGCGCTCTGCCGAATCGTCGCTGGGACCTTGCGGCGCAATCAGAATGTCGCATGGTGCCGCGCCGACGGCACGATCCGTACGGTGAAACTCTCTGAGTTGTTGATCACCAATGCGTTGCAACGGGAACCCGCAGAATCTGCGGGCCCCGGCGACATCGTGGCCATCGCGGGAATTCCGGAGATCACCATCGGGGAGACGCTCTCGGATCCCGACGACCCTCGACCGCTGCCGCTGATCACGGTCGATGAGCCGTCCATCTCGGTGACAGTCGGCATCAACACCTCTCCGCTTGCCGGGCGTTCCGGCAAGAACCTCACCGCACGGCTGGTCAAAGCGCGGCTGGATTCCGAACTGGTGGGAAATGTCTCCATTCGGGTGTTGACCACGGAGCGGCCGGACACGTGGGAGGTACAGGGCCGCGGTGAGCTCCAGCTGGCGATCCTGGTCGAGATGATGCGGCGGGAGTCCTTCGAGATCACAGTCGGCAAGCCCCAGGTGGTGACCCGCACGATTGACGGCAAGGTCCACGAGCCGGTAGAGCGACTGACCATCGACATCCCCGAAGACTTCGTCGGGGTCGTCACCCAGTTGCTGGGGCTGCGCCGTGGGAGATTGGAACAGATGGTCAATCACGGCACCGGCTGGGTGCGAATGGAGTACCTGGTGCCAGCCCGTGGGCTGATCGGTTTCCGTACGGAGTTCCTCACCGAAACGCGAGGCACCGGACTGATGCATCACGTCTTCGAGGGCTACGAGCCCTGGGCCGGCGAGATGCGCACCCGGCCCACGGGGGCTCTGGTGGCCGACCGGTCCGGGCAGGTCACCTCGTACGCGCTGTTCAACCTCCAAGAGCGCGGCACCATGTTCGTCACTCCGGGCATGGAAGTGTATGAGGGCATGATCGTTGGCGAGAACGCCCGCTCCGACGACATGGACGTGAACCCGACACGGGAAAAGAAGCTCAGCAATGTCCGATCCTCGACTGGTGAGGAACTCGAACGGCTGGTACCGCCCCGTCTGTTGAGCTTGGAGCAGGCATTGGAGTTCTGCCGAACTGAGGAGTGTCTTGAGGTCACTCCAGATGCAGTTCGGATCCGGAAGGTGGTGCTTTCCGGATCCGAACGCTCGCGCAGCCGAGCCCGTGCCAAGCAGGCTTAGTGCCGCAGCGGCCAAGCCTTCTTACGCTTGGCCTGCATAGGCCAGGAGCGCTGCCGGTAAGTCTCGATGCTGGGCGTGCCCATTTTGTGATCTGGGCGAACGTGCTTCGACACAAGTCGATCACGACCGCGTCGCCGGCCATCAATTCGCGCCGTCATCGGTGAAGATGTTCTCGTCGCTTCGCAGCTTTACAGCATGCAGCCACCGGTTCCTTCCCCAGCCGTAGGCGCGACACAGGTCGCAGGTCCTGGCGCGAGTCGAAAGGGGGAAGGCGATGAAAGCGATCATGGAAATTGCTCGGCAACGCGCGGGCTGCTCTATTGATCATCAAACGTCCCCGACCTCTGCCGATTCGCCATTCGGCCCAGGTCAACTGCGTCGCTATCCATCAGAAGTCGGGTCTTTGGACGATCTTCGACGCCACCCGGACCGGTGATCGGTCGGCGTCGAGCGGGACGAGTTGTCCCAGGGGTTCGGGTTAGCCCGGGGGAGGCGAACTCACGCCCCACCTCTCTTGCACGCGGGGGGCGCGAGCAAGGGGGTGGGGCGTGAGCGTCGTCTCGTTCAGCCGGTCTTTTTGGAGCCGGACTTCTTGGCGCTGTCGTTCTTGGTGCCGGTCTTTTCAGCCCCAGGCTCACCGATGTCGTTGGCAGCATTTCGCGGTGTGACCGGCGTGCCGTTTGGGTTCGACCGCTCACGTGTTGACCTGCGGGCCTCATCCACAGCTTGCTTGCCGCGTACGGCGTAGTCGCCGTATGCGGAGGTGGCCTGCGCTAGCAGATCGTTGGCCTGCCTCTGCAGCTCGGCGATCCGTGCCTTTGTGGTGTCCGGCAGGTGCTTGAACTGATCCGGCAAGGTGATCACGAACGTGCGCAGGTCCTCGACGCTGGTCTTGGCCTGCTTGCTCAGGTCGGGGCGCCTGCTCTGCAACTCATTGATCCGCTTGGTGGCCTTCTGCTGCGTCTCGGCTAGCGCGCCTTTGAGTGCGTCTGCCAGCGCATCGGTAAGGCCAGCGACGGCGTACAGCGCGGCGTAATCGGACTCGAGGGCCGATTTGCGGGCTTCGGGCGATACTTCCTTCTCCGACATTGCTTCTCCTCCTCAGTTGAATGTGGGCTCGGTGAGGTTCGGGGCTTCCTCAGTTGTCGCGTTCTTGGAGTTCTCCTTGACGAATGAGGTGTACACGTCAATCAGGACTCGCTTTTGCCGCTCTGTGATCGCTACATCTGCGAGTACGGCCATCTCCACAGAGGTAGCGTGATGATCATCCGGATCGAGGATGCCGGCACGGACATACAGCGTTTCCGCGGAGACCCGCAGCGCCTTGGCCAGCTGCTGCAGCACCTCAGCCGAGGGCTTGCGGAGGCCACGCTCGATCTGGCTCAGATATGGATTGGAGATGCCGGTCTGTTCCGCGAGCTGGCGCAGCGACAATTGCGCTGCCCGGCGCTGACCGGCAATAAATTCACCGAGGGACCCGATTTGGCCCGCGATTTTGTCAGTTGAAATTCTTACCATGCGATCCAGTTTGCTTGCAATTGCAAGCGAATGCAAGCTTGCAGCTTGCATGTCTGCGAGCGTCGGGTAGAGCGGGCGCCGCTGCTGTCTGGACGATCGAGCAGGCACGACGGGTACGAGCCTGGAGCGAGATTCGTCTGGGCCGTCGGCGTGCCTGCGAGGGAGGAAGACAGCAGCCTCCAGCGCCCGCTCGGGCGCGAGCAAACAAAATAGGCGGCGCTTCTACTGTCTGGACGATCTAGCGGCCCAGGATGACTGCCTGCGGTACCGACGCTGTGATCCGCGTCCCGTCCGGCCTGCGATCGACGGTCTTGGACGGCAGCGGACCCTCGATGCATGGGCCCTGGTGAGCAAGTGGCACGCACAGCGGCCTGCCAGCGGTGACCGTGAAGTGCTCGTCACGAACCGACAGCTCGGCAATATCGCCTTCCACCACGGTAAAGGTGATCTGCTGGCTCGTGAGATCGACCTTCACTCGGGTGCCCCGGAGGGTGACCTGGAATGTCAGCCCTGGCCATGACGCAGGCAACCGCGGATCGAAGGTGATCTCCCCGTTGTTGTAGTCACGCATACCGCCGAATCCGTAAGCCAGGATGTTCCATACACCACCTGTCGAGGCCACGTGGACTCCATCGCTGGTGTTGCCGTGCAGATCTGCGAGATCGACGAACAACGCGTTGTAGAAGTAGCGCAGTGCAAGATCGTGGTAGCCGACCTCGGCGGCGATGATCGATTGCACGATTCCGGAGAGCGTGGAATCACCGGTGGTGATGGGGTCGTAGTACTCGAAGTTGTCGCGCTTCTGCTCGTAGCTGAAGTGATCACCTTGCAGAAACAGAGCGAGCACCACATCGGCCTGCTTCAGCACCTGGAACCGGTAAATCACCAACGGGTGGTAGTGCAGCAACAACGGCCGTTTCTCCGGCGGGGTGTTCTTCAGATCCCAGACTTCTCGATCAAGGAAGTGGGCATCCTGCGGGTTGATGCCGGTGACTTTGTCGTACGGGATCGACATCGCGTCCGCACAAGCGGCCCACTCGTCAATCTCCTCGTCGGCAAGTTCAAGCCGCAGCGCCACCCGCTGGTACGCGCGCGGCAGTTCCCGCTTCAGCTGGCGGAGCAGCTCGGCAGCCTTGGCGAGGTTATAGCGGGCCATGACGTTGGTAAAGAGATTGTCGTTGACGACCGTGGTGTATTCGTCGGGCCCTGTAACGCCGTGGATGTGGAAGCTGCGGCGACCGGTGCCGTTTTCCCGCCAGAAGCCAAGGTCAGCCCACAGTCTTGCGGTCTCCACGAGGATGTCCACGCCTTCGCGGTTCATGAAATCTTCATCGCCGCTGGCCGCAACGTATTTGCACAAGGCGTACGCGATGTCGGCGTCGATGTGGTACTGCGCCGTGCCGGCCGCGTAGTAGGCCGATGCCTCCTCGCCGTTGACCGTACGCCAAGGAAAGAGTGCACCGCTTTGGGCAAGCTCCTCCGCCCGGCGGCGCGCCGCACCAAGCATGTTGTAACGGAAACGCAGCTCGCTGCGCGCCATCTGCGGCGAGGTGTAGGTGAGGAACGGAACCACGAAGATCTCGGTGTCCCAGAAGTAGTGCCCGCTGTAGCCGGTGCCGGTCACACCCTTGGCGGGCACTCCCGACTGCTCGGCGCGCGCCGCAGCCTGGGCCACCTGGAAAAGATTCCAGCGGATCGCCTGCTGCAGAGCTGGCTGACCGTGCACAACGACGTCGGACCGCTCCCAGAACCTGTCCAGCCACTCCCGCTGGGCGGCAAGTTCCGGTTCGACGCCGTGCTCGTACACCCGATCAAGAGTGCGCCGGCAGCGATCAACAAGCTCCCGGGACGGCACGCCACGCGAAGTGTGGTAGGCAACAACCTTGGTGACCTTGATCGGCTGACCCGGATTGGCCTGCACCCGATAAACCATCTTGCCGGTGTCCTCATCGGCGCTGGTGAAGGTGCGATAGTCGTTGTCGGTCATGATCTGGTGATCGACTCCGACGGCGAGGGTCATTTTGG
>DASVEX010000233.1:0-6173 GCA_036380335.1 Propionibacteriaceae bacterium | reverse complement strand
TGTGATCCCAACGACGATCCGGCGGCGCAGGAACGCCTCGTCCGGCTGCCAGTGATCCCGTTCCACCTTGTCGATCAACACCGGCCGGACGATGTCCATCGCCCGCCTGACCATTTCTTTGGGCCCGATGGTCACGACTTTGCTCGGGCGATGGCTCGCTGACGGTATGCCTCGCGAACCGCGTCGTCGTATCCCATCGGCATCCCGGGAACGAGGTCGGCTATCGAGTAGTCGCGGACGACTACCTCGTTGCTCATCGAATCCACGAGATTGCGGGCCGTCGCGGTGTCGACATCAGTGACCAGGGACAACCAATGCGACGACAGGCGGGGGGTCAGCAGCGGTACGGCAAGCATATGGAGCTGCCGGTGATGGCGCAGCTGGGCCACCCGCCGCATCATCTCGGCGTAGGTCAGCACTTCAGGTCCGCCGACCTCGAACACCCGTCCCTTGGCTGCCTCCGGCTCGAGCACGCCGACCAGGTATCGAACGACGTCAGCCAAGGCGATCGGCTGGGTCCGCGTGGTTGCCCATTTGGGAACGATCATCACCGGCAGGTGAGCGACGAGCTGCCTGGTGATCTCCCAGGAAATGCCGCCGTTGCCGATGACGATTGCCGCCCGCAGCACCGTCGTGGGTACCCCGCCGCTGGCCAGCAGGTGCTCCACCTCGCGTCGCGACTTCAAATGCGCCGACAGGTTCGCATCATCCAGACCCAAACCTCCGAGATAGATCACCCGCTCAAGACCCGCATCTGCCGCCGCCGTTCCAAACGATCGAGCCGCTGCAGCATCCTTCTCGACGAAGTCCTCCCGGGCCAGCGAGTGCACCAGGTAATAGGCAGCGTCGGCGTCCGCGAGTGCCGAACGGAGACTGTCGGGTTCATAGACGTCGCCGAAGATCGGCCTGCCAGCGCCTGCGTACGTGTCGGGATGTCGGGTCATCGCCAAGACCGAGTAGCCCTCCGCCTCGAGCGCCTCGGTCAAGGAAGAGCCAACAAAGCCGGACGCGCCCGTGACGAGTACCTGTTTGGCCATCGAAGCCTCCTCGGCGGAGTGGTCACTCGCGCTTGGTCGATATTCGTGCCTAGCCCCTCGGGCGGTTGCATGCCACAGGCATCTATGGCTCGTTTACCCATAACAGGCGCAATCCAATGCTTCGTGGAGTAACCACGGTCCGGTCTTAGGGCGCCTGGCGCGATCCGGCGCTCAGCGTTCGCAGATTCTTTGGACTGCTCGCGCATCGCCGCTCGCAGTCAAATCGAGGCGGCTGGGCTAATCCTTCACTTGGTCTTCAACGTGTGTGTCGAGGACCTCAGCAGCCGCTCAGACCTCCTCGACAGAGGCGTCAGCAGCCGAGCGCTTCACCGACGCGATGCCGTTTTGAGCGGCTGCCTTACTGGAGTAGCCCTCGCCGCCCGTCGCGATTACTTGTCCATTGGTGGCCTTCAGCCGCCAGCGGTATTCGCCATTGGGGCTCTTGTAGAGCTCGAACTTCGCCATGCTCGTGCCTTCCGTCGAGAAGGTGGCGGATCGCCTCGCCTGTGCAGCAGCGTAGCCATAACCGCCCTCCGACGGCACCCCGCGTTCGTGTCGGTTTACCGGGTGTCCTCAGACGTTCTGCGGGAAGCCCAGATTCAGACCACCGTGGCTCGGGTCCAGCCAGCGTGAGGTGATCACCTTGCCACGGGTGTAGAAGTGCAGCCCTTCAACACCGTGCGCGTGAGTATCGCCGAACAGCGAGTTTTTCCAGCCACCGAAGGAGTAGTACGCCATCGGTACCGGCACCGGCACATTGATGCCGATCATGCCCACCTTCACCTCGTTCTGGAATTGCCGGGCCGCGCCGCCATCGTTGGTGAAGATCGCCGTGCCGTTCCCGTACGGGTTGTCGTTGATCAGCTTGACGCCTGCTTCGTAACTGTCCACCCGTACGACCGACAGCACCGGGCCGAAGATCTCGTCGGTGTAGATGCTCATGTCCGTGGTCACATGATCGAAAAGCGTCGGCCCGACGAAGAACCCTTCGCCATCCGCATCCACCTCCGGCTTCCGCCCATCCACCACCAAGGTCGCGCCGGCGGCCTCACCGGCGTCGATGTAACCCGACACCCGATCTTGAGCTTGTGCGGTAACCAACGGCCCCATGTCGCAGCCACGGGTGCCGTCACCGGTGCGCAACCCGACCGTCCGCTCCTTGATCTTGGCAACCAGCTCGTCAGCGACATCGCCGACAGCCAGCACGGCAGAGATTGCCATGCAGCGCTCCCCCGCCGAGCCGTAGCCCGCGTTCACCGCTTGGTCAGCAGCAAGATCGAGATCGGCATCAGGCAATACCAGCATGTGGTTCTTCGCGCCGCCCAGGGCCTGTACGCGCTTGCCGTGGGTCGTACCGGTTTCGTAGACATACCGAGCGATCGGAGTCGATCCGACGAAGGAGATCGATTGCACATCCGGATGCGTCAGCAGCCCGTCGACAGCCACCTTGTCGCCGTTCAGAACATTGAATACGCCATCGGGAAGCCCCGCCTCTTTCCAGAGCTCGGCGACCCACAGCGCCGCGCTCGGGACTTTCTCACTCGGCTTCAGCACCACAGTGTTCCCAGCGGCAATCGCAATGGGATAGAACCACATGGGCACCATGGCGGGGAAGTTGAACGGGGAGATGATGCCGACCACGCCGAGCGGCTGCCGCGTGGAGTGCACATCGACCTTCGTCGAGGCGTTCTCGGTGAAGGCGCCCTTGATCAAGTGCGGAATGCCGCAGGCAAACTCGACAACCTCCTGACCGCGGCTGACCTCGCCGAGCGCATCGGAAAGTACCTTGCCGTGCTCCGCGGTGATGATCGCCGCCAGCTCCTTCTTGCGCGCATTCAGCAGCTCGCGAAAGGCAAAGAGAATCTGGGTCCGCTTGGTCAAGGAGGTGTCCCGCCACCTCGGAAACGCAGCAAACGCCGCGCCGACGACCTCATTGACATCATCCTGCGAAGCGAGCGCAAGCTGTCCGGTGACCTCACCGGTGGCCGGATTCGTCACGTCGGAAAAGCGTCCACTGCCGCCTTCGAAGATCTCGCCGGACTTCCAGTGGTGGAGCGTCGTTGCCATGGCTATTCCTTATCTGATGATGCTGGCTGCTGCTATTTGATGATCATGATCAATTGCTGATCTTGTTCGAGCGGATCTTCTCCGCCGTCTCGTACCCGAAGTGCTTGTCGATCAACCCGAGCGCCTTGTCTCGCTGGCGTTCCGAGACGCCCCGAGCGTCTTCCTCCCAGCCGAAGACACAGCTGCTGATCACTCCGTCGAACCCGACGGCCGCGAGCGCCGCGAAGACCGCGTCGTAGTCGACCTCGCCCATGCCCATCTCCATGTGCTGGTGAATGCGCGCGGGATTGCCGGGCGGGTTGGAGATGTAGCGCAGTCCGTTCGAGGTCAGGTGGTCCCAGGCATCGGCGAGGTGCACATAGCGGACCTTGTCGCCCGCCGCCTCGATGATGGTCGCCGGGTCGTGGCCCTGGTGGAAAGCGTGCGGAGTGCAATACAGGAAGCCGAGCCAGTCGCGGTTGAGGCCGCGGATCATGTTCAATGCTTCCAGGCCATCCTCGATGAAGTCGTCCGGATGCGGCTCGATGATCAGCTGCAGACCCTCGCGCTCGAAGATCGGCAGCAGCTCATCCATCGACTTCAAGAAGTGTGCCTCCGCCGCCTCCGGCGCCTCCGGCCGGCCGTTGAACTCCGAATTGATCACCTCGACTCCCAAATCGACGGTGATCTGGATAACTCGCTTCCAGGCGCGTACGGCCGCCTGTCGCTGATCTTCGTCCGGACCGGACCAGCGCAGCACAGGGAGCACCGAGGCGATGCCCACGCCCGCGTCGCCAGCGATCCTCTTAAGCCTTTTGACGCCGGCGTCATCGACCCGCGGGTACTTGAAGAACGGGACGAAGTCCGCCTTAGGCGAGAGCTCCATCCAGTCGTAACCGAGGCTGGCCACGATGTCGGGCAACTCGTAGACCGAGCTGCCCGAGTAGAACATCTGGGGGTCCAGGGCAAGCTTCACGGCCACGCTCCTTCCAGGTCGGGGGCCTGTATTCCAGCATGTTGTTCCTCAGCCTCTAGCGATGCCACCGAAGAGTCCCCCGCAAGGTGAACATGAACCTTCGCCCCACTCCGGAGTGCCAGTACACCGGCCTCACACACCGCAACGGCCGCATAGCCGTCCCAGGCGCTCGGGCCGTCGATGGTTCCAGCCTTCGCCGCGTCCACCCAACGTTGCAGCTCGATGTCGTACGCCTGCCCGAAACGTTCCACGAAGCCGGGCGTGATCTTGCCGCCCCACCGGCCGTCGGTGGACTTGAGCTGGAGGTTCTGGTCCAGGCCGATCAAGGCGCTGCCCTTCTCGCCCACAACCTCGGTCCGTACCTCGTACGCCACGCCCGTCCGGACAAAGCTCTCAACGGTGACAATTGCACCGGACTCAGTGTCGAAGATCACCAACATCGGGTCGTGTGTGCCGTGTGGTGCACTGCTCGTCGCCACCCCCTTGATCACTTCGACGCTGGTGATCTCTTCACCCATCAAGAAGCGCACCGAGTCGACCTCATGCACCACCGAGTCCCTGATCATGAACTCCGAATTGAAATGATCGCCAACCGCGGGATTGCGATGGAGACAATGCACCATGAGCGGCTTGCCCAGACCGCCATCGGCGATCACCTTCCGAAGTGCCACGTACTCGGGGTCGAAGCGCCGCATGAAGCCGACCTGAATGAGCTGTTTGCCGAGCGCCTTTTCCTTCTGGACGATCGCAGCGGCAGAGTCGATGCCGGTAGTCAACGGCTTCTCACAAAGTACGGGGATGCCCCGATCCAGGCACGCGTTGAGCTGTTCGGCGTGGGCCGCGCCCGGGCTGGCCAACAGCACAGCATCGACGTCTGGATCGTTGATGGCGGCCATCGGATCGGCTTCGGCGCGTGCGCCGACGGCTCCCGCGACCTCGGCCGCCTTATCGGCCAGAAAATCGTTGACGACCGTCACCTTGGCGCCACGCACCCGCTTGCTCAGCGCATCCACATGGAAGGCGCCCATCATGCCGACGCCAAGAACGGCGATCCTCAGGTCATTGCTCATGGTTGTCTCCGGAACTCGATGGCCGCGCCGCTGCAGGAGCTGAGATAGGACTTGGTTCGCTGCGCGATGGGCAACGGAAGGTCCGGTGCACACGGATACAGATCGTGCTCGATGATCCCTTCAACGTCACGGCCCAGTCCCGCGACGGCCTCGAGCAATGGCGGCATGTCGGGAACTCCAAGCGGTGGCTCGATCATGGCGCCCATCCGCACGGCCTCGGGGAAGGACAGGTCCTTGTCCAGCACCTGTTCAACGATCTGCGGGTTGACCTGCTTGAGGTGTAGGTAGCCGATGCGATCGGGATACTTCTCGATCAGCTCCAAGCAGTCGCCGCCGTAGTAGGCAATGTGGCCAGTGTCGAAGCACAAGTTGACCCATTCCGGATTGGTCGATTCCAGGAGTCGCTCGATGTCTGGCTGGTAACCGACGTGGCTGTCGGCGTGAGAGTGGAACTGCACATGCAGCCCGTACTCCTCAAGAATCCGCCGGCCCAGCTCGTCCAAGCCTTCAGTCTTCTGCTTCCACTGCTCCTCGCTGAGCTCACGATTCTCAACTGGCTCACCGGTCTTGTGGTGCCGCCACACCTCCGGTATCACCACAATGTGCTTTCCCCCGAGAGCTTGGGTCAGCGCCGCGACGTCGGTGACCTGAGTCCATACCGCGTCCCATGAGTCAGGGCGGTGCAGATGCTCGAATACGGTGCCCGCCAGCACACCTATTCCGTACTCTTCGAGCTGCTCGGACAGCTTCGCTGGATCCGTCGGCAGGTAGCCGTACGGGCCGAGCTCGATCCACTGATAACCGGCTTCGGCGACCTCGCGAAGGAAAACCTCCGAAGGCACCTGCTCAGGATCATTGGGAAACCAGACTCCCCACGAGTCCGGTGCAGTGCCGATCGTGATCGTGGATGACACATATCCTCCTTACAGGAACAGCTTTTGAGTGGCCTTGTGCTCGTCGTAGGTCTTGCGCGCTCGCTGAGTGGAGTCGAGCGTCGAGGTTTCGCTGACTGGTACGTCCCACCAGGACTCCGAGTCTGGTGCG
>DASVEX010000232.1:0-3136 GCA_036380335.1 Propionibacteriaceae bacterium | reverse complement strand
CCTCGGGATCGCCCTAGGTACGGGCGGACACCTCACCGCGCTACGCCGGACGCGGGTTGGACCGTTCACACTTGACGAGGCGCAAACAGTCGACACCGATACCTCAGCCCTCACGATGCTCGACATGGCTGAGGTCGCTCGACGGTGCTTCGCCAGCGTCACTTTGGATCCTGCGCAGGTGATCCAGGTTCGCAACGGTCGCCAGCTGCCTCAGTTTGATCTTCCGGCCAACCCGACCGCGCTGCTCAGCCCGGAGGGGACACTGCTCGCGCTCTACCGTCCGCGGGTGGGCGGCGGCGCGATAGCTGAGGCCGTGTTCAGTGGTTAGTTCAGTGGTTAACTGTCCGCCGTGAAGACAGATCCGGTCGTCGTCATCGGCAACTTTGACGGAGTGCATCGGGGACACGCGGAGTTACTCCGGATTGCCAAGGCTGCCGAGCCCGGTGCCCCGCTGGTTGCGGTGACCTTCTGGCCGCACCCAATGTCGGTAGTCCGGCCCGATCAGGTGCCGCTGCTGCTCACCACCTTGGAGCGGCGCAAGGAGCTACTCCGCACTGCCGGCGTCGACGACGTCGTCGTGGTCCACTTCACCGCTGAGGTCGCAAGTTGGAGCCCTGCGCATTTCGTCGACGCCGTTATTCGGCCGCTGCACCCGGCGCGGGTCGTGGTGGGGGATAACTTCCGATTCGGATTCCGAGCTGCAGGTGATGTTTCAACGCTGGCCGAGCTCGGAGCAGGAGAGTTCAAGGTACAGGGGGTGCCGCTACTGACCGATGGGACCCAGCCGAGCTCGTCGACACTGATCCGTCATGCGGTCGCCGATGGCGATTTCGGTCGGGTCCGAGAACTGAGCGACAGCGTCTTCCGGTTTTCTGGGGTTGTCGTACGCGGGGATCGCCGAGGTCACGAGCTGGGCTTCCCGACGGCCAATGTGCAGGTCCCGCCAGGATTGGCCGTGCCGGCCGATGGGGTCTATGCCGGCTGGGTCACCAGGCTCGACAGCGATTCACCGCGCTGGCCCGCTGCCATTTCCGTTGGCACCAACCCGACGTTCGACGGCGTAGAGCGGCGAGTCGAGGCTTACGTGCTGGACCGTGATGACCTCGAGCTCTACGACGTGGAAATCGCTATCGACTTCTATGCGCGACTACGCGGGCAGGTGAAATATGCCGGTCGGGAAGCATTGATCAAGCAGATGCATGCCGATGTCGAGGAAGCGCGGCACCTCTTGCACGCGGCCTGACCAGGCCTTCGGCCGCCACCTGAGAAGTTACGGAATTCGCCGCAAAGGTGCAGCGCTGGTAGATTAGGCGCGCCGTTTGACCGGCCGCGGACTTCCAAGAGCTCCCACTCACACCGTGTGAAGCCCCAAGGGGTATTCGGGAGCGCCGCGCAACGGGAAACCGAGAGGAGATCAGTGTCGATGGACGCTGCAACCAAGAAGAAAATCATCGACGAATACGCAACGGGCGACGGCGACACGGGTTCTCCCGAGGTTCAGGTCGCCATCCTCACCAAGCGGATCGCGCATCTCACTGAGCATCTCAAAGAGCACAAGCATGACCACCACAGCCGTCGTGGCTTGATGTTGCTCGTCGGCCAACGGCGCCGGCTGCTCAACTACGTCGCCAAGACCGATATCGAGCGCTACCGCTCGCTTATCGAACGCCTCGGGCTGCGTCGCTGACCGCCACAAGTTTCAAGCACTGCTCGCGCGACCGACGCTCGCAGTGCTGCACAACTGAATAACCATCATCACGTTTGAGATCGCATCGAACGCAGACGCTCGACGAGGAGAGACTCGGTCCTCGGTAGTGGTTTTCGGGAGGAGCATTGCGCTCTGGCCCGCGGACCTCGATCGAAGACCGGCCTCCACTAGCTCGGGGGATTGACGCGGGACATATTCACCGCGCCATGGCGAGCCTCATCCAGTGTGCGGATGCGATCCACACTCAGGCGTTGGCAACAAGCCATCGCCACAGAAAGGAATCCCGTGGAGGGACCAGATCTTCAAACCACCGAGGCCGTTATCGACAACGGCAATTTCGGCCGACACATCGTCCGCTTCGAGTCGGGCTTGCTGGCGCAGCAGGCCGGGGGATCGGCGACCGTCTATCTTGACGACGACACCATGGTGCTCTCGGCCACAACCGCCCAGAGCAAGCCGCGGGAGGCCATCGACTTCTTCCCGCTCACCGTGGACGTCGAGGAACGCATGTACGCCGTGGGCCGCATCCCCGGCTCGTTCTTCCGCCGTGAGGGACGCCCTTCCGAGGGCGCGATTCTCACCTGCCGACTTATTGATCGTCCGCTACGTCCGTGCTTCGTCAAGGGCCTGCGCAATGAGGTCCAGGTCATCGTCACCGTTATGGCGCTGAACCCGAACAAGACCTACGACGTGGTCGCCATCAATGCGGCGTCCCTGTCCACCCAGCTCGCCGGCCTGCCGTTTACCGGTCCAGTCGGCGGCGTACGCGTCGCGCTGATCGGTGATCGCTGGATCGGCTTCCCGGACGTCGACCAGCTTGAGAATGCGGCGTTCGAGATGGTGGTGGCCGGCCGTGTTACAGCATCCGGCGATGTGGCCATTGCCATGGTCGAGGCAGAGTCGACGACGCGTACCTGGGATCTGGTGAGGAGCGGCAAGACCGCGCCCACCGAAGAGGTTGTGGCAGCCGGTCTGGAGGCCGCAAAGCCGTTCATCCGCGCATTGTGTGCGGCCCAGACTGAGCTCGCGGCCAAGTTCCCCAAGCCCGTTGCCGACTTCCCGATCTTTCTCGACTACGCCGACGACGTATACGAAGCTGTTGCGGAATCGGCGACCGGGGAACTCAGCGACGTCATGTCGATTGCTGACAAGCAAGCCCGCGAGCACGCCACCGAAACGCTCAAGAACACGGTCGTGGAGCGCCTAGCTTCGCGATTCGAGGGACGCGAAAAAGAGATCACCGGCGCGTATCGTGGGCTGACCAAGAAGCTGGTTCGGCAGCGGATTCTGACCGACAAGATCCGCATTGACGGCCGCGGAGTCACCGACATCCGCACGCTTTCCTGCGAGGTCGGCGTGGTACCGCGGGTCCATGGCTCAGCGCTCTTCCAGCGCGGTGAGACTCAGATCCTCGGCGTCTCGACGCTC
>DASVEX010000231.1:0-2438 GCA_036380335.1 Propionibacteriaceae bacterium | reverse complement strand
GGCGTGGAACGCATCTCCGTCCGGGCGATCGGTCGCAGAGTGCGCATCATCGGCGAGACCTCGGTAGCGACGCTCTCCGCCGACGGGCCGCATGTGCTGCGCCGGAACGGATCCGTACTCGAGGTTTCCAGTGATGGTGAGCTAGGTGCCTCAATCGATGGGTTCAGCATCTTGCGGGGTGCTACGCGCAGCCTCGATGACTTCCGATCACTGGGCCTGGGTAAGGAGCTGTTCCTCCGCGTCAACCCCAACGTGATCGTCGACGTCGAGGTCACCGCAGGCAGTTTGAACACCGAACGGGTGCCGCATCTCGGCAAGGTCCGAGTAACGGCGGGAGCGGCCAAGCTGCTCGACGTCACCGAGATCAACGACGTTCTCGTGCAAGCCGGGCAGGCAACGATCAAGGGCACGATCGTCACTGGTCGCAACCGGATCCGAGCCGAGTCCGGAAGTTTGTCCATCTCATTGACCGATGATTCCAACGTGACGGTGACGGGTGAATCTCAGCTTGGCAAGATCAGCTGGGTGGGCGGCCACAACGGCGCCGGCGACGAGGTTGTCATGGGCAACGGCAGCGCAAAGCTTGAAATCGAGGTCGTGATGGCTCATGCGCAGATTCGGGTTGGCTCCGACTTGACCAGCGAGGCCGGTGTCGTATGACGGAGCGGTCTCACCGGCCGCAGGATCAAATTGAGCACCGCGCACCGAGCGACTGCCCGGTGTGCGGTGCTCAGCTCGCCATCATTCGGCTGGGGTGTGCGTCCTGCGGAACCGAACTTGCTGGAGTGTTTCGCCCATGTGAGTTCTGCGCGCTCAACGACAAGGAAACAGAGATGCTCCGGGTCTTCCTCGCCTCGCGAGGCAATCTCCGCGAGGTCGAGAAGCATCTTGGCGTCTCGTATCCGACCGCTCGGCTGCGTTTTGCTGACTTACTGGAGAAGCTGGGCCTCGGCGAGGCGGCCGAGCCGGAGTCGGCCTTGAGCCGCGAGCAGATTCTTTCCGAGGTCGCTTCAGGGGCGCTGAGTCCGGCAGAGGCGAAGGAGTTGATCAGCCGGCTTTGAACCGGACGGTTGTGGATCGGGATGTGATCAGGTCCGGAAGGCCTCGACCTTCATGACCGTGACGTTGATCGAGTTGCCGTTCGGGGCAACGTAGGACACCGCGTCGCCCGTCTTCTTGCCAAGAATTGCTGAGCCCAAGGGCGACTGCGGGCTGTAGACATTGGTGACGTCGACGCTGTTGTCCAGCCCGAGCAACTCTCGCGACCCGAGCAAGAACGTATCCGTATCCGATTCATCTCCGTCAAAAGCGATCGTCACCCGGGTTCCGGGGGCAACCTCGTCGGCGTTCGCCGGAGCTTCACCCACCTCGGCCCGGTTCAACATGTCGGTGAGCTGACGAATCCGGGCCTCCTGATGAGCCTGCTCCTCACGCGCGGCATGGTAGCCCCCGTTCTCGCTGAGGTCACCTTCATCACGCGCCGCCGCGATCTTCGCAGACACCGCGGCACGCCCTGGCCCAGAGAGGTGATCGAGCTCGAGCTTGAGCTTGTCGTACGCCTCCTGGGTCAGCCAGATTATCTGGGCGGAGTTTTCAGACATCCCACAAGGCTATCAAGCGCGGACCAATTCGAAGCTCATGCGACAGTGCACCCTTTGACGACGACCGCAGTCGCTCGTCGCAGGGTGGTGAACGCGGCAGTCACCTCCACGACACGGTCGGAAGCGGCCGGCACCGGCACCTGCTGCTCGCCGACTGGCTGGAAATCTAACGCTTGCGCCAACACCCGGCAGGTCACCGGTACGGACGGATCGCGACGCTCAACAGCGATTGTGACCGAAACCGAGCTGTCAGATGTGATCTCAAACGACTGGATATGACCTGCCGCGATCGGCCGCGAGTGCAGCAACGCCGTCCAGACCAGCCAGGTCAACCCGATGACGACGCCGAGGCTGATCAACCCCACCATCAGCGGACGCGGCACCCGCGGCTTCGGGTAGCGGCGGCGCAACCGCTCGGCGGCATCTGTCACGCCAGTAATCTAGTTTGGCCTTGCCGCTCGCGCATTGCGCTTTCTGACGCTCGCAGCATCTCAAGCAGATCTTGTAAACATCTCGGCAACCGGGCGGCGGGCGACGCAATCGAGGCACGAGGTGGCAGCATGACGATCATGCTTCGTCCCGCGCTTCGTGTCGACGCCAAGGGCGAGCGCTTGAGGCTGCTGGAAGTGCATGCGCATCCCGACGACGAGTCGAGTCGGGGCGCCGCGACGACGGCCAAGTACGTAGCAGAAGGCGTCGACGTCATCGTCGCCACCTGCACCGGCGGCGAGCGCGGTTCGATCCTCAACCCAGCCATGGACCGACCCGACATCTTGGCCAACATCGCCGACATTCGGCGACAGGAGATGGATCGCGCTCGGGAAATCCTTGGGGTGC
>DASVEX010000230.1:0-2762 GCA_036380335.1 Propionibacteriaceae bacterium | reverse complement strand
AGGAGCTAGTGTGACCACCCCATACGGCCAGGGCCCGCAGCAGCCCTACGGCCAGCAGCCCTACGGCGCACCCCAGATGGGTTACCCCGCCGCGCCCGGCGGCGTGAAGCCCAACAACTACCTGGCCTGGTCGATCGTCTCGATCATCCTGTTCTGGCCATTGGGGATCGCGGCCATCATCAACGCCACCAAGGTCGACCCGGCGTGGCAGATGGGCAACGCCGCGATGGCTCAGGAGCACTCCAACAAGGCCAAGATGTTCTCGATGATCGCGACGATCATCGGAGCGGTCGGTTTCGTCATCTATTTCATCATCGGGTGGGGGTTCGGATTGTCGCTATTTGGCAGCGAATAGCGTCTAGTACGCACCCGGTCCGTTTCTCCGCACCAGTCCACGAATATCGTTCAACCCAGCTGAGATGCCATGCCTTCGTGGCCTTGTGCGGAGAAACGCACAGACACGAGCAATGGCGTGATCGGGACCGGTCAATCCGCGTCGAGGAGTGCGGCGACGATCAAGGTGGCGGCCGCCGGGCACCCGCGGACGAATCCAAAAAAGGGGCCGAAATCGCGGGTCGCGACAAAGCCCGGCATGAAGAGTCCGGGCACGCTGGTTTGGAACCGCTCGTCGAGTCCGGGAAAGCCATCCACGGTCTCGATTCGGTCAAGGACTGGCTGCAGATACTCGATGTTCGCCAGATTGGGCTTGTAGCCGGTGGCGAGCAGTACATGATCCACCACGAGCTGCTCGCCACCGGAGAGCGTGATATCGATCTCGCCGGAGGTTAGTTCGCGGCAAATGGCAACTGCGGTGCGCGGGCGGTGCTGCACGATGTGTTCGGGCAAGCGCGGAGGTAGCCAAGGCTCAAGCTTTAACCGGCCTTCCGCCCAGAATCGTTGCGAGATTCCCTCGCGTTCCACTGCTGGAAGTCGGCGAAACCATCCGGGGATGCGGATCGTGTTGTCGATAAGCTCGTTGACGAATCCCCAGTCCGACGCCTCGAAGCTCGGCGGATCGTGCCGGTGCACGACATAGATGGACGCGGCGCCGGCTTCAGCCAGCAGAGCCGCCCACTCGAACGCGCTCTGACGGCCTCCCACGATGAGTATCCGAGCGTCGTAAAGCTGGTCGAACCGTACAAGCTCGCTGGTGTGCGTCCAGCGGTAGTTCGGAAGCGAGGCAGGCACCCATTCCGGAATGACCGCAAACCGGGCGATGCCTGGGGCGGCCACCACCGCATCCGCGATCAGCCGCTGCCCGTCGTAGAGGCTGGCAATGAACTGTCCGTCTGCTACGTCGAGGCGAGAGACAAGCGACGGGCGCGGTTGGATCTGCTTCCGCTCGCAGAACCAGTCGGTGTAGTCCAGAAAGGTCCGCAAGGGAACTGGAGAAACGCGAGTGGGATCAACGCCGCGCTCCAGCAGGAATGCTTCAAACGTGTTGATGCCGTCAGCATCCAGGTGCCAGTCGGTGCCGGAGCGCAACAGCATCCGCTCAGGCATGTTGCCTCTCCAGAAGCCCATCGGCTCGCCAACGAGGAGCGGTTCGATTCCATGGGTCTTGGCATACGCTGCCGTGGACAGCCCGTAGGGTCCGGCGCCTATGACCAGCAGCGGAATGTGGGCGTCACCGTATTCGGACGCCCTGCCGGTGTGGCCGGGCCCTTCCATACGAGCAATTATGGCTTGATGGATGCTCCGGGCCGTAGAGAGCAGGGAGCGCTATGAGGTTGCCGGGAGCGGACGGTCAGCCGTTCACCTATTCGGCCTCGATCTTGGCCGACCGTGCTGTAGGTGTGATCTTCGGGCGTGGCAGCGTTGCACACGTCGCGCGGCAGGCGCGTACTCTCGGCAGCCGGGTCATGATCATTTCTGGCCGTCACGAAGCTGATGCAACGGCGGCGGTGTGTGCGGACCTCGGTGATGATCTTGTTGCGCGCATCCCGGATGTGGTCCAGCACGTGCCGGTCGACGTCGCAGCACGGGCCATCGACGCGGCACGCGATGCCGAGGTCGGCTTACTCGTCTCGATCGGTGGCGGCTCGGCGACCGGACTCGCGAAAGCCGTTGCTCGCGACACCGGACTGCCCATTCTTGCCGTGCCCACCACGTACGCCGGCAGCGAGATGACCCCGATCTGGGGACAAACCGATCATGGCGAAAAGACCACCGGCCGAGATCCGCGAGTGCTGCCACGACTCGTTGTCTACGACCCTGTCCTGACAATCTCGATGCCGGCCGATCTCACCGCCGCGAGTGGCATGAATGCCATGGCGCACGCACTGGAATCGCTGTACGCACCTGACGCCAGCCCACTGTCGTTGGAGGTAGCGGAGGAAGCCATCCGGGCACTGGCGGATGGCCTACCCGACGCTGTCTCCCGTCCGGATGATCTTGAGGCCCGGACCGCAGCGCTACGCGGTGCCTGGCTTGCAGGGTGGGCATTGGGCAGCACAACGATGGGCCTGCAGCACAAGCTCGCGCATGTACTCGCCGGCAAATATCAGCTCCCGCACGCCGCCGTACACAGTGCGCTGCTGCCCCACGTGGCGGCATTCAATGCACCGGCCGTCCATGTCCCGTACGCGCGGGCTGTCCGTGCGTTGGGTTTGGGCGGGCCTGAGGAGGTTGGTCCGGCATTGTTCGAACTGGCCACTCAGCTACATGCACCGACATCGTTGGCCGAGCTGGGGCTGGACCATGACGCCGTCGCAGAGGTGGCCAAGATCATCGGTGCAGCCCCGGTCAGCAATCCCAGGGAC
>DASVEX010000229.1:0-39231 GCA_036380335.1 Propionibacteriaceae bacterium | reverse complement strand
GCAGCTCGCAGATACAACCTCACCGACGTAGTCGATCAGATCACGACTCCATTGCTGATCACAGATCCCGAAGGCGAGCAGTTTTGGCCTGGTCAATCACAGCAATTGTTCGAGAAACTCCCCGGCACTAAGCGACTGGTCCCCTTCACTGCCTCTGAGGGCGCCGATCGGCACTGCGAGCCGATGGCCAGATCCCTTCTGGAGCAACGCATGTTTGACTGGCTCGACGAGACCCTCCCAGCCGCGACGAGCTGAAGATGATCACCAGCAGTCTCGACCAACCGCGCTTGGCTACGCGTCTGAGCGCGAGGTGAGCCGCAGCCGGAATTGTTCGATGTCCTCGGCGATCTGCTCCGGGTATTCGCCATTGATTGCGTGAGACGCGTCCGGGTACACAGATACCTGCCCGGCACGAAGTGTGCGTTCGCCTACTGCGGCTGCGGCTCGGGAGTCGTGCATCCGCGACCTTCCAGCGAGGATGGCGAGCACCGGCCGCGCGAGGTTGCCGAGCTGTTGCTCGGTGATCTGTTGCGGGCTGGGGAGTTTGAGAGCGTAACTCTGCATGCCGGCCTCAATCATCTCCGCGGCAGGCACGTCCTGAACAGGTGCACCGTTGGCGGTCCAGCTGTTGAAGTTGTCCCGCCAGCTCTTCGGGAACCAACCGACGCTGGCCGGTATGGAATGAATGATCGCCGCGGCCGATATCGGTCCGAACACGAACACCGGGTCAAGAAGAATGACCGAACGTATTTTGCCTGGGTCGCGAACGGCAAGGTTTGTGGCAGTCCAGCCGCCGATGGAGACTCCCAACAGGTCGAGTTGCGGTTCGGGCAGCTGCGTGAGGACCTGATGAAGCCACTGGGCTTGATCGGCAGCGCAGGTGATCGGTCGGCTCTGGATGCTCATCCCCGGCTCTCCGAGCAGATCCACCGTGTAAATGGGTGCCTGCCGAAGCAGCGTCGGGAGATTGTCAGCCCAGATTGGTGACGCGGAGGCGCGGCCCGGCAGCAGCACGATCGGTATCCGGCCGGTGCTGGCGCTGCTGGTGAAGCGATAGACCCGGACAACGCCGAACTGGGTGCGAACGTCCAAGGTCTGGTCCGGCCGAGGCAATAGGCGCATCGCCTTGTCGTAGGCCGCCAGAAATCGATCTTGCCCAGCTGCCGAGGTGAAGTGCCCGACCGGCGAGGTGTCGCGCAGCGCAACAACCGTCCCGCCGGCAACCAGGCCAGCCGCGACGAGGATGGCTCGCCGGCGGCCCTTCCGAGTCATCGCTCCCACCCGCCAATCGTCGCCCGATGCACCACAAGCAGCCAACCCCGGCCGCGACCAGCAGTAGATGATCACCGCCCCAGCCGCGACCAACCACGCTCAGCTACACACCTGAGCGCCACCCTCCGTGAAAGGTTCGGGGAGGCCGGGGCAGCACGCGCCGAAAGCTAAGATGCCTGAAACTCCCGACCTAAAGGACCCAAGCGTGCCGCCCAAGACGCCGTAAACCTTCGGCGCGTGCTGCTCGGGCCTCCCCGGACCGGACCCCAGCAAACCGAGAGCGCTCAAACGTTGAAGCCCAAAGCGCGCAGTTGGTCGCGACCGTCGTCGGTGATCATCTCCATGCCCCACGGGGGCATCCAGACCCAGTTGATCACCCACCGGTCGACCAGCCCGTCCAGCGCCGTCTGAGTTTGGTCCTCGATCACATCCGTCAGCGGACAGGCAGCCGAGGTCAGCGTCATGTCGATGGTCAAGGAGTCGTCGTCTTCGAGGTGTAGACCGTAGATCAGACCAAGATCGACCACGTTGATACCAAGCTCGGGATCGACGACGTCCTTTAGCGCCTCCTCGATGTCCTCCAACAGCCGCTGATCATCCAGCGGCTCGGAGTGCTCGCCGCCAACGGCGTCCGGCAACTCGTCCTTGACCAGATCTGAAGGCCGGCCATGCGCGTCCGAAGGCTTGGTCGAGACATCCTCATAGCTGCGAGTGTCGGTCATTGCTCCATCTCCTTAACTACGCTCACTTTTGGGCTCACTCTGGGCGCGCAGCACTGCGTCCCGGAAGGCCGACCAGCCGATCAGGGCGCACTTCACCCGCGCCGGGAACTTGGCGACGCCCGCAAAAGCGATGCCGTCCTCGAGGCGTTCCTCATCGGGCTCGATCTGGCCCTTGCTCTGCATCATGGTCAAGAATTCCTCGTACAAGTCCAGGTCGTACGCGATGTCGTTACCGATCACCAGGTCGGTCATCACCGACGTGGAGGCCTGGGAGATCGAGCAGCCCATCGCCTCATAGGACACATCCGTCACGGTGTCCCCGTCCAAATGCACGCGGAGCCGCACTTCGTCCCCACAGGTCGGATTGACGTGGCGCACTTCGGCGTCATAGGGCTCCCGGAGCCCGCTGTGATGCTTCGTCCGGTAATGATCAAGAATGATCTCCTGGTAGAGATCTTCGACCTTCATCGCAGGCCCCCAAAGAACGAAGTCGTGTAGTCCAGGCCGTCGATCAAGGCATCGATCTCGGCATAGGTCGTGTACAGGTAGAACGAGGCACGCGTCGAGGACTGAACGCCGAAGCGCTCATGCAAGGGCCGCGCGCAGTGATGTCCGGCACGGACGGCGATCCCCCGCGAGTCGAGCAGATGGCTCACATCATGGGGGTGGATCGGCTGCCCGTCGGGGGCGGCGAGCGTGAACGAGACGGCCCCGCCCCGATCGACGGCTTCGTCCGGACCGAGAATCGTGAGGCCGGGCAGCGCTCGCAGCCCTTGCAACGCGTACGCGGTGATGTCGCGTTCGTGATCGCTGATCTGATCCATCCCGATGGCGCTCAAGTACTGCGCAGCGGCGGCGAGACCGACCGCTTGCGCAATTGGCGGCGTACCCGCCTCGAAACGATGCGGAGGTGGCGCGTACGTCGAGCCTTCCATGGTCACAATCTCGATCATCTCGCCACCACCCAAGAACGGCGGCAGCGCGGCCAAGAGCTCGTACCGTCCCCAGAGCACGCCGATACCCGTGGGTCCCACCATCTTGTGCCCCGTGAACGCGACCAGGTCCGCCCCCAGCGCAGCGAAGTCGACCGCCAGCTGCGGAACGGCTTGCGAGGCATCGACCACCACGGTCGCCCCCACCGCATGACCCAGCGCGGCGATCTGGCTGATCGGGTTCACCGTGCCGAGCACATTGGACACGTACGCCACCGAAATGATCTTGGTGCGTTCGTTGATCAGACCCTCCGCGGCCGCCTTGTCCAGATCCAGCCGTCCCTCACTGGTCACGTCGAACCAGCGCAGCACCGCGCCGCTGCGCTGTGCGAGGAGCTGCCAGGGCACGATGTTCGAGTGGTGCTCCATGACCGAGATGACGATCTCATCGCCCGGTCGAATGGAGGCACCGAGCGTGTGCGCGCACAGGTTCAGTGCCTCAGAGGCGTTCTTGGTGAACACCACTTCTTCCGAGCGGTTGGCACCGATGAACCTCGCTAATTGCGCGCGCGAATCCTCGAATGCCTCTGTCGCCTCGGCCCCCAGCACATGCATGGCGCGAGCAACGTTCGCGTTGTGGTTGAGGTAGTGATCTTCGATAGCCTCCACGACCACCCGCGGCTTTTGGGAGCTGTTGGCACTGTCGAGATAGACCAGCGGCGCACCATCGACCGTCCGCTCCAAGATTGGAAAGTCGCCGCGGATTGCCTCGACGTCAAAGGCGATCGGCTCGTCCACGAGCGCGACGCCACCTGTCGGGACATCCGCGAGATCCGTGGTGGCCGGGTACTCCGGGCCGCCGTCGACGGACATGATCTGCTACTCCGCTCCAGCTGTTACATGATTTTCAAGCGCAGCCGCTCGTACGTAGCGGTCGTAGCCCTCTGCTTCCAACCGCTCTGCCAGCTCTTGCCCGCCCTGCTCCGCAACCCGGCCGGCAACGAAGACGTGCACGTAATCGGGTGTGATGTAACGCAGGATCCGGGTGTAGTGAGTGATCAACAACACGCCGCGATCACCTTGCGCCGAGAAGCGGTTGACTCCGTCGGCGACCACCCGCAACGCGTCGATGTCGAGCCCGGAGTCCGTCTCGTCCAGGATCGCGAAACGAGGGTTCAGCAGCTCGAGCTGGACGATTTCGTGCCGCTTCTTCTCCCCGCCGGAGAAGCCCTCGTTGAGGCTCCGGTTGGCGAAGTCGGTATCCATCTGGACCCGTTCCATGGCGGCATTGACTTCCTTGACCCAGGTTCGCAGCTTGGGGGCCTCACCATCGAGCGCCGTTTTCGCCGAACGCAGGAAGTTCGACACTGACACACCCGGCACTTCGATCGGATACTGCATGGCCAAGAAGAGACCGGCGCGGGCTCTCTCGTCGATCGTCAGGGAGAGCAGGTCTTGGCCATCGAGGGTCACGCTGCCGGAGGTGATGCGGTACTTCGGGTGCCCGGCGATCGAGTATGCCAACGTCGACTTACCCGAGCCGTTAGGTCCCATGATCGCGTGCGTCTCGCCGCTTCGGACCGTGAGATCGACCCCCTTGAGGATCTCCTTCGGACCAGCCTCGGTGTCGACCGAAACGCGAAGATCGCGGATAGCCAGAGTGGACATGAAAAATCAGAACTCCTGTGCGTAGGTAGGTGACGAAGTGGGATCCGCGTCGGTGCGATCCAGGGGTGCGGAGACATCGACCAAGACGTCCTCGCCTTCGACGAGACAGCGATAGATCGGCACCGGCTCCGTGGCCGGTAGCCCGATTGGCTCCCCGGTGCGCAAGTCGAAGCGCGAACCGTGCAGGTAGCACTCGATCTCTCCGTCGCCAACGTCGCCTTCCGAGAGTGGGATCTGGGCGTGTGAGCACTCGTCATAGATGGCGTAGAAAGCGCCATTGCTGTGCACGATGGCCAGCTCCACGGTGCTGCCATTCCCGTCAAGGGGCACCTCGACAGGGATCGCCGACTCAGCAGCGACATCGTTGACCGAGCAGGCCCGAACCAGAGTGCTCATGATGGCAATCCGATGTTGATCGCCAGCTCTGCCTCGACCGCCTCGAGGAGCCGCTTTTCGATCTCCGGTACGCCAACCTTCCGGATGATGTCGGCGAAGAAACCGTGAACGACAAGACGGCGAGCCTCGGCCTCGTCGATGCCACGACTGCGGAGGTAGAACAGCTGCTCATCGTCGAATCGACCGGTCGTCGACGCGTGGCCGGCGCCTTCGATCTCCCCGGTCTCGATCTCCAGGTTGGGGACCGAGTCGGCGCGGCAACCGTCGGTGAGCACCAGGTTCTTGTTCGACTCGTAGGTGTTGATGCCCTCGGCCACCTTGCGGATCAACACATCGCCGATCCAGACGGTGTGTGCTCCTTGTCCCTGCAACGCACCCCGATAGTCCACGTTGCTCCGGGTGCGCGGGGCATTGTGATCGACGAACAGCCGATGTTCGAGGTGCTGGCCGGCGTCGGCAAAATACAGACCTAACAGCTCCGCCTCACCGCCTGCAGCTGCGAAGTCAACCGAGGAGGAAATACGGACCACGTCGCCGCCAATGCTCACCAGCGCCTGGCGATAGCTCGCATCGCGGCCGACGCGCGCGTGCAGGTGGGCGAGGTGGACGGCGTCGTCGTCCCAGTCCTGCACCGAAACCAACGTCAGCGCGGCGCCGTCCCCGACGATGATCTCGGCGTTGCCGGCGCGGACTGTCGAGCCGCGATGCTCCAGCACCACAGTGGCCCGAGCATTGGCGCCGATCTCCAGGACGAGATGGTCGAAGGCAGCGGCCTCGCTGCCCGTACCGAAGACGTTCAAGATCACCAGCTGATCCAACTCTGCGCCAGGTGGCACCGAAACGATCCGGGCCTGCTCGAAGGAGTTCCAGGCCTGGGCTGCAACACGGTCGTTGGGGATGTAGATCGTGCCCAAGCGCGGATCATCGCGCCCCACCAGGTCTACCGTCACCTCGGACGGCGCCTGAATCTCCACCCGCGCGCCCCCGCCGGGCACGAATGTGCCGTCATGTAGGCCCCTCAGCCGCTTGATCGGCGTGAACCGCCATGCTTCCTCGCGGCCGGTCGGGACCGAATGATCAGCGAGGTCGAAAGAGCCGGGAGGGTGCAGCCGGCTGGCCACCTTCTGGCGGCTCTCCACCGCATCGGCTACCCGTGCGGCAGCCTGATCAAGCAAAGTCACGTCGAGAGATCTCTTTCTGGTTCCGTGTCGTGAGGGTGTTCAGCGATTGCCTCAATCAGCCGACTGCACCCTCCATCTGGAGCTCGATCAGCCGGTTGAGCTCCAGCGCGTACTCCATCGGAAGCTCCCGCGCGATCGGCTCGATGAAGCCGCGGACGATCATCGCCATCGCCTCGTCCTCGCCGAGGCCGCGGCTACGCAGGTAGAACAGTTGATCTTCGCTGACCTTGGAGACCGTCGCCTCGTGACCCATCGACACGTCGTCCTCGCGCACGTCGACGTAGGGGTAGGTGTCGGAACGGCTGATGGTGTCCACCAGCAGTGCGTCACACTTCACAGTGCTCGCTGAGTGGTGCGCGCCCTCTTGGACCTGGACCAAGCCTCGGTACGACGTACGCCCACCACCGCGAGCCACCGACTTGGAGATGATCGAACTCGAGGTGTGCGGCGCACAGTGCACCATCTTGGATCCGGCGTCTTGGTGCTGGCCCTCGCCAGCAAAGGCGATCGACAGGGTCTCGCCGCGAGAATGCTCGCCCATCAGATAGACCGCCGGGTATTTCATCGTGACCTTGGAGCCGATGTTGCCGTCGATCCACTCCATGGTCGCGCCCTCTTCGCAGGTGGCGCGCTTGGTCACCAGGTTGTAGACGTTGTTCGACCAGTTCTGGATCGTGGTGTAGCGGCAGCGCGCATTCTTCTTGACGATGATCTCCACGACCGCGGAGTGCAATGAGTCGGATGAGTAGATCGGCGCCGTACAGCCTTCGACGTAGTGCACGTACGCGCCCTCGTCGACGATGATCAAGGTCCGCTCGAATTGGCCCATGTTCTCGGTGTTGATCCGGAAGTAGGCCTGCAGCGGAATCTCGACGTGGACACCCTTCGGCACATAGATGAACGAGCCTCCGGACCAGACGGCAGTGTTCAGGGAGGCAAACTTGTTATCCCCCACCGGGATGACGGTGCCGAAGTACTCCTTGAACAGTTCCTCGTGCTCCTTGAGCGCGGTGTCTGTGTCCAGGAAGATCACGCCCTGCCGTTCGAGCTCCTCGTTGATCTTGTGGTAAACCACTTCGCTCTCGTACTGAGCCGCCACACCAGACACCAGCCGGGCTTTCTCCGCTTCCGGGATACCCAGCTTGTCGTAGGTGTTCTTGATGTCGGCCGGCAGATCATCCCAGGACGTCGCCTGCTTCTCGGTGGAGCGCACGAAGTACTTGATGTTGTCGAAGTCGATGTCGCCGAGCTCGGCACCCCAGGTGGGCAACGGCTTGCGGCCAAAGAGCCGGTGGCCCTTGAGCCGCAGGTCGAGCATCCACTTCGGCTCGTTCTTGAGCCGGGAGATATTGGCGACGATCTCAGGGGTCAGGCCACGCTGCGCCGACGCTCCGGCAACATCACTATCCGCCCAGCCCCACTCATAGTGACCGAGAGCAGCCAGATGTTGATCTTGAGTCTGGCCGGTACCAACCGGTCGGGTGACAGTGGGATCCTGAGTTTGGGTCATGATCATGGCCTTTCGGATGTGGTCATATCAGTTGTTGTCCTGCGGACATTCGGAACATGAGTCGTGCAGATACCGTCGCCATGCGCGATGGTGGCGAGGCGCTGCACATGGACACCCAGGAGACGGGAGAACGCAGCCGTCTCCACCTCGCAGATCTGGGGAAAGCGGGCGGCCACGTGTGCAACCGGGCAGTGATGCTGGCAGAGCTGCTCACCGATGGCCGACGGCAGCGTCGACGCTACATAGCCGTCCTCGGACAATGCGCCTGCGAGAGCCTGAGCCGGTGTGGTGTCCGGTGCCGCGCGTGCGATCCGCTCCTGGTAGCGCTGCTCGCTGTCGGCCATTCTCGACTCTGCGAAGAGCGTCACAGCCTCGGGGCCGGCCGAGGCCGCGAGGAACTCGAGAGCCTCGATGGCCAGGTCGTCGTACGCGGTGTAGAACACCGAGCGTCCGGCATCGGTCAGTACAAAGACCTTGGCAGGGCGCCCCCGGCCACGATTGCCATAGATGCGCCGCTCGCGGGCTTCGAGATGGCCCGCCGCAAGCAACACGTCCAAATGCCGACGAATTGCCGCTGGGGTCAGCCCCAGCCGCTCAGCCAACTCCGCGGCAGTCGACGGCCCATGTTCCAGAATGGAACTGGCCACCCGCTGCCGCGTCGATGCGTCGGTCTCCACGCTCTGAGGAACCCCAGCGGCACCTGAGGCGGCCAGCTGGTGGTTTTTCACAACACCAGTGTGCCTTAATTCGACAAGTGGCTTCAAATAAGGCTCGCCTTAGTCGCCGAACACCTCAGGCGCGCCGGGCCGCGGCGATTTCATCGAGCAGCGCCAAGGCCGCGTCGCGATCCTCGCGCGGCAGTCGGTGGAGGTAGATCCGAGCGTAAAACCGGGTCGGTCCGAAACGACAGGGTAAGCCATCGAGATACGCCGAATCCTCGATGCTGAGCGAAGCAATCAATTCAGCGTGAACCCCAATTCCACGGGGCCTGCTCGAAGGTCCCGACACCCTCGATCGTTGTCGCGCCGAAGTCTTTTACCAGGCGCAGCGGCTCAGCGCCGGCCTCGGTCAGTGCGCTGACCAGCTCCCGCGCATGGGTGACGACGACGATCTGGGTGCGCTCACGTGCCGCGGCGATGAGCCTCGCGAGCGCGGGAAGAAGATCAACGTGCAAGCTGGTTTCCGGCTCGTTCAGCACCATCAACGATGGCGGTCGCGGGCTCAGCAATGCCGCAACCAGCAGCAGATAGCGAAGCGTGCCGTCGGAAAGCTCGGCTGCACTCAGCGGACGTAGCAGACCGTGGGCGTACAGCTCCAGATCGAAGCGGCCGCGGGTTTCCACGACCTGGAGCCGAGAGCCCGGAAATGCATCGTCGATCGTGGCGATCAACGCGTCTGCTTCGCCGATCTCGATGATCGTCTGCAACGCCGCGGCGAGGTCCCGGCCGTCCCCGTCCAGTACTGGAGTGCGGGTGCCGATCTGACTTTGCCGGACGGGTGAGTCGACATCGGTGCGGAATTGGTCGTAGAACCGCCAGCTGCGGATCTGTTCGCGCACAGTCACGAGCTCCGGTGCGCGTACTGGGTCCAACACTTCGGTCAGGACACTCTCGTACGGTCTGAGCGCACCCTCGAAGTTCTCCCAGGAATTCCGGCGTGAGGACGTGCCGCGGAGCTCCACGAGGGCACGTTTTCGCTTGACAAGCACCGTGGCCGGCCGCATGACTGGCCCGCTCCACACCACTTCACGTTTGATCTCCGGATCGAGATTGAACGCCGACGACTCGTATCGCGTCGGCAGGCCGAGATCGATCAGATAGGAGAAGTCGTCTGATGCGAAGCCCAGCTGCAAGCTGATCGGCCCGGACCGTGCGGTGCCCTGCACCGGATATCGGCCCGAGCGAACCGTCGCGGCAACACGCTCGGGCCCGGCCCACAGCACGGAATCGAGTCCACCCTCACGAGCGAGGGAGGAGATGATGCGGCCCGAGGCGCAGTCGGCCAGCAGCCGGAGCGCGCGATAGAGGCTGGACTTGCCTGTGCCGTTCGCGCCTGTGACGACATTGAGTTGACCGAGCGGAAGACGCAGGTCCCTAAGGGAGCGATAGTTCTCGATCGCAATTGTGGTTAGCACCTGCTGCATTCTCGCGCGAGCGCGATCAGCTCGCTGGCGAAGGCTTGCGGTTCCTCCCACGCCGTGAAGTGCCCGCCGGTTGGCAGCTCAGTCCAGCGAACGATCGGGAAGAAGCGTTCGGCGAATTGTCGTGGCGCGGGCACCAAGTCCTTCGGAAAGATCGTGACTCCAGTTGGCACGGTCACTTGGCTATTTTCGCCGGGATCGTACTCGACGTAGGGCAAGAACGAGGAGCCAATGGTGTTCGTGACCCAATACAAGGTGAGCCAGGTGAGCACCTCATCCCTGCTGAAGCGTCGGTCCAACTGCCCGTCACAGTCGCTCCAGGAACGGAGCTTCTCAACGATCCACGCGGCCAGTCCGGCTGGCGAATCCGCTAGCCCGACGGCTGCCGTCGCCGGCTTGGTGGACTGGAGCAGCGCGTAAGCACCTTCGCTCATCTGCCACGCCTGTCCAGCCGCAAGATAGGCCCGTTCCGGCTCAGTCAGCTCGGCCGGATCCACCGAGAACAGATGTGTGTACGGGACGTCGGTGAGATGCAGCGCGATAACCCGATCGGCATGACGCCGTGCCAGCTGTTCTGCCACCGAGGCACCCACGTCGCCACCTGAGACCACGAAGCGTTCATAGCCGTTGGCGGTCATCAATTCGGCGATGGCGTCTGCCACCTTGAGGGAGCTCCAACCCGGGGTCGTCGGTCGCTCCGAGAAGCCATAGCCGGGAAGTGAGGGCACAACCCGATGGAAATCGCTCAGCAGCGGCAGCACCTTGGTGTAGCGCAGGAACGAATCGGGCCAACCATGCAGCAACACAAGTGGAAGCGCATCCGGATTTGCAGAGCGTTGGTGAATCTGGTGAAACGAGAGGCCAGACACCGGCACACGTTCGTGGCTGAAACGGCCGAGGGCAGCCTCCTGCGCACGCCAGTCGAAGTCGGTGTGCCAGTAGTCGAGAAGCTCGCGGAGGTAATCCAGATCCGTTCCTCTCGACCACCCCTGGCCCTCGACAACCGAAGGCCATCGGGTGTTCTGCAACCGCGTTCGAAGATCATCGAGGATCGCATCGGACACTGCAAAGATTGAATCTGTCATAACTAACAGACTCCCATCCGGGACTGACAGTCGAGCTGATCAACAGCAGCGGTAGGCCAGAATGGCCACCATGCAGCTTCCCGTGATGCCTCCGGTCGCTCCGATGCTCGCGAAATCGGTGCCGCAGATCCCGAGTGGTGCCTTGTCATTCGAACCCAAATGGGACGGGTTCCGCTCCATCGTGTTCCGGGATGGAGACGAGGTCGAGATCGGCTCACGTAATGAGCGCCCGATGACTCGCTACTTCCCAGAGATCGTGGAGGCGGTCAAGACCAATCTCCCCGAGAAGTGCGTTCTCGATGGCGAGATCATCGTCGTAGTCGGCGACCGACTGGAGTTCGAGGTGCTGCAGCAGCGCATCCACCCGGCTGCTAGTCGGGTCAGGCTGCTGTCACAGGAAACGCCGGCACGCTTCATTGCGTTTGATCTGCTGGCGCTGGACGACACCGATTACACCCAGCGGCCGTTCGAGGAGCGCCGCGCTGTCCTTGAACAGGCCTTGGCGGATGTCGCGCCGCCGATCCATCTCACCCCGGCCACCCGCGATCACGATCTTGCCGTGCAGTGGTTTTCCCAGTTCGAAGGCGCCGGGCTGGACGGAGTGGTGGCAAAACCGCTCGCCGGCACCTACCAGCCGGACAAGCGCACCATGTTCAAGATCAAGCACGAGCGCACCGCGGACTGCGTCGTCGCCGGCTACCGGGTGCACAAGAGCGGCCCGGACAGCATTGGGTCGCTGCTGCTGGGCCTCTACAGGAAGACCGGCGAACTTGCCAGCGTCGGGGTGATCGGCGCCTTCCCGGCTGCCCGGCGGAAGGAGCTGTTCACCGAGCTGCAGCCGTTGGTCACGACGTTCGATGATCATCCCTGGGCATGGGCCAAGCAAGAGGAAGGCACCCGCACCCCGCGGAGCTCGGAGTTCAGCCGCTGGAACGCCCAAAAGGACCTGTCGTTCATCCCCCTGCGACCGAAGCGGGTGGTCGAGGTCCGCTACGAGCACATGGAAGGTGACCGGTTCCGCCACACCGCACAGTTCAACCGCTGGCGACCCGATCGAGATCCACGCTCCTGCACGTATGCGCAGTTAGAGGAGCCGGTGACCTACGACCTCGCTGACATTCTGGCCACCGACCAGACCACTACCGATCACGAGTGACCGACCCTCGTGGTGTCTTCCGTACACCGTTCGTGGCCCGCACAATTCTTGAACCGTCTGCGCCCTGAGCTGGTCGAAGGGCGGTCTTCGACAGGCTCAGACCACATCTGCTGAGTCGCTCGATCTTGCCGGTCTAGAATTCATCGGTGCCCAGTCCCGACAGCGCCGTTCGGGTCGAAGAGCTGGTGGTCAGATTCGGCGGCCGCCCGGTGCTCGACGGACTGACGTTGCAAGCCAAGACTGGGGCACTGACTGCGGTCTTGGGGCCAAATGGCGCAGGCAAGACAACGCTGATCCGGTGCTGCACCAATCTCATTCGGCCTTCCGCTGGCGCTGTCGAGGTGCTGGGCCAAGCCGCCGGCTCCCGGCAGCTCGCCAGCCGGATCGGATTGATGCCACAAAGCGCCGGCGCCTGGTCAGGGATCAAGGCAGTCGAGCTGCTGCGTTATCTGGCCGGCCTGTACGCCAATCCGTTGCCGGTAGAACTGCTGGTCGAACGGCTCGGGCTCACCGATTGCGCGAAGACCCCCTACCGACGGCTGTCCGGCGGCCAGCAGCAAGCGGTGAATCTGGCTGGCGCGCTCGTTGGCCGGCCGGAGTTGGTCTTTCTGGACGAACCGACAGCTGGGATGGATCCGCACGCTCGCCGCGCCACCTGGCTGCTGCTGCGTGAGCTCCGCGCAAACGGAGTCACCATGCTGCTGACGACTCATGCGATGGATGAGGCCGAAGCCCTCGCCGACCAGGTGTTCATCGTCGACCAGGGCCGCGTCGCGATCTCGGGAACGGTGCGTCAGCTGACCAAATCAGGCGGCAGTCTAGAGACCGTCTTCCTTACCCACACGAGTGCACGAGCCAAAACATGACGGCGCTGGACCTTTCCCCCGCTCCCGAAGCGGCACCTCCCGCCAAGAGAATCCTCCGACACGGACTCATCGAGGCGCGTCTGCTGATCCGCAATGGTGAACAACTGCTGCTGGCCTTGGTGATTCCGGTGGCGATCTTGGTCGCTGGCCGATTCGTGAAGTCCTCGGTCGGCAACTTGGACCTACTTGGGCCATCGGTGCTTGCCCTGGCGGTTTGGTCCTCAGCCTTTACCTCCACAGCTATCAGCACCGCCTTCGAGCGCCGTTACGGTGTGCTGGAGCGGCTGGCGACAACGCCACTGGGCAAGCCCGGCCTACTGGCTGGAAAAGCGCTGGCCGTCATCATGATCATGATTGGTCAGCTGGTGATCCTGACCGGTGTGGCGCTGGGACTTGGCTGGCGCCCGAGCTTTACCCCACTCTCGGCGTTGCTCGCAGTCCTTTTGGTCATCTTGGCTACGGCCACGTTCGTCTGCCTTGCATTGCTCCTCGCGGGCCGACTCCGCGCCGAATCCGCATTGGGCCTCGCGAACCTGATCTATGTGATCTTGCTCATTGGCGGCGCACTGATCATTCCCGTGGCCCGTTATCCCGCTGCACTTCGCCCGGTGATTGAGGCGCTGCCGACAGCTGCACTGGGCGAAGGACTGAGGGCCGCAGCAAATGGGCAGCTGCTGGGTTGGCCCGTGCTGGTCTTGTTAGCCTGGCTCGTGGTCGCTGGTCTCGCCGCTTGGAAGGGCTTTCGTTGGACGTCGTGAAGCAACTTGGACCGGAGACCGAAGCGGCCACCCGGAGCGGGCCGGGCCTGCTGCAGGTAGTACGTGGCCAGCACGCCTTGCGGCGCTGGGCCATCGTCTCCTTGATCATGAACATCGTGATCGTGGTGACTGGGGGCCTGGTCCGGCTCACCGGCTCGGGACTCGGCTGCCCAACCTGGCCGAGGTGCACCGCTGACTCCTATGTCTCCCATCCGGAACTCGGCATCCACGGCGCGATCGAATTCGGGAACCGGCTGCTGACCATTGTGTTGATCATTGTGGCCGTACTTACCTTTGTGAGCGCCCTGCTTTACCGGGAGAACGGCCGGCCGCGGTCGGACCTCTGCTGGCTAGCCGGTGGTCTCGCGGTGGGCATCCCGCTGCAAGGTGTCATCGGTGGAATCGCGGTACTCACTCAGCTCAACCCGTACGTCGTCGGGCTGCACTTACTCCTGTCAATGGTCCTGATCGCGCTCGCGCTCTGGCTGGTGCGCAAGACGTGGCACCTCGAGCCCACCGGTGCTTCCGCCACCTCGGTCATCGCCACCCGGATCACCTTTGCGCTGATGTGGCTGGCGGTCTGGCTCGGAACTCTGGTGACGGGCAGCGGGCCACATCCAGGGGGCGAAAACGTGCCGCGCAACACCCTCGACGGCATGCTGGTGACCCGCTTGCACACCAGCGTGGTTTACGCCACTGTCGCCGCAAGCGTGATCTGCTTCGCGCTGTTGCGTAGTCGAGCCGTGCTGCTGTTGGTCTTGGTAGAGATACTGCAGGCAGGCATCGGCATCGCCCAATACCAATTGGGGTTGCCCATCGAGCTGGTCGCGCTGCACCTCCTCGGCGCTTCGCTCGCCATTGCCACGGTCACCAATCTGATGCTCTCGGTGCGGCGTTCAGACTCGGGGCTTCAGGTCAAGTAAGCCACCACGCGGTGCGGCGATTGCCGTCCCAGCGCCGACAGCGCTGGATTCTCGCATCCACTTCGCCATGGGATCCCAGCACGCTGACCGCCTTGCCGACATCCTCGCTGAGGACTCGACGCGCCAAGGTGACATGGGGGCTCCAACGCCCAGCTCCGAACTGGCCCTTCGGATCGGCTTCACATACCAGCGCGACCCGCTGCTGAAGCTGCAACAACTCGACCGATGCGAGTACCTGCCGCACCAGGATGCAGGTGCCATTCCGCGGACCGAAGACCATCACAGCCCCGACGCGTACGGTCAGATCGATACCGGCAACGATCTCCCGAAGCTCGGACTCAGCAGGTTCTGGGATCGCATCGGCGGCATACAAGGTGAGATGTGGCCGATGAAGCCCCTCGGGGTCCGAGCGCTGCGGCTTGGACACGCCGACCGCAGCCAAGCGATCCCATTGCGCAACCACTGCCGCCTCGGCAGACACATCCAGTGTCAACTCCACCGACTGGGCCACCCCGTCACCTTAGTCGGCGAGCCGCTCGACGACCCGCCGCAGCTGCTCGGCGTACGCCGCCTGGAAACTGGCCGAGTCGACGGAAAGCCCGGTGAGCCGACGGGCGATCTGCGGGATCACAGTTGGTGCGAAAGCGGCCGCAAAGAGCATCAGCAACACGTAGGCCGGATCTAGGTCATCGGCTAGCTCGCCCGCACCCTGCCGGCGTCGCATGTCCTCGACCATCTCGGTGAAATACGGCTCTTGCTCGGCCGCGTCGCTGCCCGTGTCGGCCAAGCCATCCCAGGCCAGGAGCCGAGCGAAGGACCGCTGCTCGATGTTCATTCGCAGGAACGCAGCGACAAGATCGGCAAGCGTGAGCTCGGGCCTGCTCGCTGCTGCGCTGGTCATCTGCCAACGCTGTTGGAGTGCCCGGTAGAGGCCCTCTTTGCCGTCGAAGTAGTAGGAGATCAGCTGCTCGTTGACGCCAGCCCGACCGGCAATCGCGCTGATGCGGGCGCCGGCGAAACCATTCTCCCCGAACTCGATCAACGCAGCTTCAAGAATGCGCTCGCGAGTGCGCTCGGGGTCGCGCTTGCGCTCCTGGCCGCGGGGCGACCGGCGAGACTGATTCATAGTAATGACACTAACACAGTCATGTATTCATATGTGTTAATCATGTGTTTACTTGACACAGTAAGGTGTCCATGTGAGACTTGAGACATGATGCCTACACCTCAGAAGCTCGAGATCATGATCATCGGCGGCGGGATCGGCGGTCTGTGTCTTGCGCAGGGCCTGCGCCGTGCCGGCATAGCTGTAACGGTTTACGAGCGCACTCAAGCCCGCACCGACTGGCTACAGGGCTACCGCATCCACATCAACCCGCACGGCAGTCGAGCGTTGTACGACAGCCTGCCGCCCGCGATCTGGCAGCGGTTCCTCGACACCGTCTCAGTCAACGATGGCGGCTTCGGCTTCGCGACCGAACAGCTGAACGATCTGCTGCGCTTCGCAGGCTCTGAAATTCTGCCCGAGGCCGGCCCGGCCGATGCCCATTACGGAGCCAGCCGGATCAGCCTTCGTGAGGTGCTACTGTCCGATCTTGACGATGTAGTGCGCCGTGGCAAGACCTTCGAGCGATATGAAACCGGCGTCGACGGGCGGGTCACCGCATACTTCTCCGACGGCACGTCCGCCACCGCGGACGTCTTGATTGGTGCCGACGGCGCCAACTCCCGGGTCCGACAGCAGCTACTTCCAGACGCCGAGCGGATCGACACCGGCATCCTGGCCATCGCCGGCAAGCACCGCTTGGATGGAGCCAACCTGCCACGCGCGCTGCGCGAAGATGCCAACATGATCATCCCGACCGACAGCGGCTTCTTGTTCACCGCAGTATGGCATCCGGACCGCACAATGATCGTCGAGGAGCCAGCCCCCGACGGCTTCCTGCTGGACAACTCGACCGCCTACACGTTCTGGGCCTACGCCGACCAGGCCAGTCGCTTTCCACTCGACAGTAGGGCCTTGAGCGCCGCGGATCTGCAGGGCGTCGTACTCGATCGGACAACCGGCTGGGCGCCGGCGCTGCGCGAGCTGATCGGCGGATCAGACCCGACCACCGTCAACGCGATCCAGGTCCGCAGTGCGACGCCCGTCAAACCCTGGCCGACCGGGCGTGTGACCCTGCTCGGCGACGCAATCCACAACATGACGCCGATGGCCGGCATCGGTGCTAACACAGCGTTGCGCGATGCCGACCTGCTGCGCAGTCAATTGATCGCCGTCGCATCCGGGGAGCGCGAGCTGATACCAGCCCTGCACGAGTACGAGGAGCAGATGCTCGACTACGGCTTCGCCGCAGTCAAAAGTTCGCTCAACAATGCGCGGCAGGCAGGAGCTGGCAACCGGCTCGCTCGTGGCGCGTTCCGCACCGTGTTACGCGTGATTGCCGCAGTGCCGCCGCTACGACGCCAAATGATCAACTCACTCGGTCAGTGAGCAGTGTTTCAGCGGAGCAGCGTATCGACCGCTGCGGCGACAAAAAGCAGTGCAAGATAGGAATTCGACCAGTGGAACAGTCGCATTGGCTGCAGCGCGGCGTCGGTCAGGCCACGCCGTGCCCGCGCCAGCAGCAGTGCGGATTGCCAGAGCAGCGCAACGCCGAGGACGACGGCGACGGTGGGATACAGCCAGCCGGTGTGCGCCACCGGCCAGAGGGTCAACGACACCAAGACCGTCACCACCGAGTACGCCATGATCAGCCTGGCCACCACCGGAGCTGACCTCACGACAGGCAGCATCGGCACGTTCGCCCCGGCGTAATCCTCCCGATAGCGGATGGCGAGCGCCCAGGTGTGCGGCGGCGTCCAGAAGAACACGATCAAGAACATGACGAACGGCGTCAGCGCCAAGCTGCCCGTTACCGCAGTCCAGCCGATCAGCGGAGGAAAGCAGCCCGCGATACCTCCCCAGACGATGTTCTGGGGAGTACGCCGTTTCAGCCACAGCGTGTACACCGCAATGTAGAAGGCGTTGGCGCCCAACGCGAGCGCCGCTGACAGCCAGTTGACGAAGTAGCCCAACCAGAGCGTCGCGGCGATTCCCAAGATCATTCCGAACACGGTCGCACCCAGCGGGCCAACAGCGTGCCGGGGCAGCGGCCGACGGCGGGTACGCCGCATCCGCTCGTCGATGTCGCGGTCGAGCACACAGTTGAACGCGTTGGCGCTGGCCGCGGCCAGGCAGCCGCCGACCATTGTGAACAACACCACGGTGAGCGGTGGGACGCCGCCGGCCGCCAGAAACATGGCTGGCACCGTGGTCACCAAGAGAAGTTCGATGATGCGCGGCTTGGTCAGTCCTAGGTAGGCGGTAACAACATCGCGTACCCGAGCGAGCTGACGGCTGCGGCGGATCGCCCTCACCCCGAGGTCAACGCGGGCTGCACGTTTGCCTATCTCAACCTTTTCGGCGGCCACCCGATCTGGCACGTCGATGCTCGTCACAAGCTCTACTCACTCACTATTGGTGGGCTCCGGTCAATGAGGCTGAGTCTATGGGTCGACACTGCGATTGACACTTCATGACGTGGACTTATCGCAGATCCCCGCGTGGACGTTCTCGGCCTGACCCTATATCCCCGGCCGAGTCGCCCCCGATAGGCTCCATTCGTGAGTGTGACCGACACCAACATTCCTGGCAGTGTCCTCCCGGATTGGTGGACTGAGCTCGATTCCCGCGCCGTCGACACCATTCGAGTGCTGGCTGCCGATGCCGTGCAGCACGTCGGCAACGGCCATCCTGGCACGGCGATGAGCCTGGCTCCAGTGGCCTATTTGCTGTTCCAGAAGGTGATGCGGCACAACCCGAGTAACACCAACTGGCCAGGCCGCGACCGATTCGTGCTCTCGTGTGGACACTCCAGCCTGTCGCTCTACATTCAGCTCTACCTCGGCGGCTTCGGGCTCGAGCTCGACGACATCAAGGCGTACCGCTTCTGGGGATCGCAAACCCCAGGTCACCCGGAGCACGCGCACACCAAGGGCGTGGAGGTGACCACCGGACCGCTGGGCCAGGGGATTGCCAACGCCGTGGGAATGGCCATGGCCGCCCGCCGGACGCGCGGATTGCTCGACCCCGAAGCCCCACCCGGCTCCTCGATCTTTGATCATCACATTTACTGCCTCGCCTCCGATGGCGACATCGAGGAGGGTGTGTCTTCCGAGGCCTCGTCGCTGGCCGCGACGCAGCGGCTCGACAATCTGACGCTGATCTATGACAGCAACCGCATCTCGATCGAGGACGACACCAACATCGCCTTGACCGAGGACACCGCGGCCCGTTACGCGGCCTACGGCTGGCACGTCCAAACCGTTGACTGGACCCACGGCGACGCCCATCACTATCAGGAGAACGTCGCCGCGTTGCAGGATGCCTTGGAGACGGCCAAAGCAGTCACCGATCGGCCGAGCTTCATCTGCTTGCATACGATCATCGGCTGGCCTGCGCCACACCTGCAAGGTACTGGCAAGGCACATGGCGCCGCGCTGGGTGATGAGGAAGTTGCCGACACCAAGAAGGTGCTGGGCTTCGATCCGGACAAGACCTTCGAGGTTGCCGACGAGGTGATCGAGCACACCCGGAAGCTGGTCGACCGCGGCGTCGAGGCCGAGCAAGAATGGCAGCAGGCCTACGACAGCTGGGCAGCGGATAATCCGGAAGGCAAGACACTGCAAGAGCGACTGGCGAAGAACGACCTCAGCCCTGGCTGGGAGGACGCACTGCCGAGCTGGTCTGCCGATCCCAAGGGAATAGCCACCCGCGCAGCCTCGGGGAAAGTGCTGACCGCAATCGCCCCCAAGATGCCCGAACTGTGGGGCGGTTCAGCCGACCTCGCCGAATCCAATCTCACCACTCCTGAAGGTGAGCCGAGCTTCCTGCCCAGCGATCGGCAAAGCAAGATGTTCCCCGGTGGCCCGTACGGCCGGGTGCTGCACTTCGGGATCCGCGAGCACGCCATGGGCGCGATCATGAACGGCATCAAATTGCACGGCGGCTTGCGGCCGTACGGTGGCACGTTCTTGGTGTTCAGCGACTACATGCGGCCCGCGGTACGGCTTGCGGCGCTGATGAAGCTGCCGGTGACCTATGTGTGGACTCACGATTCGATCGGCCTAGGCGAAGACGGTCCGACTCATCAGCCGATCGAACACCTTGCCGCACTGCGGGCGATTCCGGGGCTTGACGTGGTACGTCCGGCGGATGCCAACGAGACCGCAGCGGCGTGGGAAGTGATCTTGAAGAACAAAGACAGGCCCGCCGCGTTGACTCTTACCCGGCAGGCGGTGCCCATCTTTCCCCGCGGCGAGGACGGCTTCGCCGACATCTCAGAGGTAGCGAAAGGCGGCTACATTCTCAAAGACAGTGACGGCACCCCGGATGTGATCTTGATCGGGACCGGCTCAGAGGTGCAGTACATCGTCACGGCCCAGCAGCAGCTCGCCGACCAGGGCATAGGGGCGCGCGTGGTTTCCATGCCATGTCGGGAATGGTTCGACGGGCAAGATCAGGATTACAGGGACTCTGTCATCCCGCCCGATGTCAAGGCACGCGTCTCGATCGAGGCCGGAGTCGGGATCGGTTGGCGTGACCTCGTCGGTGACGCCGGGCGAATCATCAGCATCAACCACTACGGAGCTAGCGCGGCGGGAAGCCTGTTGTTCAAGGAGTTCGGTTTCACTTCTGACACAGTCGTCGCGGCCGCCCAATCCAGCCTCGATGCGGTCAACGCGACAACCGCACCCACGCATCCGGCAGCCAGCGGACCGATCGGGCCCGCGGACGAAGAGGCCCACCCGGGCGTCACGATCAGCTGAGCCCAGCTGACGCCACCACCACTCATCCAGGAGAACTGATCATGAGCGAACGACTCAAGGCCCTCTCAGACGCCGGCGTATCCATCTGGCTAGACGACCTATCTCGCGACCGCATCACCTCTGGCAACCTCGCCGACTTGGTGTCCAACAACTCTGTCAGCGGTGTCACCACCAACCCGACGATCTTCGCGGCTGCGCTGTCCCAAGGCCACGTCTACGACGCGCAGGTCAAGGAATTGGCAGCACGCGACGCCGAGCTCCACGACGCCATCAAGGCGATTACCACCGATGACGTGCGCAATGCGTGCGACATCATGGCCGCCACCTACGCGGCAACAAACGGCGTCGATGGCCGCGTCTCGATCGAGGTCGATCCGGATCTGGCGAACGAGACCGAAGCCACAACGGCACAGGCGAACGACCTGTGGAAGGTCGTCGACCGGCCCAACGTATTGATCAAGATCCCGGCGACCAAGGCCGGACTGCCATCGATTGCATCGGTGACCGGTGAAGGTGTCAGCGTCAACGTCACATTGATCTTCGCGCTCGAGCGCTACCGCGAGGTGATCGACGCCTACCTGACCGGGCTGGAGCGGGCTGCTGAGGTGGGCCATGATCTGAGCAAGATCCAATCCGTTGCCTCATTCTTCGTCTCCCGAGTCGACACTGAGATCGACAAGCGGCTGGAGGCCATCGGGTCGGACGAGGCGCTCGCGCTGCGTGGCAAGGCCGCTATCGCCAACGCGCGCCTCGCGTACGCGCTGTATGAAGAGGAGTTCAGCGGCGAGCGGTTCGCCGCGTTGGAGGCCAAGGGGGCCAATCGGCAGCGGCCGCTGTGGGCCTCCACCGGCGTCAAGAACCCTGACTACTCCGACACCATGTACATCACCGATCTCGTCGTAGCGAACACAGTCAACACGATGCCCGAGAAAACCATGATGGCTTTTGCCGATCATGGCGAGGTACGCGGTGACATGGTGACCGGCACCAAGGCCGAGGCACAGCAGGTGCTCGACGACCTGGAGCGGGTCGGCATCTCCTACGACGACGTGGTCGATGTACTCGAGAAGGAAGGTGTCGAGAAGTTCGAGGCGTCGTGGACCGAGTTGGTTGCCAACGTTAAGCAGGAGCTCGATTCCGCCAAAGCCGCTCTCTAGACCGCCTGCCGTGATCACTGATCTGCGGCCCAACCCGCTTCGGGACCCTCAAGATCGGCGGCTACCGAGGATTGCCGGCCCGTGTGTGCTGGTGATCTTCGGTGTCACTGGCGACCTGTCCAGCAAGAAGCTGATGCCGGCGATCTACGACCTGGCCAACCGAGGCCTGTTGCCGCCGGGTTTCGCCCTCGTCGGGTTTGCCCGCCGGGATTGGGCACATCAGGACTTCGCGAAGGTCGTGCACACAGCTGTCAAGCAGCATGCTCGTACCCCCTTCCGCGAGGAAGTCTGGCAGCAGCTCTCTGAAGGCATCCGCTTCGTGCCGGGTGAGATTGGCAACGAGGAGGCCGTCAACCATCTGGCCGAGACGATCGCCGACCTGGACGAGGCGCGCGGTACCGGCGGGAATCACGCCTTCTACCTGTCCATCCCGCCAGGGCTGTTCCAGACCGTTGTCGATCAACTACGCTCCCACGGACTGGCGGAGCAGCACCCCGACCGATGGTGCCGGGTCGTGATCGAGAAGCCGTTCGGCCACGACCTGGCAAGTGCCCAGGACTTGAACCGGATCGTCTCCAGCGTCTTTCCGGCCTCCTCGGTATTCCGTATCGATCACTACCTCGGTAAAGAGACCGTGCAGAACATGATGGCGCTGCGATTCGCCAATCAGCTTTTCGAGCCGGTGTGGAACAACAACTATGTCGACCATGTCCAGATCACGATGGCCGAAGACATCGGCATCGGTGGTCGGGCGGGCTACTTCGACGGCATCGGTATCGCCCGAGACGTCATCCAAAACCACCTGTTGCAGCTGCTGGCCTTGACAGCGATGGAGGAACCCACCTCATTCGAAGCAAGCCAGCTCAGAACCGAGAAGCAGAAGGTGCTCGCCGCCGCCCGGCCGACCGAGCGCAAGGATCTGCACACGGCCCGGGGCCAATATGCAGGTGGCTGGGCAGGTGGTGAGAGGGTCAAGGGTTATCTCGAGGAAGATCGCATTCCGCAGAACTCCTCTACTGAAACCTATGCGGCAATCCGCCTCGACATCGACAACCGGCGATGGGCGGGTGTCCCGTTCTACCTGCGCACCGGGAAGCGGTTAGCACGACGCGTGACCGAGATCGCACTCGGGCTCAAGCGCGCACCGCATCTCCCCTTCACCAAGACCGACACCGAGGAACTGGGCTACAACGCCATCGTGCTCCGGATCCAGCCCGACGAGGGTGTGACCTTGCGGTTCGGCGCCAAGGTGCCGGGCACCCAGATGGAGATCCGCGACGTGAACATGGACTTCGCCTACGGCGGATCATTCACCGAATCCTCGCCTGAGGCGTACGAGCGGCTGATCTTGGACGTATTGCTGGGTGAGCCGCCGCTGTTTCCACAGCATGAAGAGGTTGAGCTTTCCTGGGAGATCTTGGATCCGATCTTGGACTATTGGGCGAGCCTGCCCAACCAGCCGGAGCCATACGTGCCAGGATCGTGGGGACCGAAGGGCGCCGAGGAGATGCTGGCCCGCGACGGATTCACCTGGCGGCGGCCGTGACGATCATCAGGCTGGCCGATACGACATCGGCGAAGATCTCCACGGAACTGCTGCGGGCTCGGCGCAGCGCAGGCAGCCCGGCTCAGGGCTTGGTCCTGACATTGATCATCGTCTGCGACGAAGCGGAGTACCCCGAGGCAAAAGATGCCAGCATGGAGGCCGGCCGAGAGCATCCCTCGCGGATCTTGCTGGTGGTCACTGGTGCCGGCCGTACCGCCTCTCTGGACGCCGAGCTACACATCGGCGAGGGCACTCCGGGCGAGGTCATCGTGATCCGCATGCGGGGGGCCGTCGCAGCCCATCCAGCTTCGGTTATTCGCCCGCTCCTGCTGCCGGACTCCCCTGTCGTCATCTGGTGGCCCGGCAAGGCCCCCAACAATCAGACCTCAGACCAGCTGTCCCAATTGGCCATGCGCCGCCTGACCGACGCTGCTGCCTCGCCTCGGCCGCTTGCCGGCCTCAAGGCGCGTGCTCGGGACTACACACCAGGCGATACCGATCTCAGTTGGACCCGGTTAACACCTTGGCGCGCCCTCCTCGCCGCTGCCCTGGACCAGTACCCGGCCACGATCAAGTCGGTGGTCATTGAATCCGAGCGTGGCAATCCTTCCGCGGACCTGCTCGCGTCCTGGCTGCAGTCTCGGCTGAACGTCGACATCGCCCGAAAAGTCAGTAACGGGCCGGGCCTCACCGCGGTGCGGATGGCGACCGCCGCCGGGGACATCGCGATCACCCGGCCCGACGGTTTGCTCGCCTCGTACGCGGTACCTGGTCAGCCTGAACGACTCGTGGCCCTGAAGCGTCGCAACTTCACCGAGCTCATCTCTGAGGAACTCCGTCGCATGGATGCTGACGAGGTGTACGAGCGAGCTGTCAAGTCGCTGCTGGACGGTGAGCGGAAGACTGCGAGCCGTCCTGCAGCCACGAAGAGGGCAGCCAAGAAGGCACCGGGTCGGCCAGGAACGGCCGCCAAGAAGACCACGAGCGCAGCAAGGGGTCGCTAGCGATGGATAGGGCGAACAGTGGCGGCAGTCCAGAGATCTTGCTGCACGCGGGGCCGGATGACGTTGCCGAGGCGCTGGCCGCGCGGCTGATGGCCCGGCTAACGGAGATTCAGCGAGACTTCCGGACCCCTCAGATCGCGCTCACCGGTGGCCGGATCGCCACCCGGGCGTATCAGCGGCTCGGCGACGAGGGACCGAACTCAGCCGTCGACTGGTCCCGGGTGGAGCTGTGGTGGGGAGACGAGCGGTTTGTGCCCGCGGGCGATCCGGACCGGAATGCCAGGCAAGCCCTCGACTTGCTTGCCAAACCACTGGCGCTGAATGCCGATCGAGTTCACGAAATGCCGGCCAGCGACGGCGGTCTCGACCTGGATCAAGCCGCTGAGGCGTACGCCCGCGAGCTCGGTGATGTGATCTTCGATATCTGCTTGCTCGGGATGGGCCCCGATGGTCACGTCGCCTCGATCTTCCCCGAACATCCCTCCTCCTACGCGGAGGGAGAGGTCATTCCGGTGCGGGCATCACCGAAGCCGCCGCCGGAGCGGATCAGCCTGACCTTGCCGGTGATCAACCGTTCGCGCGAGGTCTGGTTCGTGGTCAGCGGGTCGGATAAGGCAGCGGCCGCGAAGATGGCCCTGCTAGGTGCCGGCCCAGTCCAGGTGCCGGCCGCGGGCGTCTCCGGTGCGGAACGCACGCTCTGGCTGCTTGATCGAGACGCCGCAGCGGAACTGCCCGCCGATCTTCAACAGCGCGGACGAATCTAGCGGGGGCGGCTCCAAATCAATAGATGACTTCGCCGCGCTCGCGGCGGGCCCGCAACGCCTGCAACGCCTCGGTCAAAATGTCAGCCGCCTCCTTGTCCGTGCGGCGCTCCTTGACGTAGGCGAGATGTGTCTTGTATGGCTCGATCTTCGGCGGCGGCGGTGGATTCAGCGAGTCGAGATTCGCCGGCAGACCGCAGCGCGGACAATCCCAGGTCTCGGGGATCGTGGCATCCGCAGCGAATGCGGGCCGCGTTTCATGACTGTTTGCGCAGTAGTACGAGACGTAAAGGCGCGGTGCGGCATCGCCCCGCTCAGCCTCCCCCATAGGACCAGCGCCCACCCGGCTGCCACGAATGGCACTTCCACCAGCCACGTTGTTTCTCCCTCGCCCTTCCTAGCTGTGGATGAGTCGTTGTCTTGAGTCGAGCGACCGGCTGGTGGTTGTGGGCAGTCAGGCACCCAGCTTGTAGAGCAAGCCGAGCGCCACGATTGCCGTGAACCAGACCACCCCGATGATGATGGTGAGTCGATCGAGATTTCGTTCTGCGACTGACGACCCACCAAGGGAGGAAGAGATTCCACCACCGAAGAGATCTGACAAACCGCCACCGCGGCCTTTGTGCATCAGCACGAACAACGCGAGCGCGACACTGGTGATCACCAAGATGATGGAGAAGATCAGTATCGGAACGGTCATCATGGGCACGAGAAGCACGGACGTTAGCCTAACTCACCGATTCAGAAATGAGTGAAAATCTCCACCAGCGTTGGATTCACGGCCTTCTCACATCATCGGCATCTCGTAGAACCGTGCAATAGCAGCAAACTCCTCGACCTTCAGGCTGGCCGCGCCGACCAAGCAGCCGTCGATGTCTTCCTGGGCCATCAAGGCAGCAACATTTGTCGCGTTGACCGATCCGCCGTACAAGATCCTGATTTGAGCCGCGATCCCAGCACCGTGCCGCTCTGAGATCCAACCGCGGATCGCTGCGCAGACCTCTTGGGCATCATCAGGTGTGGCCACCCGTCCGGTGCCGATTGCCCACACAGGCTCGTACGCGATCACCATGTTTCCAACCTGCTCCGCAGTAAGTCCCGCAAGCGCACCCTCCACGTGGTGCAAGGTGTCGGGAACCTGTCTCAGCTCCTGTCGAACGGCGAGTCCCTCTCCGACGCAGACGATCGGGACCAGGCGACGCGAGACCGCCTTGACGGTCTTCGCATTGACGATGTTGTCGTCCTCGCCGTGGAAGCGCCGCCGTTCGGAGTGACCGATGATCACGTAACGGCAGCCGAGTTTGACCAGCATGTCGGCGGAGATGTCACCGGTGTACGCACCGTTGTCGAACACCGACACGTCTTGGGCTCCGTAACCGATCTCCAGCCGGTCGCCTTCGACGAGTGTTTGTACGGTCCGCAGATCGGTGAACGGTGGCAGCACGATGACCTCAGATTTCTCTGGGTCGTGCTTCTTGTCTTCCAGGGTCCAGGCCAGCTTCTGGACAAGGCCGACCGCCTCGACATGGTTGAGGTTCATCTTCCAGTTGCCAGCCATCAGCGGCTTGCGGGCCATGTGTTTAGACCTCCCCGTCGAGGACGGCCAAGCCTGGGAGGGTCTTGCCCTCCAGGTACTCCAGGCTGGCACCGCCGCCGGTCGAGATATGACCGAACTGGTCGTCGCGAAAGCCAAGATCACGAATCGCGGCTGCCGAATCGCCACCGCCGACGACCGTCAGACCTTCGACCTCTGTCAGGGCCCGCGCTACCGCCTTGGTGCCTGCGGCGAAGCTTTCCCATTCCGCGATGCCCATTGGCCCGTTCCAGAAGACCGTCTTGGCGCGGGCGATCACTCTGCCGAACACTCGAGCCGAGTCCGGGCCGATGTCCAGGCCGAACTGGTCTGGCGGCATCGCGTCGGCTGGCACAACGGAGGCCTCGGCATCGGGGGCCACCTTTGGCGCTACGACGATGTCGGAAGGCAGCAGGATCCGCTTGCCGCCAGACGCCGCGTCGTTGAGGTATCCCCGTACGGTCTCGATCTGATCTTCCTCGAGGAGGCTCTTACCCACCTCGTAGCCCTGCGCCGCAAGAAAGGTGAATGCCATGCCGCCCCCGATCACCAGCGTGTCGGCGGTCTTGATCAAGTTGGCGACCACCCCAAGCTTGTCGGAGATCTTGGCGCCGCCCAACACCACGACGTACGGGCGTGCTGGTGACTCGGTCAGCTGGCTCAGCACCTCCACCTCGGTTTTCACCAGTTCCCCGGCCGCACTTGGCAACCGGTCAGCGACGTCGTACACAGAGGCCTGCTTGCGGTGCACGACGCCGAAGCCATCCGATACAAATGCGTCGCCGAACGCTGCGTAGCGGTCGGCCAGGGCGCCGCGTTCGGACTCGTCCTCGGACTCCTCCCCCGGCTCGTAGCGGACGTTCTCCAACATCGCCACACCACCATCGGTGAGACTGCTGACTACGTTTTGCGCCGACTCCCCCACCACGTCCGTGGCCAACTGAACCTCGGTGCCTAACAACTCCGACAACCGTTTCGCGGCCGGGGCCAAGGAATACTTCGGATTGACCTGACCCTTCGGACGGCCCAGATGGGCGAGCACGATGATCTTGGCACGACGGTTGCGAAGCTCGTTGAGGGTTGGCAGCGAGGCACGAATGCGGCCATCGTCAGTGATCGTTTGACCGTCCAGCGGTACGTTCAAGTCGCAGCGGACCAGCACCCGCTTGCCGCTCAGGTCGCCAAGATCAGAAACTGACTTCACAGGTGATCCTTTCCCGAACACAGGGCCGGTATCCCACGCAGTGTGGGATACCGGGAGTGGATTACCAGCTCAGAGAGACTCGCCGATCAAGGCGACCAGGTCGACGAGACGGTTGGAGTAGCCCCACTCGTTGTCGTACCAGCCGACGACCTTGACCTGATTGCCGATCACCTTGGTCAGGCCGGAGTCGAAGATGCAGGAGCTGGGATCGGTGACGATGTCGGTGGAGACGATCGGGTCGCTGGTGTACTTCAGGTAGCCCTTGAGCGGACCGTCGGCAGCCGCCTGCATGATGCCGTTGACCTCCTCTACGGAGGTTTCGCGAGACGCCTCGAAGGTCAGATCGGTCGCGGACCCGGTCGGCACCGGGACCCGCAGCGCGTATCCGTCGAGCTTGCCCTTGAGCTGGGGCAGCACCAGGCCGATCGCCTTAGCGGCACCCGTCGACGTCGGCACGACGTTGAGCGCTGCGGCGCGAGCCCGGCGCAGATCCTTGTGCGGACCGTCCTGGAGGTTCTGGTCCTGGGTGTACGCGTGGATGGTGGTCATCAGGCCCTTGACAATGCCAAGCCCGTCGTCGAGCGCCTTCGCCATCGGCGCCAGGCAGTTGGTGGTGCATGAAGCGTTGGAAATGATGTTGTGGTTTGTCGGGTCGTAATCGTCATCGTTCACGCCCATCACGACGGTCCAGTCCTCGTTCTTGGCTGGCGCGGAGATGATCACCTTCTTGGCACCTGCGTCCAGGTGTGCCTTGGCCTTCGTGGCATCAGTAAAGAAACCGGTGGATTCGATCACGACGTCCGCGCCGATGTCGCCCCACGGAAGGGCTGCGGGATCGCGCTCGGCATAGGATTTGACGATCTTGTCCCCGACCTTGATGCCGCCCTCGACGACCTCAACTGGCACATCCAGCCGCCCCAGGATCGAGTCGTATTTCAGCAGCTGGGCCTGGGTGTCGTTGTCGAACAGGTCGTTGAAGGCGACGACCTCGATGTCGGCACCCGAGGCGAGCAGCGCGCGGTAGAAGTTCCGGCCGATACGGCCGAAACCATTGATACCAACACGGATGGTCATGACACGATCTCCTTCAGCTGTTCAAGGTCCCGACGGCGTCGGGGCCAAAGACCACCTTAACGAACTTGGGCTATTCCTCGTCCAGCATGTCGGCGCTGAGGCTGGCCTCGGTGTTGGGTATGCCCCGCTCGGTCGCCCGCTTGTCCGCTGTCGCCAGCAACCGGCGGATCCGTCCGGCGACTGCGTCTTTCGTCAGCGGTGGTTCATGCATCTGGCCGAGCTCCTCGAGGCTGGCCTGCTTGTTCTCGATGCGGAGCGCTCCAGCGGCCCTCAGGTGGTCGGGAACGTCATCGCCCAAGATCTCCAGGGCCCGCTCGACCCGGGCGCCAGCGGCCACCGCGGCACGCGCCGAGCGTCGCAGATTCGCATCATCGAAGTTGGCCAGGCGGTTCGCCGAGGCGCGTACCTCACGACGCATCCGCCGCTCCTCCCAGACAAGCAGCGACTCGTGCGCACCGAGCTTGGTGAGCAATGCCGCGATGGCATCGCCGTCCCGGATCACGACTCGATCGATGTTTCGCACCTCGCGGGCCTTCGCCGGGATGCCAAGCCGGCGGGCTGCGCCCACCAGCGCAAGTGCCGCTTCCGGCCCAGGGCAGGTCACTTCGAGTGCCATCGACCGGCCTGGCTCAGTCAGCGAGCCGTGCGCCAAGAAGGCGCCACGCCATGCCGCAACGCAGTCGCAGAGCCCCCCGCTCACTACCTGTGGGGGGAGGCCACGCGCCGGTCGTCCGTGGGAATCGATCAGACCGGTTTGCCGCGCCAGCGCCTCGCCGTCCTTGATCACGCGCACGACGTAGTGGGTGCCCCGCCGAATACCCGAGCCGTTCACGATGACCAATTCGCTTGGGTGACCGAAGACCTCGCTGATGTCGGTCCTCAGACGCCGGGCTGCGGCGCCGGTGTCGAGCTCGGCTTCAATGACGATCCGCCCACTCACGATGTGCAAACCACCCGCGAACCTGAGGGTTGCGGCAACCTCAGACTTGCGGTCGCACGGCTTGGTCACCTTGATGGTTGCCAGCTCTGATTTCACCTGGGCGGTCATAGCCATTGCTGAATGATTACATAGCTGACCGCCGCATCTTGACGCTTTGCCAACACCGGCTGCCTGCCAGGCGTGATCCGGGCGCGATCCAGACGATGCCGCTTACTGACCGCCGCTAACGCTGGCTTGCCGGCTAGACACCCAAGATCTCGGCGTACGCGGAAGCCAGGCGGAGCGGGTCGTGCCGCGGCGAGCCGTCGCGAGCGGCGAGATCAGCGACCACGAGCTGGGCCCCCAGGGACTCTGCCCGGGACGCCAGATGCGAATCGTCGGAAGCAAAACCGCTGTCGACTAATACAAAGTCGAGTCGCAGATCAGGAGCGTGGTCGGCAAGCAGCTCGATGTGCTTGGTGGCGGAGAATCCCGCTGTCTCACCGGATGGCTCCAGATTGAGGGTCAGGATGCGTCGCGCTCGGGTGGCGTGAATCGCTTCCGCGAGCTCCGGAACCAGCAGATGGGGAATCACCGAGGTAAACCAGGAGCCGGGACCCAGAACGATCCAGTCCGCCTGGAGCACCACCTCGACAGACTCAGGACAGGCGGGTGGATCGCGCGGAATGAGCCGTACCGAGCACACCTCCCCCGCAGTCGTCGCAACTCGGGCTTGGCCGTGAACTTCGGAAAGCTCGTCCGGCTTCTCCGGGTCCAGCCCGATGACCTCGGCGGCGATTTCCAGCGGTACGGACGCCATGGGCAGCACTCGGCCTTTGGCTCCGAGCAGTTTGGCGACCATGTCCAGCCCGGCAACCGGATCGCCGAGACGTTCCCACAGCCCGACAATCAGCAGATTGCCGATGGCATGATCATCCAGGGGGCCAGCGCTGCTGAATCGGTACTGCAGAACGTCGGCCCAAGTACGGCCGGACTCGTCATCTCCGCACAGCGCCGCGAGCGCCATTCTGAGGTCCCCCGGAGGCAGGCAGTCAAGTTCGTTGCGAAGCCGGCCGGACGATCCGCCGTCGTCAGCGACCGTTACGACCGCGGTCAAGTGGTCGGTCACCCGACGCAGCGCCGTCAACGAGGCGGCCAGGCCATGCCCACCGCCGAAGGCCACCACAGCAGGAAGTGTCGGACCCAACGAGCCGGACGGGACGAGGCGCGTCCCTTCGCGGGTGCTCACTCGCGACCCAGATCGCGGTGCAGGACGGTGGTCGTTAGTCCGGTGGCGCGCAGCCGCCGGGCCAACTCCTCCGCCATGGCTGAGCTGCGGTGCTTGCCGCCCGTACAGCCGATGGCAAGCGTGGCGAACCGCTTGCCCTCGGCGACGTAACCCACCGACACGACGGCCATCAGATCCTGCATCGACGTGAGGAACGGCTCCGCGCCCGGCTGGCCGAGTACATAGTCGCTCACCGGTTTGCTCAGACCGGTCTGCGGTCGAAGTTCAGGAATCCAGTGCGGATTGGGCAGAAAGCGCACGTCGAAGACCATGTCCGCATCTACGGGAATGCCGTACTTGAAGCCGAACGACAGCAGTGTCACGCGTAGTTGATCATCGGTGCTGCCGCCGTAAGCATGTGCCACCCGGGAGCCCAGCTGGTGAATATTCAGCGAAGAGGTGTCGATCACCAGGTCGGCCGCTGCACGGAGCGTGGCCAGCGTTTCGCGTTCCCGGTGAATGCCGTCTAGCAGCCGTCCGTCGCCCTGCAGCGGATGCGGCCGGCGTACGGATTCCTGACGCCGCACGATGACATCGTCGGCCGCCTCCAAGAACAAGATCTCCGGCAGGGTTCCGATAGCGCCCAGTTCGGTGAACATTGTCGGCAACTGCTCGAAGAAGCCCCGGGTACGGACATCGAGTACGACGGCGAGCCTGGTCAGGTCGATCTCGCGCGCCTGCCGGCAGACCTCCGGCAGCACGCTGGGGGGGAGATTGTCCACCACGTACCAGCCGAGATCCTCCAGGCTGTTGGCTGCGGTGGAGCGCCCGGCCCCGGACATGCCGCTGACCACGACCAGGCGGAGAGGCTTGGTCGGGCGCTCGACGTCCGACTGCTCATCTGAACTCTGCTGATCCCCGGGGGGACGACCCCCCTCGGACCCCCCGGGATGATGGCTGGTCACAGGATTGATTATTCGCCAGATCGTGCGCTCCAGACGAGCCTAGTGCCCTGGAAGGGAAGTTCCTTGACGCTTGGCGACGTTCAGGTGCGTGCATCGCAAGGCCGACGAGGGAGGAATACCGGGTCGTATGCCGACCGAGGAGAACGCCGCGAGGTGCGTGCCCGGGCGCCGCGAAGCGCCAAGAGATTTCCCTTCCAGGGCACTAGGCGTTATCGAGCACTTCGCCGGTCGCCATATCGATCGCCTCGGGACGTGGCGCTTCTTGCAGCGCCGACTTGATCGCGGCGGCGGTCTTCGGGCCGAAACCAGGTACGGCAGCAATCTCTTCTACGCTTGCCGCCCGCAACTTCTTCAGGGAACCGAAGTAGCTGATCAATGCCTTACGCCGCACCTCGCCCAGCCCCGGAACCTGGTCAAGCAGTGACTCCACCATCGACTTGCTGCGTCGGGAGCGATGGTGGGTAATCGCAAAGCGGTGCGCCTCGTCCCGCAGCCGCTGCAACAGGTAGAGACCTTCGCTGGTTCGTGGCAAGATCACCGGTTCCTCGACGTCGGGCAGCCACACCTCCTCCAGTCGTTTGGCCAGGCCGCACAAAGCCACATCGTCGATGCCCAGTTCATGCAGGGCCTTCGCGGCCGCGGCTACCTGTGGGGCTCCGCCGTCGACCACGACCAGTGACGGCGTGTACGCGAACTTGCGAGGCGCCCCGGTCGTCGGATCGATCAGCAGCGGGCCCTCCTCGTCGTCAAACCCAGTTTCCTGCCCGTCCGCGAGCCGTCTCTGCATGGCGGCACGATCATCGATCAGTCGCCGGAAGCGGCGGGTAATCACTTCGTGCATGGCGGCGACGTCGTTTTGTCCTTCGACTTGCCGGATCACGAACCGCCGGTACTCGCTCTTCCGCGGCAGGCCGTCTTCGAAGACGACCATGGAGGCGACAACCTCGGTGCCTTGCAGGTTGGAGATGTCGTAGCACTCGATGCGCAGCGGCGCCGTCGGGAGCTCCAGTGCTTCCTGGATCTCTTCCAGCGCACGGTTGCGGGTCGAAAGATCACCTGCTCGGGTGGTCTTGTGCTTGATCAAGATCTCCTGCGCATTGCGAGCCACCGTCTCCATGAGTGCCCGCTTGTCGCCGCGCTGCGGCACCCGGATGAAGACGTGTGATCCGCGCCGCTCCTCGAATATCCGGGTTAGGGACTCTGCCGAGGGCGGCATGACCGGTACCAAGATCTCCCGCGGCACCGCATCGCGATCATTGGTGGTGGGATCGGGCTCGGTGTACAGCTGGAGCAGGAATTGTTCAATAAGCTCGTCGCTGCCGCCATCGTCGAACCGGTCAGCAACCCAGCCGCGCTCCCCGCGGACGCGGCCACCGCGTACATGGAAGATCTGAACGGCCACCTCGAGCGGGTCTTCGGCGAGCGCGATCACATCGGCGTCGGTACCGTCCTGCAGTACGACGGCGTTTCGCTCGGTGGCTCGCTGCAAAGCGCCGATATCGTCTCGCAGCCGCGCTGCGCGTTCGAACTCCAGCGCATCGCTGGCGGCACGCATCTCCCGCTCCAACTTCTTGATCATGGGCCCGGCCTGCCCGGAGACGAACTGGCAGAAGTCGTCGACGATCGCCCGATGCTCCTCCTCCGTCACCCTGCCGACGCACGGAGCCGAGCACTTGCCGATATAGCCGAGCAGGCAAGGCCTGCCGAGCTGCTTGTGGTTCTTGAATACGCCGGGTCGGCAGGAGCGCATGGGAAAAACCCGGAGCAGCAGGTCGACCGTCTCGCGGATGGCCCAGGCGTGGGAGTACGGACCGAAGTATCGGGTGCCCTTACGCTTGGCACCTCGCCCGACCATGACGCGAGGGAACTCCTCGGAGACGGTGACGGCGAGCCAGGGATAGGACTTGTCGTCGCGGTACTTGATGTTGAACCGCGGGTCGTACTCCTTGATCCAGGAGTACTCCAGCTGCAGCGCCTCGACCTCGTTGTGGACGACTGTCCAGTCGACCTTGGTGGCCGTGCTCACCATCGATCGGGTGCGGCTCAGCAACGATGCCGGGTCGGCGAAGTAGGAATTCAGCCGGGAGCGAAGGCTCTTCGCCTTTCCGACATAGATGACACGGCCCTCGGCGTCGGAGAAGCGGTACACGCCAGGCTGGTCCGGTATGGACCCCGGCGCAGGCCGGTACGCCGGCACCGGGTGAGACGCGACTGGAGGTACCACGCGCCCCAGACTAGGACGCCGCTGAGACACAGTGATTGCGTGTTGACATGGATCATCAACTCCGCACCAGTTCCTCGGTCATGGCAACCGCTGCAGCTGATGCCATGTTCAAGCAAGTGATGCCAAGTGACTCAAAGGCGTTTCGGTCAGCCGGTGACGTAGACCTCCCCTTCAAAGACTTTTGTCTTCGCCTCGGCGAGAGGCTTCGGAGCGGGCGGCTTCGTTACCGAGCCGTCCTTGATCGAGTATTCGCTGCCGTGGCAGTTGCAGTGAATAACCCCGTCGCGGACTTCGGCCACCGGACATCCCTGGTGAGTGCAGATCTTGCTGAATGCTTTGTACGAGCCCTTGCTCGGTTGCGTGACGACATAGTCGGCGTCCGCCAAAATGACGCCGCCGCCGACCGGGACCTTGGAGGTGGCCACGCTAGGGCCTTTCGGAGCCTGCGCTTTCGATGCCGACGGCTTGGCGGAAGTGGCCTCGGCGGTCGGCGACGAGGGGGCCGGTTCAGATGTCGCTGGCTCGGCTGCCGCCGTTGTCGGCGCACCGCTCGTGGACTCCGCGGCGCAGCCGGCGAGGGCGGCGACCCCCGCTCCGGCTAAGGCGGCGACTCCAGCGGCGCGGAGCACTGTTCGCCGAGTGGTGCCGGACGCTTCGTGAACAGGGCCGAACACGGTCATCAATTGCCTCCGAGAGTGCAGATGCTCTTTCGACCGCAGACGAGATAGCGGCCGTCCCGGTTCGATGTGTCTCCCACTCAGCTAGCAACAAGTGCTGGCTGAGTCGCTCTGATAGGCACCGCCTGGCCATCGAGCATGGGTTTGAGGTACTCGCCGGTGTAGGACTTGCGATTGGCGGCAATCTGCTCGGGTGTGCCCTGGGCGATCACCAGGCCGCCACGCGATCCGCCTTCCGGCCCCATGTCGATCAACCAGTCGGCGGTCTTGATCACGTCGAGGTTGTGCTCGATCACCACAACTGTGTTGCCGGCGTCGACCAGACGACCCAGGACGCCCAGCAGCTTGCGAATATCTTCGAAATGCAGGCCTGTGGTTGGCTCGTCAAGCACGTAGAGCGTGCGGCCCGTTGCCCGCTTCTGCAGTTCGCTCGCCAGCTTGACGCGCTGCGCTTCCCCACCAGAGAGGGTCGGCGCCGGCTGGCCGAGTCGTACGTACCCCAGCCCCACATCGACAAGAGTGCGCAAGTGCCGCGCAATTGGGGGCAGTGGTGCGAAGAGTTCCAGTGCTTCCTCGATCGAGGAGTCCAAGACTTCGGCGATCGACTTGCCCTTGTAGTGGACTTCGAGCGTCTCCCGGTTGTAGCGCGCACCATGACAGACCTCGCAGGGCACGTACACGTCAGGCAGGAAGTTCATCTCGATCTTGATCGTGCCGTCTCCGGTGCAGTTCTCACAGCGACCGCCCTTGACGTTGAACGAGAAACGTCCTGGTTGGTAGCCGCGCACCTTGGCTTCCGGAGTCTCGGCGAAGAGCCTGCGGATGTGGTCGAACACCCCCGTATAGGTGGCCGGGTTGGACCGCGGCGTACGCCCGATCGGCGACTGATCAACATGGATGACCTTGTCGATCTCATCAGCTCCAGTGATCGAGCGGTGCCGACCCGGGACCTCGCGGGCGTTGTAGATCCGTTTGGCAAGGGCGTTGTACAGGATGTGATTGACCAACGTGGATTTGCCTGATCCGGACACACCCGTCACGGCGATGAGCTGGCCAAGCGGAAACGACACCGTGATGTTGCGCAGATTGTGCTCAGTGGCTTTGTGTACGGTGATCTCCCTGCCCGGCGTACGGGGGCGACGGGAGGCCGGCAGCGGGATTGAACGGCGCCGCGACAGGTAGGCGCCGGTGAGCGACTCACGGTTGCTCAGCAGCTCTTCAACAGTGCCCGAATGGACGACGTGGCCGCCATGCTCACCGGCACCCGGTCCGATATCGACGGCCCAATCTGCGGCCTTGATCGTTTCCTCGTCGTGCTCGACGACGATCAAGGTGTTGCCCAAGTCCCGGAGCCGGAGCAGCGTCTCGATGAGCCGTCGATTGTCGCGCTGGTGCAGCCCGATGCTGGGCTCGTCGAGCACATAGAGGACACCGACTAGTCCTGACCCGATCTGGGTGGCGAGCCGGATGCGCTGTGCCTCCCCACCAGAGAGGCTGCCCGTGGGACGGCTGAGCGACAGATAATCCAGACCCACGTCGAGCAGAAACCTCAGCCGCTCGTTGATCTCCTTGAGCACCCGCTCGGCAATCTGCCGTTCCCGCTCGCTCAGCTCGAGCCGGCCGAGGAAGTCAGCCGTGGCATCGATCGACATCGACGACACCTCTGAGATGTTCTTGCCGCCGACGGTCACCGCTAGCGAGGTGGGCTTGAGTCGAGCGCCCTTGCACACCCGGCACGGCACCTCCCGCATGTAGCCCGCGAACCGCTCCCGCGACGTGTCGCTCTCCGCTTCGGCGTGCCGCCGCTCGATATACGGAATGACCCCTTCGTATTTCGCGTTGTAACTGCGCTCACGGCCGTACCGGTTCTTGTAACGCACGTGGACCAGGCCTGGCACCCCCTCGAGCAGCATCTTCTGTGCAGCTGTCGGCAGCCGGCGCCACGGCATCGTGGTCGAGAAACCAGCACTCTCTGCGAGAGAGTCAATGAGGCGGCTGAAGTAGTCCGCGACGTGCTGGGATGACCACGGAGCGATCGCTCCCTCGGCCAGGCTTTTATCATCGTCGGGAACGACGAGCTCTGGGTCGACCTCCATGCGCGTTCCCAAACCGGAACATGCTGGGCAGGCTCCCCATGGGCCGTTGAACGAGAACTGCCGCGGCTCAAGCTCGTCGATGCCGATGTCGTGGTTGTTCGGGCAGGCCATCTTCTCCGAGTAGGCCCGCTCCCGTTGTGGATCCTTCGGATCGAGGTCCACGAAATCGATCGTTACGACGCCCTGCGCCAAGCGCAACGCGGTTTCTACTGAGTCGGTCAACCGCAGCTTGACATTGGGCTTCACGGCCAGCCGGTCGACGATGACATCGATGGAGTGCTTGTACTTCTTGTCGAGGACCGGCGGGTCGGTCAATTGCACGACCTGGCCGTCTACCCGAGCGCGACTGAAGCCTTCTGACGCAAGCTCGCGAAAGACCTCGACGTACTCCCCCTTACGGCCACGGACCACGGGGGCGAGCACTTGGAATCGGGTGCCCTCCTGCATGGCCATCAGCCGGTCGACAATCTGCTGCGGCGACTGTCGGCTGATCGGCTCACCGCAGATCGGGCAGTGTGGGCGGCCGGCGCGTGCGTAAAGCAGCCGGAGATAGTCATAAACCTCAGTGATCGTGCCGACTGTCGAGCGTGGGTTGCGACTGGTGGACTTCTGGTCGATGGAAACCGCGGGCGAGAGACCTTCGATGAAGTCCACGTCCGGCTTGTCCATCTGACCGAGGAACTGCCGTGCGTACGCGGAGAGCGACTCGACGTAGCGGCGCTGACCTTCGGCGAAGATGGTGTCAAAGGCCAGACTTGACTTTCCCGATCCCGACAGTCCGGTGAAGACGATAAGGGCATCTCGCGGCAGATCGAGCGAGATGTTTTGAAGGTTGTGCTCTCGCGCACCCCGGACGACGAGACGGTCGGTCACGGAGCACATCGTATGTGCCCGCGCTGACAGGAAACACCTCAATACGAATGGTCTTCGCGCCTCCCCGCCGCGTGGTTGGGCACTACGGTATGGGCATGACTACCGCAGCATCTCCTGCCACAGAGCAGCTGGAGACGCTGCGAGGCTTGGTCAGAACCGCCACCCAGCGACTGTTGGGCGACACGATCTTGGTCAGCGACGAAAGGTGGCGGGCGCCCAGCCGCCTTCTGGACTGGACTCGCGGCCACGTCGCCACCCACGTTGCTCGGAACGCCGATGCCGTCGGCCGGCTGTCAGAGTGGGCGCGTACCGGCGAACGTGAGGACATGTACCCCTCGCCTGAGCACCGCGCCCAAGAGATCGAGGCAGGTGCCGGGCGATCTGGTCTCGACTTGCAGATCGATCTGGACACTTCGGCTGGACGGCTCGGCTCCGCATTCGATGACATTGATGCCGTGGACGCCTGGGATGCGATCGTCGAGATGAGAAGGGTGCCGATTCCAGCCCGGCTGCTGCCCTTGGCGCGGCTGCTCGAGGTGGCGATCCATCATGTTGATCTCGACATCGGCTATGAGATCACCGACATCGACGACCAGACTGCCGAGTGGCTACTCGAGTGGTGCTCATTTCGGCTGGGTAGCCATGAAGACTGTCCGAGACTTCAGCTGACCTCGGATTCCGGCTTCACCACAGCGATCGGGAGCGTCGGCGATCCTGTCGCCGTCAGCGGCAGCAGCGCACATCTGCTCGGCTGGTTGATGGGACGGACCGATGCTTCGACCCTCAGCGGTGGCGAGGGCGTACTGCTTCCCGCGTACTGATCATGGGTATCAACCATGTCGAGCCGGGCGGTGCTCCGCTGGTCGCACGGCTGTCCGGCTCGGTCACCATGATCAAGGTCAGCGTCGGACCACTGGACAACAATGCGTATCTGCTGCAACACGTTTCCGGCAGCAGCGTTCTCATCGATGCAGCCAACGACGAGGATCGACTTCTGAAGATCATCGCCGATCTGCCGCTGGACGCCATCGTGACGACGCATCGGCACGATGATCACTGGCAGGCATTGCCCTCGGTCGCCGCTGCTACCAGCGCGCGGCTGATCTGTGGTCAGCCCGATCTTGGGGCCATCGGCGAAGGCGCATGGGTGCAGGGCTTGATCGGCGTCTGGGATGGCGATCAGATCGAGCTCGGCGCGGAGCGGCTCGAGGTGATCGGGCTGGCGGGCCATACGCCGGGTTCGATCACACTCTGCTACATCGGCGCCGGCCGGACGCATCTCTTCACCGGAGACAGCCTCTTCCCTGGGGGTCCTGGGCGGACAACAACTCCGGAAGATTTCAGTTCGCTGATGAATGACCTTGAGAGCAAGATCTTCGGCCGCTTCGACGATGCCACCGTGGTGCACCCAGGTCATGGCGACGACACCACGCTGGGCACTGAACGGCCG
>DASVEX010000228.1:0-43031 GCA_036380335.1 Propionibacteriaceae bacterium | reverse complement strand
GGCGACCTACTCGTCATGCGTGACGAGTCGCAGGGCGACTACGCGCATGCCGTTCCGAAGACCTCACGCCCGGTCAGCCCCCGGCTGAACCTGACCTTCCGGCACTTCCAACCCGGGCGAGGTTGACGAATCTTCTCAGAATCTCCCCCGAGCGGAGGGACCACCAGCGGATCTGAGCGTGAAATCGGATATGCAACTTCCGCTCGGGGGTGATTCTGAGAAATCTGGGCGTTGCCCGTAACATCGGGCCCCTCTTTGAAGCCTTCTTCCTACGTGAGGGCCATCCATGAAATCGAGCGGCTCCTGGCAACGCGAGGCGTGATTGCCCGCCGCGACCATCCCGAGCTCGATACCACCCTGCGTTACCTCGTCCGTCGTGGTGATCTCGTCCGAGTACTTCCCGGCATTTACGCGGCACGAGATCAAGGAACGTCGCTGCAGACGCGGGTCAGGGCAGTTCGATGTTTCGACCCTGACGCGATACTCGTCGGTGCGGTCGCCGCACGGTTGTCCTTTTGGCCCGAGCTGCAGGCGGAGGTTGTGGAATGTGCCGTTCGCAACAGCAGAGCACCCCAAACTGGCTACCGCTTCACCCGCCGACACATCCCGTCTGACCTCGTCGCCAATCGGTCTGGTCTGCGCCTCACCTCGCCAGCGCTAACAGCATTGGATCTCTGCGCGACCCTTGGTGGCGACGCGATCGACCAGGCATTGCGGGCTCGAGCGGCGACACTTGCACACCTCAATCGAGCAATGGAATTGACAGCGGCGCGAGTGGGCAATCGAACCAGGCGTCAGCTGTTGCTGGATTCTCGCGCCGAGCCCTGGTCTGAGGCAGAGCGCAAACTCCACCGCCTGCTGCGCAAGGCCGGCATCACCGGATGGAGAGCCAACCGACCAGTCGTCCTAGACGACTCCACCTGCTACGTCGACGTGATCTTCAGACACCTCAAGCTCGTCGTCGAGATCGACGGTCGGTTGTTTCACACCGGCGCAGAGGTCTTCGAGACCGACCGCTGGAGGCAGAACAAGCTTGTCCTGGATGGCTGGTGTGTGCTGCGGTTCACCTGGACCATGATCGAAGAGCAGCCCGAGACGGTTCTTGCGATGGTCCGCGAGGCAATCGAGATGTTGGCAGCCGCGCGGGCCTGAAGGTCAGAACGGCCTCGGACCAGCGCGCATCCCAGCCCCGGCCGGAACGGCGGGGCGCAGCTCCTCCAGCTCCTCGATCGCCGCGGTGAATTGTGAGTTGTAGAGATCGAAATAGTGTCCGCGGGCTTCCAGCAGCTCGTAATGAGTGCCCTGTTCGACAATCTGGCCGTCCTCCATCACCAAGATCACGTCGGCGTCCCGAATGGTGGAGAGCCGGTGGGCAATCACGAAGCTGGTGCGATCAGAGCGGAGCGCGGCCATGGCACGCTGCACCAGCACCTCGGTACGCGTGTCGACCGAGCTGGTTGCCTCGTCCAGGATCAGTAGCGCAGGGTCGGCCAGGAACGCTCGGGCGATGGTGATCAGCTGCTTCTCACCGGCGCTGATATTGCTGGCTTCCTCGTCGAGGACGGTGTCGTAACCGTCCGGCAGAGCATGCACGAAGCGATCGACATAGGTCGCCTCGGCCGCGGCATGAATCTCCTCCTCGGTTGCCGTGGGCCGCCCGTAGGCGATGTTCTCCCGGATGGTGCCATGGAACAGCCAGGTGTCCTGCAGCACCATCCCGATCTTCGCCCGCAACGCGGACCGCGGCACGGTGGCAATGTCCACTCCGTCGAGAGTGATGCGGCCGCCGTCCAGCTCATAAAACCTCATGATCAGATTGACGAGGGTGGTCTTGCCGGCCCCGGTCGGGCCGACGATGGCAACGGTGCTGCCCGGCTCGGCCACCAGAGATAGGTCGCTGATCAGCGGCTTCCCGTGCTTTTCCGGGGGTTCAAGGGGGTCGCCCCCCTTTGCGATGTCATCGTAAGAGAACCAAATGTGTTCGAATGCGACACGACCGCAGGTTGGATTGAGCGCGCTGGCCGCCTCAGGTACCTGTTCGGTTTCATCAAGCACCTCAAAGACCCGCTCCGCCGATGCCACACCGGACTGCAGCAGGTTCGCCATCGAGGCGAGCTGCGTAAGCGGCTGGGTGAACATCCGGGTGTATTGGATGAACGCCTGCACGTCGCCGAGGTTCATGGTGCCGCTGGCTACCCGGAGGCCGCCAACAACGGCGATCGCCACGTAGTTGAGGTTCCCGATGAAGAACATCGTCGGCATGATCAAACCGGAGACGAATTGGGCGCCAAAGCTGGCGTTGTAGAGCGTACTGTTGCGCTCCGCGAAAACCGCCTCGACCTCGCGCTGCCTGCCGAACACCTTGACCAGTGACTGCCCCGTGAAGGCCTCTTCGATGTGTCCGTTGAGTTCGCCGGTGGACTTCCATTGCTGAATGAAGAGCTTTTGTGACCGCTTGCCGATCACCGTTGTCACGACGATCGATAGCGGAATGGTCACGAGTGCGATCAGGGCCAGCACGGGTGAGACAACAAACATCATCACGGTGACGCCGATAACGGTCAGCACAGAGGTGAGCAGCTGGCTCAGCGTTTGCTGCAGCGCTTGGGAGATGTTGTCGATGTCATTGGTGACCCGGCTCAAGAGCTCGCCGCGTGTCTGCCTGTCGAAGTAGCTGAGTGGCAGCCTGTTGATCTTGTCTTCGACCTGACTGCGCAGCGTATAGATCGATCGCTGCACTGCACCGTTCAGCAGGTAACCCTGCAGCCACAACAGCAATGACGCCACCAGATACAGCCCGAGCGCCAGCAGCAGCAACTGCCCCAGCAAGGTGAAGTCAATGCCCTGCCCGGGGACCACGTTCAACCGCTCCACCATGTCGGCGAACTTGTTGTTGCCTTGAGCGCGCAAGCCCTCGATCGCCTGCTCCTTGGATATGCCGCCGGGGAGGCTTCTCCCGATTACGCCGGTGAAGATCACGTCCGTCGCCATGCCCAAGATCCTGGGTCCAAACACATTCATGACGATTGCTATGACCGCAAGCAGCACGACCAGGATCAAGATCATCCGTTCCGGCGCCAGGTGCCCCAGCAGCCGCCTGAGCGAAGGGAGGAAGTTCAGCGACTTCTCGACCGGACGGGTCTGCCCCCACATGCGCCCGCCGCCACCGCCCGCTGGAGGTCCGTATTTGGGCCTCTCGGGAGCCTTGGGCGCTGATTGTCCATTGCCGCTCGCTGGGGCGGTCTGACCGTTTCCGCTCATGCTGCCGCCTCCTCTGCGCTGAGCTGCGAGTCGACGATCTCGGCATAGGTGGCACAGTGCTCAAGGAGTTCTTCGTGCGTGCCACTGCCGACGATCTCGCCATGCTCCAACACAATGATCTTGTCGGCATCGGCGATCGTCGCCACCCGCTGTCCGACGATGATCACCGCCGCCTCGGCCGTCTCCCGCTCCAACGCGGCCCGTAGCCGCGCATCTGTAGCGACGTCCAGCGCCGAGAACGAGTCATCAAAAATGTAGATTTCTGGTCGCTTCACCAGTGCCCGCGCGATGGCCAGACGCTGCCGCTGCCCACCGGACACATTGGTGCCGCCCTGGGAGATAGGCGCCTCGAGCTGTCCTGACATCTCGCGTACGAAGTGCTCGGCCTGGGCCACCCGCAGCGCCCGCCACAGCTCATCGTCAGTGGCGTCTGGGTTTCCATATCGCAGGTTGCTGGCAACCGTGCCGGTGAAGAGAAACGCCTTCTGCGGCACCAGTCCAATCCGGCTCCAGAGCAGCTCAGGATCGCAGTCCCGCACCTCGGCCCCGTCCACGGTGACAGACCCGTCTGTGGCGTCGAACAACCGCGGAATAAGCGAGATGAGCGTGGACTTGCCGGCTCCCGTTGAGCCGATGATCGCCGTCGTCTGCCCGGGCTCCGCGGTGAAGGTGATCTTCCGCAGTACCGGCGATGCGGCTCCTGGATAGGTGAAGTCGGTGTCCCGGAAGGCTACGAGGCCTGTCGACGACAGCTCCGTGACCGGATGCAGCGGTAGCAACACCGACGACTCAGTGCCTAACACCTCTTCGATCCGCTCCGCGCATACCGCGGCGCGTGGCGCGATGATCAGCAAGAAGGTCGCCATCATGACCGACATCAGGATCTGGATCAGATACGTCAGGAATGCGGTCAGCGCTCCGATCTGCATGTCGCCGGCCTCAATACGTCGCGCTCCGAACCACAACACCGCGACGCTGGAGACGTTCAGAATGAACATCACGATCGGGAAGATGGAGGCCGCGTATCTCCCCACCGAAGTCGTCGTATCTGTCAGCTCCGCGTTCGCCCGTGCAAAGCGCGCTGTCTCGTATGGTTCGCGGACGAACGCGCGTACCACCCGAATGCCCGTGATTTGTTCACGGAGAATGCGGTTGACGGCGTCGATGCGAGTCTGCATCACGCGGAACAGTGGGCCCATCTTCCTGATGATCAGGAAGATCGACAATGCGAGCACCGGCATCGCAACTGCCACCAGCCAGGAGAGTCCCGGGTCGGTACGCAGCGCCATGATGATGCCGCCGATCATGGTGATCGGCGCCGCGACGAACATGGTGCTGCTCAAGAGCACCAGCATCTGCACCTGCTGCACATCGTTGGTATTGCGCGTGATCAGCGACGGTGCTCCGAAGTGATTGAGCTCTCGGGAGGAGAACGACAACACGCGCTTGAAGATCGCGCCACGGACATCACGGCCAAAGCTCATTGCGGTCTTGGCACCCAGGTAGGTCGCCCAGATGGAACAGCCGACCTGCACCAGCGTTACGCCCAGCATCATGCGGCCGGTACGCCAGATGTAGTCGGTATCACCCTTCGCGACACCGTTGTCGATGATCGCCGCGTTCAGGCTCGGCAACAGCAATGCAGCCATGGTGCCGGCGAGCGACAACAGCAGCAGGCCGTATATCGGCCTCCGGTACGGAGCCAGATAGGTGCGCAGCAGCCTGATCAGCATGATGTCCGTTCTCTGTGTCGTGCGGGGCCCTGGCAGATGCCGTACAGCACAAGGTCAACGATCTGCTGCGGCTGAGCAAGGCGTTGGTCCCCGAGGATGGTATGAGTGATCGAAAATGTGATGGTCCGCAGCGCGCTGGCCGCCTCCATCACGTCAAGACGCAGTTGATCTTGGTCAGGTTTGATCAGCGCAGCGATGGCGCTGTTGATCAGTTCGGTGTCAGCCTGCTGCTTGGCTCGCATGCTGTCGTGATCGGACGCCTCCTTGTGCAGCCGCAGTGAGCCGAAGAGGGCAAAGATTCTGCGTAACCGCTCCTGAAGAATGGTCACCGCCGCAACCAACCGTTCCTCAAGACGCAAGCTCGAATCAATCATGGCGAGCTCGTCGCAGATGCGCTGGCTGTCGAAAGCGTGCTCGATGACTGCATCGATGAGAGCCTCCTTGGTGGCGAAGGCTCGAAAGATGGTCCCTTCCGCGATGCCCGCAGCCTCGGCGATCTGCCTAGTACTCACCTCGCGGCCGAACCGCTCCAGCAGCGGCTCGGTTGCCGCTATGAGCGCAGCACGACGCTCATCCAATGGCAGGGGGGCGGCTCGAGTCACGGACCCAGCTTAGTGAGTGAGCGCTCACTCAGCAAGGGATTATCCCGTCGCGTCATTCCGTTTGTCACGATAGTGCTGATGTCAAACGATTAGGTGCGTCGTGGTGGGTTTGGACGGGCTGGCCGATGAGGTCTTCGAGGCGGTCATCTTCGACTTGGATGGAACGCTCATCGACTCCACTCCTGCGGTGATACGGTCCTGGACCACCTGGGCCGGCGAATATGGCTTCGCCCCGAAGGACCTGCTGAGGAATCATGGCACTCCATCGGCGTCGGTGGTACGCGCGGTCATGCCGACTGATTTGCACGAGGCGGGCATGCGGCGCATCACCGAACTCGAGCTCGCCGACGTACACGACATTGCAGTGCTGCCTGGCGCGCGCGAGGCGCTGGCATCGCTCGTCGGCGCGAAAAACGCGATTGCCACTTCATGTACGGTGCCGCTCGCAGCTGCGCGAATCGCCGCCGCGCATTTGCAGCCGCCATCGGTGCTGGTGACGGCGGATGACGTCGTCCATGGCAAGCCACATCCGGAACCTTTTCTGGAGGCGGCACGCCGACTCGGCGTTGATCCACGACGCTGCCTCGTCATCGAGGACGCTCCGACAGGCCTTGAGGCGGCGAAGGCCGCCGGCTGTTTCACACTGGCCGTCGTCACCACGACCCCCCGCGAGGAGTTGTACGCCGACGGGATTGTCAACGACCTCTCAGAGGTCGAATTCGAGGCAAACGGTAACGGCATCCGCCTGAAGCTGGTCGACCGGCCCGCTGGTGCCGGTCGACAAGCTCAGCCCACCAGCTCCTAGCCGGTCTTGCGGCGAAAGTTGCGCTTCGTTTCAACCGGACCGTGCCCGTGCACCTGCTGTGGACCGTTGTCGAGGTGGTCCTCACCTTTACGACCCTGCTTGGCGGCAAGGGCCTCACGGAACTTGCGCTTGGTCTCGTCCTCGGGTGGCTGTTTCGGGCCCGATTTATCACTAGCGCTCATGGAGTCATTCTTACCGCTCGGCACCAGTGTCGTGCATTCGAAGTCCCTTGACAGTAGGCGCATACGTCAAGCGACTTCGGATGCGCGGCACTAAGAGCCTGACGATGGTGCCTGCGGCTCACTGGATGGCCAGGAGCTGGGAGGCCAGTTGCGCATGGTCTGGTCGTCGCTCAATTGATCACCGCGGTCGTTTCCGGCCTCAGCTTGCTCGCCCGAACTCGTCTCGGCGGCGTCGGTCGTCACAGGGACCAACGTCACGGCGGTTCCGTACGCGGCGACCTCGCTGAGCGACTGAGTGATCTCACTGCAGTCGAACCTGAGTCCGACAACCGCGTCCGCGCCGGCACCCACGGCCATCTCGACCATGCGAGCTACCGCATCCTGACGCGAGTCCGTCAACATCACGACATAGCCATCCACCGGGTTTCCGCCGCGTAGGTCGGGCCGCAGCTCACGGGTACGCGCTACGACGCCGACCACGTCGCCGATCACCCCTGAGATATCGCGACCAGGAACGGTCTCCATGGTGACGACCGGCAGAGAACGCACGACCACAGCGGGCTGCTTGAGAGCGGGCGGCTGCGGGGTCCACTGGCCCGGTTGCTGCCCGTACGGGCCTTGCTGGCCGGGTTGACCGTACGGCTGCTGCGGTGGGTACGGCTGTTGACCGTAGGGGCCCTGCTGGCCCGGATAGGGCTGCTGAGGTTGCCGTCCGGCCGCCGGCTGCCCGTACGGCTGCTGCGGTGGATACTGTCCGGGCTGCTGCCCGTACGGATTGGGCTGATTTTGTCCGTAGGGCGGCTGCTGCCCGTAGTTGCTCATGAGTGACAAGATATCGGGCCTCCACCTCTGCAGAAACGCACGTGCACGTGCGTTTCAGCCACAGCACATCCGTTGCAACGTGTGTATCGCGAGGGAAGCGGACGTGCACGTGCGTTTCGCGCACCGTGCTGTAGACCTGAAATCAGCCCAGCTCGGTCATCTCCACAGTGACGAACATCTGGGAGCGGCCGCCGGAGTAAGTGCCGCGCAGCGGGGCCACATCGCCGTAGTCGCGACCCTGACCAACCCGGACATAACCGTCGGTGAGTCTGCGACATTGCGTTGGGTCGTACGCCACCCAGCTGCCGCACCACCACTCGATCCAGGAGTGGCTTTCACCTTCCACGGTCTTGTTCGGTTCGCCACCGCCGGGATGCAGGTATCCCGACACATATCGAGCCGGCAAGCCGATGGAGCGCAAGGCACCCAGCGCGACGTGGCTGTAGTCCTGGCAGACGCCGCGACCCAGCTCCCAGACCTCGCGGGCCGTACTGGTGACCATGGTCGAGCCGCGTTCGTAGCTCAGATGATCATGAATCAGGGCGCACACGTCGAGCGCCGCCAGTCGGGGTGGCTGCTGAGTCGTCGCTGCGGCCAGTTCGATGAGTTCCGCTGGCGGTTGAGTTCGAGCGTCGACGGCGAGGAACTCAGTCATTTTGTCCACCACGGCGCGATCGTGCAGCGCCGCCCATCCAAGATCATTCGGCGCTACTCGCCGGTCGACGTCCCAGGCAAGATCATCCCCGCGGGTTTCCACCACACCTTGGGCGTGCACGGCGAGTCGCTCGTGCCGCTCGTGCACCTCGAAGGTCGTCACCTCAGTGCCCCAATAGTCGGTGTAGCTGAAGCTCCAGGCCGCAGGCTCGATGGTGACCCGGCTGCTCCAGACCGTCTGCTGTTCGTTCCGCGCCGGGGTCATGCGCGCCTCGTTGTAGGAGGACTTGACCCGCGTCGCGTAGCTGAATCCAGTTCGATGATCAATGCTGAGCCGCATCTCACCGCGTCCCTTCGGTGGTCCAAGCAGTCGGGTCAGCGGCAGCAAAGTAGCTGGTGGCGATCGCAATGGTCACCTGGGCTACGACATCCTGCACGACCGACATCTCGTCATTGAGGTTGGCGCGCAACTCATCCAGATCCGCATACTCCAGACGAGCCCGGAGCTGACCGAGGGAGCGCAGTGCAGGCTCAGCATGCCGCGCGGTCACCACGTTGTTCTGCGCCACCTTGTGCAGGCTGTCGGAGGCAGCGAGCAATCCGTGCATGATCGACCGCGGAAACCGCGCGTCGACGATCAAGAACTCCGCCGCCTCGCGGTAGGTATAGAGCCCGCCATAGGTCCGCAAGAATGCATCGTGTCCACCGCAGCCGCGCAGCACGGCTGGCCACTGAGTGCCGCCGCGTGTCAGCGACGCCGAAGCCACCAGCCGTGAGGTCATATCGACCTGTTCCAGCGATCGGCCCATGGACATGAATTGCCAGCCGTCGTCACGGACCATGATGCCGCGAGAGATACCGGCGAACATGGCGCTCCGCTCGCGTGCCCAGTTCAAGAAAACATGTGCGCCCGTCGTTCCGAACGGCGTCGTCGGTAGCTGATGCCAGGTGGCATTCACGCATTCCCAAAGGTCAAGCGGAATTACCTCGCGCGCACGGCGGGCGTTGTCGCGTGCCGACGCGTAACAGCAGTAGATCGAGGTCGGTTCGGACGGGTCGTAGCCAAGAATCCGTAGCAGGTCGGTCAGGTCCGGATCCTTGACATGATCAACACTCATCAGTGCCAGGAGGTTACGGCAGGCGTCCACCTCCAGGGCTGTGGTGTCTTCGATGATCAGCCGCAGGTGGGTCTGCAGCAGTCGCGCCGTATCCTCGGCTCGTTCGACGTACCGGCCGATCCAGAACATCGACTCGGCGATGCGACTCAGCATCCCCGCCTCCGCCAGCCGGCCTTCTGTTGTTGATCTTGCTGTTGTTGTTGATCTTGTTCTTGTTGTTGCGCCTCGGCAAACTTCGGCATCACCGTCATCGGAATCTTGGCAATCGTCAGCGGCACCGAGGATTGCGCCGGGACATGATCATCGGCCTCGTCGGTGTGCTCGATCGAGCCTCGATGCGAGGCTGACCGGTGCGGCGGTGGGCTGAGCACCCAGGTGTCCTTGCTGCCACCACCCTGGCTGCTGTTGACGACGAGCTCCCCCTCCGGCAGAGCCACCCGGGTAAGACCGCCGGGCAGCACCCAGATGTCCTCGCCATTGTTCACGGCGAAGGGTCGAAGATCAACATGGCGCGGCTGCAGACCGTCCTCGATCAAGGTCGGCACGGTGGACAGCTGGACGACCGGCTGCGCGATCCAGGCGCGAGGATCCTCGCTCACTTGACGCCGCAGCGCATCGAGCTCGCTCCGCGTCGCGCGCGGTCCAATCACAATGCCCTTGCCGCCGGAACCGTCAACCGGCTTGACGACCAGATCCTCTAGCCGGTCCAGCACCTCCTCCCGCGCTTCGTCATCTTCCAGTCGCCAGGTATCGACGTTGGCGATGATCGGTTCCTCCCGCAGGTAGTACTTGATCAAGTCAGGCACGTAGGTATAGACCAACTTATCGTCGGCCACGCCGTTACCGATCGCGTTAGCAAGCGTGACGCCGCCGGTCCGAACCGCGTTCACCAGTCCCGGCACGCCCAGCATCGAGTCACTGCGGAAATGCACCGGATCCAGGAAGTCGTCATCGACCCGGCGATAGATCACATCGACCCGCTGAAGCCCCGCGGTGGTACGCATGAAGACCTTGCCGCGGCGGCACTCAAGATCACGACCCTCCACCAGCTCGACGCCCATAGTGCGGGCCAGCAGGGTGTGCTCAAAGTAAGCGGAGTTGAAGACGCCAGGGGTGAGCACCACAACAGTCGGATCGTCGACGCCAGGTGGGGCCGCCTTACGCAGCGCAGTAAGCAGCCGGGTCGGATAACTCGCGACGGGGCGAATCCGCTGGTTCGCGAAGGCCTCTGGCATGACGGTGATCATGGCGTTGCGGTTGGTCATCACGTACGAGACTCCGCTCGGGACCCGGACGTTGTCCTCGAGCACCCGAACATCGCCTGACGGGTTGCGGATCAGGTCCACGCCCGCCACATGGATGCGTACGCCGTTGCCGGGCTGAATACCCCACACCGCGCGGTGGAAATGAGTTGAGGAGGTGATCAGCTTGCTGGGGATGACGCCGTCTGAGATCACCCGTGCTTCGGAGTAAATATCGGCAAGGAACGCTTCGAGCGCCCGCACCCGCTGCGCGACGCCGGACTCGATGAACTCCCACTCCGGTGAGGCGATCACCCGCGGCACCAAATCGAGCGGGAATGGCCGCTCCACCCCGCCGACGTCGAACGTCACGCCAGCTTGGGTGTAATTGTTCGCCAATGACTCGGCGATGGTGCGGAGATCGTCGGAGGTTGATTGGGAGAGAGCGGAGTACACGGCCTGGTAAGAAGGCCGGACGCTGCCCTCCCCATCCACCATCTCGTCGAACGCATCACCAGTGTGGTAATCGGAAAGTACGTCCCCCATGGGGCGGAGCCTACTCAGGACTCGTTAGCCAGGCGTTAACTCCTGAGATGGGCTGAGCCCGTCGAAGTCCGGATACCCTTCGACTAGCTCAGGGCCCATACTCAAGGCTCAGGGCACATTGAGTAGCAGGGCAGAGTCACCGAACTCGTGCCATAGATAGCGCTCGGCAACGGCCGCGTCGTAGGCGCGCTGGGTGAGTTCAGGACCGGCCACGGACTCGACGAGCAGGAGGTGCGATGCCTCCGGATTGTGCCATCCGGTGATCAGCCCGTCGACGACGCGTACTCCTCGCTCGGGAGAGATCACCAGATCGGTCCATCCCGCTGCGGCTGACACCGTCCCGTCTGGTTGGGTGGCTGACTCAAGGGCCCGGGTGACGGTCGTGCCCACCGCGATCACTCGGCCGCCGCGAGCCCTGCTCCCGTTGACCAGATGGGCTGTCGCCTCGCCCACCTCGAACCACTCGGGCTGCGGAGCCTCACCGGCGTCCTGGGAGGACAACCCGGTGTGCAAGGTGATGGGCGCGATGATCACGCCGCGGGCCACCAAACGGGCCACGAGATCGGTGCTGAATGGCCGAGCCGCACTCGGCATCTCGGCGCTTCCAGGGTGCAGGGCGAAGATCGTTTGGTACGCCGAGATGGGAAATGAGGCATTGAGATAGCCGTAGCTGATCGGCCGGGCATGCTCACGAAGGTAGCCGGAGAGTCGTTGCGGCGAAGTGATCCGGCCACGCCAGAGCCGATTCCCTTGGCCCGTGGGTGAGGAGCCAGATTCAGGGTACGACGCAATCAGCTCAACGGCGGCGCCGTCGGGGAGGCCAACGCGCTCCCCAACCTGGCCGTCGAGCACCGGAGCCGCGGCTTTCGGCGCACTACGCAGCTCAACCACCCGAGTGCCATCGGGCAGCCGGTTCGCGATATGCACCACGACCGCTGAGCCGTCCCGGCTGCCGTCCAGCTGACCGGGCACCGTGGCCGAGGTGTTGACGACCAACACGTCGCCGGACCTGAGGTGCTCCGCGAGATGGGAAAAGACGGTATGCCCGATGCCGGCCGGAGTCGCGATCATCAGACGTACGCCGTCCCGGCCTAGGCCACGCAGCTCGGGCGGCTCAGTCGCCGTACGGTCCTCGGGGGAAGAAAAGTGGGTGTGCGGTTGCGACGCCAGCGTGGTGCTCACGCTGATCCCGTCGGCGCTGCCAGCGTCGTCGCGAGGTCGGTGCTGCGGTAGCGGCCGCTCGGCAGTCCCGAACTGATGAGCGCAACCACAATCGGGGCGACGGTTTCCGGCTCTGGCCGATCGCTGATGTCCTCGCCAGGGAACGCCGCTTGATGCATCGCGGTCCGCATATCCGAAGGATCGAGGCTGTACCAGGTGAACTGCGGCTCCTCCGCAGCCCAGGTCAGGGTCTGATGATCAAGCGCCGCCTTGCTGGAACCGTAGCCGCCCCAGCTTTCGTAATGATCGACTCCGGCATCAGAGGAGATATTGATGATCACTGCGTGTGGCAACAGTGCCGGAAGCAATGATCGAATCAGCTGCTGCGGAGCGATCACGTTCGTTCGTAGCAGCTGCTCGTAAACGCCTGCGTCGAGATCACGCAGCCGCGGCAGCGGAGAGCCACCCAGATCACTTGCATTGTTGATCACCAGATCCACTCCGCCCGCGTCTGCGACGGCAGCGACCAGCTGTTCGCGATGGTCCGGCTCGCCGACATCACCCGGAATTGCTCGCACAGAGGTCAGCTCGGTCAAGGCTTGTGCCACGCTGTCGAGCTGTTCCGCGCGCCGAGCGTCGATCGTCAAGCTCCAACCGAGGCGGCCCAGTTCGAAGGCCAGTGCGCGGCCCAGTCCGAGGGAACCACCAGTGATCAATGCATGAGGCATGAACCCAGTATTCAACTTAAAGTGAGCTTTAATTCAAGAGGAGGCTACTGTCCGCCCCCGTTACCGAGGCAGAGATGCTTAGCGCGCCGCCCGTCGGCCGTGGGATCCAGGCATCCCCGGATCGGTCTCGTCCGGATCATGGAGATAGGTGAAGTCGCCGAAATCATCCTCGGCGTGACGCCGTGACCAGCGACGCTTTTCTTGACGTTCCGGCGCTACCTGTTCGTCCCCGTTCCTTGCGTCCGGCGGGGGCGGCTGAAGGCTCCCTGGCAGGTCGGCGGTCATCGGCTGCCGCGGGCCGGGCAATGGGGCTGCGGGCTCCTTCGCCGCTTCTTTTGCAGCTGGCGCCCGGTCGATATCTGTGGCGTCAGAGGTCCGAGCTGTACTGGTGATCCGAACTGGACGTCGACCAGCTCCGCTGGCGCGTACCACCGCCACGCCGACGGCCGTGGTCAGGGGCACAGCCAAGACCAGCCCTATCGAGCCAACCAGAATCCCGAGTACCTCGCCCGCGAACCGCTCAGTCATCAGCACGTCGAGCAGCGGCCTATTGTTGATCTTGATGAGCAATAACACCGAAAGCGAGGTCCCGGCTGTCGCAAACGCGATCGTGTAGACGGTCGAGGCAATGTGGTCACGGCCGATTCGCATTGCTCGAGAGAACAAGCGCCGCTGGCTGGCGCCTTGATCCGCGAGCTCCCAGACCGCCGAAGCCTGCGTAATGGTCACGTCGTTGAGCACGCCGAGCCCCGCGACGATGATCCCGCAGATCACCACCGAGGTCAGCCGGAGATCCGGCGCGGCCGCTGCGAGCACATAGTCATCCTCCGCGGCCACCCCGGTGAGATGAGCCCACCTGGTCGCACCATAGCCAAGTAGGGCGATCAAGATCAATCCGAAGAGCGTTCCCACCAGCGCGGTCGTCGTACGAGCGCTGAAACCGTGCGCGGCGTACAGCGCGACGAACATGATCGCGGCGGAGCCGATTAGCCCTACCATGATCGGATTGGTCCCCGCGATGAGCGCGGGAAACATGAACGTGACCATGATGAAGCCGGCAAACCCGAGTCCGATCAGCGCAGCGAAGCCACGCCAGCGGGCGACAACGATCACCACGGCGGCGAAGAGCAAACCCATCACGAGCAGCGGCATACGCCGCTCGAAGTCAGAGAACTGGTATTGCGCCGGCTGATCCGCCGAGGGTGGGATGCGTACCAGCTTGATCACCTGGCCGACCTTGACGCCCGAGGAGTAGATCGCGGCCGTCATGGGCACCGTGACCGACTGACCTTTGTCGTCGCCTTGGAGCAGCCGAGCCGTGACGTCGGCACAGCGGGCGCTGGTCGCCCCCGGCGTCGACCCGGACAGTCCTTCGCACGAGATCGGCTTGATGTCGGTGATTCGTGCTGTCGGATAGCTGACACCCGGAACGCTGTAGCCGGCAACATCAGCGTTCACGTGGCGAGAGATGTCGCCCGGCCAGAAGGTGATCAGCCCGACGACGGTCCAGATCGCCAAGGGAATAAGGACCACGATCAGGATGCGCAGTGCGCGTTGATGGCGACGCAACTCATCGGGATTCACCATCGGCTGTGGGCCAGTATCTGAAAGAGGTTCTGATCTGGAGTGCGTGAGAGCCACATTGCCGCCTAGTCTTAGTCCCCGTGAGTCAGCTTCCTGGGGCGAGTCGGGACCGCATCCGGCCGAACCGCGCGGTGACTCACCAGGCATCCAGGAGCGAACTAAGCACACAATCTAACTCACCGCACCCTGGGCACATTCGGTCAGACCCCTCCTTCAGCATTGGCCGGGCAACTCGGCAGCGCCGCAGCGCGATCGGATTGATCGCCGGAATCATCGGCCTTGGCTTGGTCGGGCTGTGTCTGCGCACCGTGCCGACAGTGCTTACCGAGACCACTCTGATGGCGCAGATCGCCGAGCCGCTCACTGGAATTCCGGCCGGTTCGCCGACCTCACTCGCGCCGGTGAGCCCGAAACCCTCGATGAGCATCGATCCCACGACAGCCACACAGCCGAGCGTGCGGCCAGCCAAGTTGCAGGCAAAGCGCAAGCTGAAGAGCCAGGACCAGGTCAGGGTGCCGGAGAACGGGCCGGGAACCTATCAGGGAGCCAAGACGAGCCTCAGGTCACGCGCCTCTTCCGGAACCTTGATCCGCTATGACGTCCGGGTGGAAGACGGTCTGTCTATCGATCCCGACAAAGCCGCGGTCTTGATTCAAGGCGTACTGGATGACCCGCGTAGCTGGCGTGGCACCGGTCGCTGGCGATTCGAGCTGGTGCCGGTGGGCCAGTCCGCAACCTTGCACGCCTTCATCGTGACGCCGAAGACCACCGACCAGCTCTGTGCGCCCTACCTGACCCGCGGCGAGGTCTCGTGTCAGAACGGCAATCGAGTCGTACTGAACGCCAAACGCTGGCTCCTTGGCGTCGACGCGTACGGATCCGATCTGAAGAACTACCGGCGCTACCTGGTCAACCACGAGTTCGGACACGCGATAGGGAAACACCACGTTGGTTGCCCAGGTCCGGGCCGGTTGGCGCCGGTGATGATGCAGCAGACCAAGGGCCTCGGAGCGTGCCGGAAGAACCCATGGCCTCGGGCCACCGAAGACTGAGCTCGACACAGTCTCCTGATCCGGCGATTGAGGATCTCCGGCTCGTGCCCCTGCCGGTCGAGATAGCGCGGCAGTTGCGCGCCGGGAGCTTGGGCCGACCTACGCCTGCTGAAAGGCCGCAATGGCACGCAGAATATCCGCTGCCCGACAGCGTCGATGCGATCGCGATGGTGATGGCCGCACATCAGGCGATGACAGGTGCGATCGATGAAACTCCTGCCTGGTGGGTTCATCACATCGTTGTCAACGGCGTCGTCGTCGGCGACATTGGATTTCACGGTCCGGCCGGCCCTGACGGAGCTGTGGAGATCGGCTATACGGTGGTACCAGCCTGGCGTGGCCGCGGCGTTGCCAGCCGGGCGTGCGGGTTGATTGTCGAGCAAGCGTGGCAGGACGGTGCTGAGATTGTCATTGCGGAGACTGATGATGACAACGTTGCGTCGCAGGCGGTCCTGCTGCGAAACGGATTCCAGCGGCGACCCGACGGCGTGTTCATGATCAAGCGTCCGGAGTCACGATGAATGGCTTGACTCGGCACATCCGCTTACCGCGGCCGGCGATGATCGGGCCGACCTTCGCGCAGCTGCGCCGCGGCGCCGGCGATCCGACGCATCGCCAGGTCGGCGACATGTACCTGCGGGCAACGCGTACGCCGACGGGCCCGAGCTTGATCAAGATCGTCCCGCATGGCGCCGAAGTAGCTGCGCGAGCCTGGGGAGCAGGAGCTGAGTGGAGTCTTGATCAACTGCCGCGGCTGCTCGGCACCGCCGACGATCCACGTGGTTTCCGGCCACGGCTCGAGCATCCTCCGCTGGTTGCGGCGTGGCAGCGCTACGGCCACTATCGGATAGGTCGGAGCGAGGCGGTTTTCGAGGCGCTTGCGCCGGCGTGCATCGAGCAAGTCGTCACCGGCAAGGAGGCGTTTCGGGCGTGGCGGCTGCTGGTTCGCGAGTTCGGCGAACCCGCACCCGGGCCGGCTCTCGAGTCTGGCTCGGCGGCGTACGGGATGTATTTGCCGCCGGAGCCCCAAGCGTGGACCAAGGTACCGACCTGGCGATTCCTCGCCTCGGGAGTTGAACAGCGGCGGAGCCGCACCCTGGTCAGGACCGCCGGCCGAGCCGCTGCGTTGGAGCGGACCTTGACCTGGCCGTACGAGCAAGCGGATCGGGCATTGCAAAGCTTTCCCGGGGTCGGGGCGTGGACGTCAGCAGAGGTCCGGCAGCGGGCGCACGGCGATCCGGACGCCTGGAGTATCGGCGACTACCACGTGGGCAAGGACATCAGCTACACCTTGACCGGCGAAGAACTCGACGACGGGGCTTGCCTGGAACTTCTGGAGCCGTACCGCGGGCATCGGTTCCGGGTGCAGATGCTGCTGTCCATGGTCGGACGGCGCCGACCGCGCCGCGCCCCACGGATGACTCTTCCGACGCATACCCCGTACGCGACTCGCGGCAGGTCGTAGCAGCAGCAGAGGTCACCGCCGCCCACTCCTGGTAGGTGTTGGCCCGTCGACGCCGCGGGTAGATCAGCGACATCTCACAAGGCAGGAGCATCGCTATGAGGTTGACCCCGAAGGCGTGGCCCGCCGGCCTCCGCGACTCGCTGCCGCTCGTACTGCCGACGGCGGCTATCGGGGTGAGCTTTGGCCTACTCGCCGAGCCACTGCTCGGCGCGATTCCCTCGATCGTGATGTCGGCGGTCGTCTGGTCGGGCGCCGCTCAATTCGGCGCCCTGAGCATCCTGACTGCTGGAGGGAGCACCGCGCTGGCGGTCAGCACTGGCTTGCTTGCCAATATGCGATTCCTGCCCATGGGGTTCGCGATCGCTCCTTCAATGACGAGTGGACCGCTGCGGCGGCTGTTCGCCGGGGCACTGATCACCGACGCGTCCTTCATCATCGGCCATCGCGAAGGCGGCCGGTTCGATGTCAACGCCGTTGTCTGGGCTGCTCCCGCGCAATTCCTCGGGTGGGTCGGTGGCACGGTTGTCGGCGCCATGGGTGCCACGTCGATCGGCGAAACCACCCGTTGGGGGATCGATGTCTTGTTTCCGGTTTTCTATCTCAGCCTTTTGCTGCCCGAACTGTTCCCCGGGCGCAAGCTGCCGCGCAACCTCCGCCCCATCATTGTCGCGGTCTTGGCCGGAGCCATCACCCTGATATTGACGCCGATCGCTCCACCAGGCGTCCCCGTGCTAGCTGCGGCAGCGGCGGCGTTGATCGGGCTCCGGGCGCCGCGTCATCCAGTTGCGGAGCTAGACACGGGAGACCACGCGTGAAGACATGGCTTCTGATTGTCGTACTCGCCGTCGGTACCGTGCTGCTGAAGACGATCGGTCCGCTGTTGGCCGGTGGGCGGCAACCACCCCCGGCGCTCACCAGAGTCATCGCCTTGATAGCACCTGCGTTGATCAGCGCCCTCATCGTGGCCGGCACCTTCACGCACGGCCAGCACCTGGTGATCGATGCCCGCGCCGCGGGGCTCGCGGTTGGCGCACTCTTGTTGTGGTTCCGAGCGCCTGCCGTCGTCGCCCTCGCGCTCGCCGCGATCACCTGCGCATTGCTTCGCCTCGTGACTTGACCGGCCAATTGCGTTCAGCCCCGCAAGCGATCGCAAACGACATCACTTCGCGCGAAATTCATGCCGTGATTGACCACGTGGTTACTTAGCCGGAAAGTAGTCATCGACCAGCCAGGCGATTGACTCTTTCTCTCAGCGGTGAATAGGTGCGAAATGCCTCGGTGGCGTCATTGAGATAGGCGATCTCCTCAGCCGTCAACGTAAAGGACAAGGCGCCGGCATTGTGCGTGGCCTGGTCAGCATTCTTCGCACCTGGAATCGGCACCACATTGTCGTGCTCGAGAAGCCAGCGGAGTGCCACCTGACCTGGTGACTTGCCGTAACGATCACCGATCATCTTGAGCACCATGACGACTGGTCGCAACACCTCGAAGCCGGACCCACGGAACGGTTCTCGGAAGCGGCGGAAACCAGCCGGTCGGCTGCCGTCGAGATACTTCCCGGTGAGCGCGCCACTGGCGAGCGGCTGGTACGCGATCAGGCTGATGCCCAGCTCGCGGCAGGTGTCGAGTACGCCGTTGGTCTCGGGTTGCCTGTGCAACAAGGAATAATGCACCTGATTGGACGCCAGCGGAATGCCGCGCTGAGCTAGGGCATCGTACGCGGTGCGCATCTGGGCAGCGGAATAGTTGCTGACACCGACGGCCCTGATCTTTCCCGCCTCGACGGCATCCGCCATCAGCCCCATGAGAGCCGGGATATCCATCCAGGGTGCGGGAAAATGATGTTGGTACAGATCGATCGAGTTCCGCTTGAGATTGCCCAAACTGGCCTCTAGTGCGGCGGGCAGGGCTTGAGTGCGCTCCCTTGAGTTGGGCGGAAATTTCGACGCGATGACGACGTCCTTGCCCTCCGCGAGCTCACCGAGCCGACGCTCCGAGGCCCCGGCACTGTAAAGCGCCGCCGTATCGAAGAAGTTCACGCCCGCCGCAAGGCTGGCGTCAAAGGCGGCCTCCTCGTCGGTGGCATTCGTCCCGCCGTACGCGCCCTTGGCCGGCAGGTACCGCTGGGCACCGCTGGCCTCTCCCCAGACCATGACACCCAATCCGAGTCGTGGAATGCGAACAGCACTGCGGCCCAGCGTCGTGGTGTCTGTCATTGATCACTCCTATGCCTGTCTGGCGCTATCGAGCGGATGCGATGGTGTCGAGCATCTCCTCAAGATGCGTGACACGCAACGGCGGGTTCAGCAATTCGGCGATGCGATCGAGGCTGTGGGCCTTCTCCTCGGAGGCGTCGGTTGCTAGGTAGGAGATGATTGCCGACTCCCAGAAGTGGCCGAACTGTGCGATCACCATCGTGAACGAGCCGAAGCCGCTGATCTGAGCCGGGCCGCCGGCGTCAAGGTAGGACAGGTACAGCTCGGCAATCCGGCGTTGATCACCCAGCCCGAAGTCGATCATGGCCATGGGTAGCTCTTGCGCTGGGTCCGCGAGTCCGCAGTTCTCCCAATCGATCACACAGAGCCCGCCTGCAACTGTCGGCAGCATGTTGTCCGCCCAGAGGTCGCGATGACAGCTCTGCAAGCTCGCAGGCGGCTCCAGCAGGGTCTCCAGACGCAGGAGCTCGCTGATTTCGCTGTCCAAGGCATCGGCGAATGGCGCAGCCGCTGTCTTCGACTCCTCAAGCAGTTGACTCCATCGCGACGCTCCGACCGGCTCGGTATACCAGCCAATGAGCGGCCGCGCCGGAGCGTACGGCACGCGATGAATGGCCGCCATCGTCGCACCAACCGTCGCCGGGTCGAAGCTTCGATCCATCACCAGCACGTCGACCCACTCGTATGCCCGGAGTTGATAGTCAGCAAGATCAACAACCACTCGGTCATCCGGTGTACGGATGGGTCGCGGCATCGGCACCGCACCGGTCGCGCGTACGACCTCTTGATAGGCCGCATCGGCCGATGCGTCGGCGGGTGTCTGACGGATGATCAACTCCTTGATCGCAAACGCGCCGTAATCGGTGTCCAGCCGCCAGACTCGCCCCTGTTCGCCGCGAGCGACCAAGATCATCTCTCGGATCGGAGGTCCGATACCGTACGTTCGGCCGATAGCCACGGCATGATCGGACAGCACGAGACTAGTGTCGTGCATTCGACGTCCCTTGACAGTAGCCGCCTGGGCGGCGCCTACGTCAAGCGACGTCGGATGCTCGGCACTAGCTTGCCTTGCTATTCCTGAACAGACACCAGTCGGAAGCTCGTGCCCGTGCGCCGGATGCGTCCCGCCACGGGATCGGCGTAATGACTACCGATGATCACCGTGTCTGAATCGGCAAACCTTTCGACGAGCCTCATCCTCGACGTGCACGCAAGATCAGGATCAAAGTCCGAGGCCGATCCCCAGTCCGGATGAGCAAGCTGGCATGGATGATGCGTCACGTCACCGGTGATGACCGCCGACTGCCCGCCCGACTCGATCAGCACACTGACGTGATGCGGAGTGTGGCCAGGGGTTGGCACGAGGCGCACACCATCAATGACCACATGATCATCGGCGACGAGATCGACAAGCCCAGCCTCATATATCGGCAGCACGGAATCGGAGAAGCCGGCGTGCTGGTCGGCGATCTCGTTCTCAGGTTTGGACTGCCAATAGCCAAACTCTCCAGCCGACATCACATAGCGAGCGGCGGGGAATGTTGGCTCCCAGGCCCCATCCACCAGCTCTGTGTGCCACCCAACGTGATCAAAATGCAGATGCGTGTTGACGACGTAATCGACGTCACCCGGCGTCACACCGGTCGCCTGGAGTCGCGAAAGAAAGTCCGTCTGCAGGTTGTCCCATCCCGGGACTGCGACGCGTCTCTTGCCATTGCCGACACCCGTATCGACCATGATCGTGTAGCCGGCGATGAGTAGCACGAATGCCTGAACCAGTCCCCGCGGACACCCTGCCTCATCAACGAAACTAGGCCTCAGCCACGCGTCGCTTGAGATGCCCGCAAGATCAAGTCTGGGAATCAGCCCCTCGAGTGCGGCCGTGGCATCCAACTCAGGGATACGAATCACCGTGGCATCACCGACGCGCCAGCGGAGCATGTCCACCTCGCTACTGTCCCACCCGTGTTGCCAGCTGGTCGAGTTTCCAGCATCTGCCGGTTAGCCTGATACATCATGAGAGCCGCTCCGGCTGCACAACGCGTGCCCCGGCTGAGTGGTTCGCCCGTACTCGGATCGATGCGCGAGTTGCGTCGCGACTTCCTCGGCACGATCTCGCGCGCCAACCGCGAGCTCGGTGGGCTTGCCTGCATTAGTGCGGGTCCGCCCGGATGGAACATCACTGCTTACAGCGTCACCTCGCCCGAGCTCGCAGCCGAAATCCTCGGCCAGCCGGACCGTTTCCGTAAGAACGGCCCCGGCTATCGGGAGTTACGACAGGCGCTGGGCGAAAACCTGCTGACCAGCGAGGACGAGAGCTGGCACCGGCAGCGTCGATTCCTCGCGCCGATCTTCACCCGGCGCCGTATCGCCCGCGACTACATCCACATCATGATCGAGGAGGCAGAACTTCTCGTTGAGCGGTGGCGAGTCGCTGCATCCCAGGGCCACAGCGTCGACCTCTATCCCGAGATGGTGGGGATTACCTCACGCATCATTGGCCGCATTCTGTTTGGGGCTGACGTGTCCCGCGCCCTTCCCGAGCTCACCCGCTTCAGCATCGTCAACGAGGAACTGCTGCACCGCGCCGTGAGCCCACACCCGATGCCACGATGGCTACCCACATCCCACAACAGACGGCTGACGCGCGAGCTGGAACAGGTCCGCGGCATTGTCGACGAGATCATTTCCATCCGCCAGTCTGAGCCCGCGAAGGGATCCGCCGACGACATGCTCGGCCGGCTGCTGGCTGCGCGCGACGCCGACAACGCCGCAGACCGGCTGAGTGAGACCGAAGTCAGCAACCAAGTGCTGCTCTTCCTGATCGCAGGCCGTGAGACAACGGCAATGACGCTCGCCTGCACTCTTGCCCAGCTCGCCCTCACCCCGGAGTGGCAGACGAAGCTGCGCGCAGAGATCACCGAGCGGCTGCACGGACGAGCACCCTCTGCTGAAGAAGTCGCTCAACTTGAGTGGACCGACCGCTTCTTGCGTGAATGCATGCGCCTTTTTCCGGGTGCCTATGGGATGAACCGCAGCACCCGCGACGACGAGGTCATTGCTGGTTACCACATCCCGGCCGAATCGTGGGTCGAGGTATCGATGTGGGGCATCCACCACTCCGCGGCCGTGTGGCCCGACCCCGAGGTCTTCGATCCGCGGCGCTTCGACGTACCGCCACGACAATTTCCCGGTAGTCATCGATACGCGTGGATGCCCTTCGGCGCCGGGCCGCGCGGATGCATCGGCATGCAGATCGCCATGCTCGAGATCCCCATCGTGATCGCCGCCGTCCTCCAGGCGTTCGCCCTAGAGACGGAGCTGACGTCGATTCCGGTGCATGCGGCGATCACCTTGCAACCGACTGGCTCACTGTCACTCCGGCTGCGGTCTGCCTAGCGGACCATGGTCGAGCCCAGCCTGAGTTGGCATCCATCGCTTTATGCGGGGAGTGCCGAGTACTACGCAATCGGTCGGGTCAGTTATCCGATCGCATTGGCGGACGCCCTTGCAGAAAGGCTGGCGCTCGACGGCACCGGCAGGCTGCTCGACGTCGGCTGTGGTCCCGGCAATTTCACCCTGCTGCTGGCACCGTGGTTTGCCCAAACGACCGGTGTCGACGCCGACCGCGACATGCTGGCAGCAGCCGAGCGGCGGGCCGAACAGGCTGGGATCGACACTGTGCAGTGGCTGCAGCTGCGTGCCGAGGAATTGCCTGCCGGTCTTGGCGCCTACCGCGTCATCAGCTTTGCCCAGTCATTCCATTGGATGGACCAGGCAACAGTCGCTCGCACCGCGCTCGGCATGCTCGAATCAGGTGGAGCTTGCGTGCACGTGCATGCCACCACGCATCGTGGCGTCGACAGCGACGCTGTACTGCCACATCCCCGGCCCCCTCGTTCGGCCATCGACGAGCTGATTGAGCGCTACCTCGACACGGTCAGTCGTTGGGGTAAGGACTTGCCGCCCAACAAGGGCGATCGCGAGGCAGCGATCTGGCGGGCAGCCGGGTGCTACGGCCCACAGCGGATCGAGGTTCCCGGCCAAGTCGTCGAGCGCAGCAGTGATCAGATTGTGGCTGGCGTCTTCTCGCTCTCCAGCTCGACACCGCACTTGTTCGGCGAACGCCGCCTTGCGTTCGAAGCTGATCTTCGGCGCCTGTTGCAGGACGCCAACCCAACCGGGATCTTCAGCGAGCAGATGCGGGAAATTGCCGTCGACATCTGGCGGCCGCGCCATGATTGAGTCAGGCTGGCGGCATAGCTCCATTCGAGGAACAATCATGCGTCAATTTCTGTATGGAATCGGCCTACTCGTGGCCGCCGCATTGCTGGTCTGGATCGATCGGTCTCCCTCGGATGTCGCCAACCAAGTGTCGCTGCTGATGCTCTTGATCGGCGCAGGACTGCTGGGCATCGCTGCACCCCGGTGGGCGTGGCTTTCAGCGCTCCTTCTCGGCGCTTCCCTCGCGGCTGTGCACGCGGTCTACCTCATGGCAGGAGTTGCGTTGCCCTATGCGATGTCGCCGACAGGATGGGCCGGTCCAGCCACGCTGTTGATCTTGATCATTCCTGCCGGTTGCGCCGCCTACCTGGGTGCCGGCGCAGCCGCGCTGATCCGACGGCGGCAGCGACCCCGAGCTCTGAGTTAGGCGCTATCCAAGATGACCGCAACACCGGTTGACAAGACGTACATCATGCTCATGGTCGCCGACATGACGCGCGCCATGCGGTTCTATACCGGAGCGTTTGACGTCAAGGTCGTGATGACGTCGCCGTATTGGAGCGAGTTCAGCGTCGCCGGTACGAACATCGCGCTGCATCCCGGCGGCAGCGGCACCGAAACTCGCACCGGCCTCGGCTTCGAGGTGCCGAACCTTGATGTCGCCCTGGAACGAGCTACCGAGGTGGGCGGGAGGATCACCAGTCCAGCGCGCGCGAGACCCGATGAGCGAATCCGAGTTGCGGAACTTGCCGACACCGAAGGCAACGTGATCACGGTCGCCGAATTGATCACGTAGCCAGCGATATCAACCGCCGAGTTCAGCGTCGACGTAGCGTCAGCGACGGAAGCGCACTAATCAAAGGAGGAACCTGCCATGACGCAGTTGCGACACATCCAGCCTGCCGATCTTGGTGAGGCCGATCGGGCGTTGAAGACCAAGCATCGAGCGATGTGGGCTTCGGGCAATTACTCGGCTGTGGTGACTGATGTCGTTGCCCCGCTCGGGCCAATCTTGGTCGATGCCGCGGGAATCAAGCCAGGCGATGTGGTTCTTGACGTCGCCGCCGGTAGCGGCAATGCCGCGATACCCGCAGCTCGCATCGGTGCCCGGGTAATTGCCTCGGATCTCACGCCCGAACTGATGGAGACCGGTCAGAAGTTGGCAGCTGAAGCCGGAGTGCAGCTGACCTGGGAAATCGCAGATGCCGAGGCATTACCGTACAGCGATGGCGAGTTTGACGCTGTGCTGTCCTGCTTGGGCGTCATGTTCGCTCCTCATCATCAGACCTCCGCGGACGAGCTGATCCGCGTCTGCCGTCCTGGCGGCACCATCGGGCTGCTTTCCTGGACACCGAGCGGCTTCATCGGCCAGATGTTCGCCACCATGAGGCCGTACGCCGCGCCACCGCCTCCCGGCGCACAACCGCCGCCGCTGTGGGGATCTGAAGATCACGTTCGCAGCCTGCTCGGTGATCGCGTCGAACAGGTATCCGCGGAGACCCGCACGCTACGCGTGACACACTTCGCCAGCCCAGAAGGGTTCCGCGACTACTTCAAGACCAACTACGGACCCACGATCGCGGCGTACCGGTTCATTGCCGATAAGCCCGATCGGGTCGCCGCACTTGATCATGATCTCGCCGAGCTCGGCCAACGCTTCGACGTAGGCACCGATTCCACGGTGCTGGACTGGGAGTATTTGATCTTCATCGCTCGCAAGGTGGGCTGAACGTCAAGTTCGCAGACTCGCGGACCACTTCTCTTCGATGCGGCCGTACTTCCAGATCGTGACGGCGATCACCCAGGTAAGCACGAACAACAGGACAATCGCATAGCCGACATAGTCCAGGTTGATGTTCGCTATCGCGGCCAGCGGCCCGGAGGTCACCCCGGTCTTCTCGGTCAAGATCGAAACCAGCTCAATGGTCCCGATGATCAAGGCGACCGCAACTGATAGCCCGGTGACGGTGATGTTGTAGTAAACCTTGCGAACCGGCTTGGAGAAGGCCCAGCCGTACGCGAAGTTCATAAAGCAGCCGTCAATGGTGTCGAGCAAGCTCATGCCTGCCGCGAATAAGATCGGAAGCGTCAGGATTGCGTACCACGGCAGCGCGAACGCCGCAGCGCCGCCAGCCAGCACGAGCAGCCCTACCTCGGTTGCGGTATCGAAGCCCAGACCGAAGAGCACGCCGATCGGATACATCTGCCACGGCTTGGTCACCGTCTTCGTGGCGCCCGACAGGATTTTGTTCATGAAGCCGCGGTTATTCAGCTGCTCCTCAAGTGATTTCTCGTCGTACGCGCCCTGGCGCATCTGGCGGAAGACCTTGATGATGCCGATCAAAATGACGAGGTTGATGATTCCGATGGTGTAGAGGAACACGCCTGAGACCGCGGTCCCGACGACGCCAGTGATCCGCTGCAGCAAAGACGAATCGTTTTCGACCTGTCCAGCCAAAGCGCGTACGCCCAACGCCAGCAACGCCACCAGCGCGAAGACGATCGTCGAGTGTCCGAGCGAAAACCAGAAGCCGACTGAGACTGGCCGCTTACCTTCGGACATGAGTTTGCGGGTGGTGTTATCGATCGCGGCAATGTGATCAGCGTCGAAGGCATGCCTCATGCCGAGCGTGTATGCGGTCAGGCCCAAGCCAATGCCGAGTATTTGACCTGAGGCGATCTGATAGTGCTGCGGGGCGACGATGGCGACCAGCACGCCCCAGCCAACGATGTGCAGACCGAGGATGAAGGCAGCCATGCCAATAATGGATCGCCATTCTTGGCCACTCAGCCTGCTGCGGAACCGCGCAGCCGTCTGAGGTTCGGATGAAATAGCTCGTGACAAGGCAGACTCCCTCCGTAAATGCCATCGCGGACGCCACCAAAGACCACATTCGCGATACCGGACTCGCCAGATGCGACAGTATCGCATTTACGTTCGGAGGAGAATCGGCCTATGAAGCTGGGGAACACGCGTGTGAGTACGGCGGCGTCGCCCCGTGTCCAGGTGGCATTGGATGCGCTCCGGGATCAGCATGAGCGTGTGACCCGGGCGCGCCGTGCGGTCATCGAAGTTCTTGACGGCACGGAAGAGCACCTCGCTGCCGATGAGATCGTTGCCCGCGCAGAAGCTTCCGCTCCAGGTGTCCACCGTGCGACGGTCTACCGCGCACTTGCCACACTCGGTGAGCTGGGTTTGATCATCCACACCCACGTCGGGGGCTCTGCCACCGTGTACCACCTGGCTCTGCCGGCAGCCGCCACGCAGACCTCACATCGCCATGCCCATCTGCAGTGCACCAGCTGCCAGGCGGTGATCGATTTCCCGATTGACGTACTTGACTCGTTGATCAGCCGCGTCGACCACGAGGTCGGATTCCTGGTCGAGCCGCATCATGCAGCCCTGCTGGGACTCTGTGCCGAATGCCGGGCCTCGTCCCTACCGGAAAGCGGTCACAAACACCAGCCCCAAGTCGACTAGCCCTGCCGTTTGCGACCACTTTCAGCAAGAGCGGGGGGCGGCCCCGCCGCCGGCGGCGTGCTGGTCTGGTTAGCAGGTTGAGCCGTCGGCTCAGTAAGTGCCTCGAGGTTTGTGGCGCCTGGTAACTGAATGGTGAACTCGGCTCCGCCCTGTGCTGAGCGACCGGCTTTGACCCAGCCGCCGTGCTGGGCCATCGTTTGCGCCACGATCGAAAGGCCGAGTCCCGTCCCGGAGGTTTGCCGGGCGAAGTCACCTCGGTAGAACCGATCGAAGATGAACGGCATGTCGGACTCGGAGATGCCTGGACCCTGATCCGCCACCCGGAGCCGGTCGCCCTCGAGTTGTACTCGGATGGTGCCACCTGGCGGGCTCCACTTCACCGCATTGTCGAGGAGGTTGGTCACCGCTCGTTCCAGCATGTCCGAGTCGCCTACCACGTAGAACGGGTTGAGCTCGACGTCGAAGCCAATTCCATGAGCCCGCCGCCGCACCCGGTCAACTGCCGAATTGACCACGTTGCGGAAGTCCAGCGCCTCCGGCTTTGAGGCGGTTTCGTCCCGGGCGAGCTGCACAAGGTCACCGATCAGCTCGGTGAACTCCACCAATTGCGCCTTGACATCAGCAAGGATGTCGATCCGATCTTGCTGCTTCAACATGCCGCTCTTCGCATCGGCCGCCAACAGCTCGATATTGGTCCGCAAGCTCGTGAGCGGCGTTCGCAGCTCATGTCCAGCGTCGGCAATCAACCGCGCTTGCCGATCGCGAGAGGAGGCCAGTGATTCCAGCATCTCGTTGAAAGACTCCGCCAAGACCGCGATGTCGCTGGTTGCGTTGATCGTAATCGGCGTCAGTTCTTTGGTGACGGTGACGTGTTCGACGGCAGCAGACAGCTCGTGTACCGGACGCAGGCTGGACCGTGCCACGTACGCGCCGACGACCGCTGCAATGATCACGCCGGCCACCCCAAAGATGATCAACACCAACCACAGCGAGCTGAGAATGTCATCGGTCGGCTGCAGCGGGCGGCCGAGCACGAGCGCGTAGTTGCCAAGGTCGGTGATCGGCACCGCAATGATGCGGTATTCCTCGCCCCCTGTCGTCACACCTGAACGCGCCGAGTAACCGCTCTGCAGACGAGCGATGGCCAACTCCTTAACGCCGAGCACCAGATGATCACGTTCGTCAGGAACGTAGAAGACTTCGTTGTCGGTTCGGATTGCCGCCACGCTGACATTGCCGGCCCGCAAGGCGCGCTCAGTCAGGCCGCCCAGCGTCCGAATGTCCTCCGCGACCGGCACCACAGCCAATGAGGTTGCCGTTTGGACCATTTCCGCGTCCAGCGCCTGGTACAGCGAGATGCGCAGCGTCAGATAACCGGCCACACTCGTGACCGCAACGGCCAGGGCCACTGCGGCCGTTGTCAGGTACGCAACGCGGCGCTGCAACGGCAGCGCCCGCAACCAGGCCCTCAGCCGACGCAGCAAACTGATCATGGTGGTGTCTCGCGGAGCACATATCCGACGCCGCGTACGGTGTGGATCAGCCGCGGCTCGTCTGAGGCCTCGGTCTTACGGCGCAGATAGCCGATGTAGACCTCCAAGGAGTTCGCTGTCGTCGGGAAATCGAACCCCCAGACCTCGTTCAGTAACCAGCTACGCTCCAGCACCCGGCGCGGGTGACGCATGAAAGCCTCGAGTAGCGCGAACTCGGTGCGTGTCAAATTGATCGAACGGTTGCCGCGCAGCACCTCCCGGGTCTGGGTGTTCAATATCAGGTCGCTGAACGACAGGTTCTGGGTCGACGGGTCGCTCGAGTCGGCCACCGTGCCCGCCCGCCGGACCAGCGCTCGCAGCCGCGCCAGCAGCTCATCCAACGCGAACGGCTTCGCCAAATAGTCGTCGCCGCCGGCGTCGAGGCCATCCACCCGATCACCTACCGCATCGCGGGCGGTGAGTACCAGGATCGGTACGTCGTTGCCGGCGGCACGGAGCATCCGGGTAGTTTCCAGGCCGTCGAGGCGCGGCATCATCACGTCCATGATCACCGCATCCGGCCGGACTGCGGCGAGCCGGGCAAGCGCCTGCACGCCGTCCTCGGCGGCGCTCACCTCGTAGCCGTTGTATTCCAAAGAACGCTTCAAAGAATCGCGTACGGCTTGATCATCATCGACGACCAGGATGTGCATGCACCCAGCGTGCCAGACAACCCTGGCTGCGGCCTATGCCGAGCGGCTCTGCGCCAGCGCGTTCAACGCACGGGGCCGCGGATTCTGCTCTGGCATGCCTCGTATCGCAGCCCGGCAAGCAGAGAAGACAAGGGACGGGCGGAACAGCATCGCGGGCGCGGCCATCAGGTGGTAGACGCGGGCGAAGGCAAGGTACGCACCGCGGTCACCGTGCGCGGCGAGCTTCGCCAGCTGAGCGGTCCATAGACCCAAAAGCCGCTGCACCCTCGGCTGGGAACCCGAACTGCTCGGGTGGCGCAGATCCTCGGTAGTGGCAGCCTGCCAGGGCAGATCGGCCGCGGCACCAATCCGGCGCTGCAGTCGCCAGGTCTCCTGCGGTCCTCGCTCGGCTCGCGAACTGTCGTGCTTGAGGGCATCTCGGATCAGTAGAGCTTGACACGCGGCAACCGTGATGCCCTGCCCGTAGACGGGGTTGAAGACGCAATAGGCATCTCCGACCGCGAGCAGGCCGGCGGGCGCCGTACTCGCCGAGCCAGGCTAGGGTGCCGAAGTCGAAGGGTACGGCTCCGTGGCCCAGCAGGTCCGCTAGTCCTTCGCATGGCCGGCCTGTTGCAGAACCATTGGCGTGGCGTCCGGATCAAGCCGCCGATCAAGCACGTCAGGCACCGTCTCACCCCCCGGATACGGTACCAACGCCAGATTCACCAACGCCATCGTCACTGACACCATCACCGTCGCGAGAAGCCAGCCGCCCAGCACATCACTGGGCCAATGGAGGCCGAGATAGGTGCGACTGCAGCCGATCAAAAGCGCTACCAGACACCCGCCGATGATGAGCAGCCGGCGAACGAGCGCGCTCCCAATGGTGAGCCCCAGCATTGCGGCCGCGAGGATCACCAGCACCGAACCGCTTGTCGTGTGGCCGGAGGGAAAAGCGTCGGACGAGAGTGGCACCCCGACTACCAGCTCAGCAGGTGGTCGAGGGCGGTCGAAGACGATCTTGAGGATGGTGACCAGGCTGGCAGCCGCCGCCAGCGCGCCGAGCAGCGCAAGTGGCAGCAAGACTCGACGGGACCGCAGACCGAGTACGAGTGCCGCGGCGAGACCTAGACAGACCACTGCCGACCCAGATCCCAATCGGGTCACGGCACTGGCAAATGCCGTCAGATCCGGGCTCCGGGCGCTGATCACCGTGGCCAACAGCCAGTGGTCCAACTCCGAAATGCCGGTCTGGAAGACGAGGAGCAGCGCGAGGACGACAAACCCGACCAACCCGGCGGCACCGGTCGCCAGCCACTGCCCCCAGTGACCAGGTCGGATATCGAGCCGCCGCAGGTGTGGGGCGGTCGGTCTGAGCATCGCGCTGCTCCCCTGTTGTTGTGTGCTCCACTATTTGGCCGTCCACGTTCCACTGTGGTCAACGCACGCTGTGCCCAAACTGAGAGCAGCATCGGGAATCACAAATGGCCCAAGCGGGCTGAAGCGAGCTGCACAATGAAACCCATGCGGGTGTTGATTGTGGAGGACGAGAAGGGTCTCGCGGAGTCCATGCGACGCGGGCTTGTCGGCGAGGGCTTTGTCGTCGACGTCTTTCACGATGGTGTCGACGGTCTCTGGGCGGCATCTGAGTTCAGCTACGACGTGGCGATCCTCGACATCATGCTGCCGGGCATGAACGGCTATCAGGTGCTCAAGGAAGTTCGGGACCGGGAGATCTGGACGCCGGTGATCATGCTCACCGCCAAGGACGGGGAGTACGACCAGACCGACGCTTTTGATCTTGGTGCAGACGACTATCTGACCAAGCCGTTCAGCTTCAAGGTCCTCGTGGCGCGGTTACGCGCGCTCATCCGCCGCGGCGCCCCGGAGCGACCGGCCCAGCTGACCGTCGGCTCCCTGGTCTTGGATCCTGCTCGGCGTATAGTCACCCGGCGCGGTGATTTGATCAAGCTCACGGCGCGGGAATTCAGTCTGCTCACGTACCTGATGCGTAACGCCGGCAGCGTGGTGGGCAAGTTTGCCATTCTGAGCAACGTCTGGGATGCGGCGTACGAGGGCAGCGAGAACGTCGTCGAGGTCTATATCGGATATTTACGCAAGAAGATCGACGCGCCGTACGGGCTGCAGACCCTGAGCACCGTACGCGGCATGGGCTACCGGTTGGATGCAGACTCGAGCAGCGCGGAGCACCAGTGACGATTGCGAGCGCGCACCAATTGCGCGAGCAATCACAAATAAAGGGGCAAGATCACCTCAAAGCGGCACCAGCCGTTCAACTCAGAGGCCACCACCGTTCCGCCATGCGCGAGCATGATCTCTCGGCTGATCGCCAGGCCCAGTCCACTGCCGCCGCCGTCGGATGAACGGCTGGCATCGAGCCGGGCGAATCGCTCGAACACCCGGCTGCGATCTTGTGAACTGATGATCTCGCCGTCATTGTCTACCGACACCACCACTTCGCCGGGGCGGCGCTCCATCCCGACGATGATCGCCGACTGCGCATGACGTGCCGCGTTGTCGAGAACATTCCGGAAGACCTGCAAGAGTCGACGCTCGTCAGCGCGTACCCGCACGGGTTGTAGCTCTGCACTGATCTGCAGGCTGGATACGGTTCGAAGCCTGGTGATCTCGGAGACCAGCACATCTTCAAGATCAACTTCTTGGATATCCAGCTGCAGCTGATGAGCATCGACCTTCGCCAGGGTGAGCAGGTCCTCCACCAGCGACTGCATGCGGCTCGACTCATTGAGCACGGTCTGCTGCATGTCGAGCCAGGTCTTGCCGGTCTCGTCCAGACTCGCGACCTCAGCGGTCGTCACCAGCGTCGACAAGGGGCTGCGCAACTCGTGGCTCGCGTCGGAGAAGAACGCCCGATGGGTGGTGTCTGAGTGCTCCAGCTTGTCCAGCATCTCGTTCATCGTGGCTGCCAGCGCGGCGATCTCGTCGCCAGTAGGCGGCACCTCCACGCGCCCGCTGAGCCGCTGACCGTCGATCTCTGCCACCTGCCGACGGATACGTTCAACTGTCTTGAGTGACTGACCGACCAGTACCCATACCGCTACGCCGACCAGCGCGATGAGCAGCGGCGACGCCGCCAGCAGCAGCAACCCGACCGTTCGAAGCGTGTCCGTCTGGACTTCGAGCGGCTCGGCGACCAGGACGACGTAGGCCTGATCCTTCACCTCAACACCTCGCGCGCTCACCAGGACCTCGTCGTCCTGGCCTAAGGCCGGCACGCGGGGCAGCTGCTCTTTCGCAGTCTTTCCGGGCGCCGGACGCAACGCGGAGATCGGCTCGCCGCGTAGCCGACGGGCGCTCGCGGCGACCACCTGATTGGTGGAGTCGATGATCTGCACCTGTTCACTACTGCGCCGATCCTCGGCCAGCGTCGACTGAGTTTCCCGGACACCTTCTTCCTCCAGGAGGCGAGCGACGTCGTTGGCACGCTGCGCGAGGCTGTTCCATTCGGCCGATATCAACGACGACTGCAGCACAAGCAGCAAGAACGCGCCTCCGACGAGCAGGGAGAACGTCACCACGACGACGGCACTGAGCACCGAACGCCTCCGGATGCCCCAGCGACTCTCGCTGCGCACTGGCTCGTTAGCCGGACCCGCACCAGCCGAATGCGGCCGAAGGGTCTCCATGACCATTCGGGAAGAGTATCCGCGAGTCCCTATGGTGTCCGTTCAGTTTCATCACAGCAGCAAGCGGGAATGCTGGTCCCATGGGCATCCCTCGAGCCCAAATCGACCAACCCTTCGACAAGCTCAGCGCGCACCCGAACTGGCATTGGTTGTGGGCGATCGCGCTAGCTGCGATCGCTTTCGCGTTCCGACTGGTGCCGGTGCTGCGAGGCGGCGGGCTTTTCGGTTTCGGCAACTACGACGACGGGGTGTACTACGCCGCCGCCACCGGGCTGGTGCACGGCCGACTTCCCTACCACGACTTCTTGCTGCTCCATCCGCCAGGCATGCCGCTGCTGCTGACACCGTTCGCGCTTGGTGCACAGCTCGGCAGCGACTCGTACGGTTTCGCGGCTGCTCGAGTGGCGTGGATGCTGCTCGGCGCGCTGAACGCTGTCCTGATCTGGAGAATCCTGAGACCCATCGGCCTGCTTGCCGCCCTTTTCGGTGGACTGAGCTATGCCGTCTTTTATCCAGCCGTGTACGCCGATAAGTCGACATTGCTGGAGAGCCCGGCCACCACAGCACTGCTGCTCGCGATCATCCTGCTCGAGCCGGTTGCCCGCGCCAGCCCGTTGCCGCGTGGCCGGGCTATTGCTGCCGGGGCGCTGCTCGGATTGGCCGTGACGATCAAGGTCTGGGGGGTCGTTACTGTCCTGATCGTTCTTGGCTGGTTGCTGCTAGGACGCCGGTTCCGCGAGGCATGGCAGGTGCTGATGGGGAGTGTGTTGACCGCAGCACTGATCTGTCTGCCGTTCTTCGCGGCGGCGCCGACAGCGATGTGGAACCAGATCGTACGAGACCAGGTCTTCCGGCGCGGGGGCAACGACGTCACCCTCATCTGGCGGCTCGATGAAATCGTCGGCCTCGGCATCGTCGGTCGCCAGCACTTGACGATCACAGTCGTTGCGGTCTTCGCATTGCTCTGCTGCGCCGCGCTGGCATGGAGCTATCGCGAGACGCGGCTCGCTGTGCTGCTGCTCATCGGGCTAATAGCCTTCCTGCTCGTTACACCGACCTGGTTTCCTCACTACGCCGGCTTTACGGCGGCTCCTGTTGCCCTGGTCGTCGGAGCCGCCATCGGCCGCGTTGTCGCGCTGGTACGCACCCGACCGGCGCAGATCGCGGTCGGTGTCGTGACCGCCGGTGCGCTTATGGTGTACGCGAGCGGCTGGTCCGACATCACCTTCGGTCGCCAGTTCCCCAGCAACTTCAAGAGTTTCACCGCCTCCGCACCGGGCTGCGTGACCGCAGACGACGCGACAACCCTGGTCGTTTCAGACATCCTGAGCCGCAACCTGGCCCGGAACTGCCAGTTCATCGCCGATCTCGGCGGAAACTCTCACGACATGGCAGCTGCTGCCGGAGTGGCGGTGTCGCGTAACCGCAATAAGGCTTTCCAGCGCTATGCGATCGACTATCTGCGAACGGGTTCGGTGACGATCTTGACCAGATACTCCCGCGGCCGTGGCTTCAACGCGAAGACCACTGCCGTTCTTGATCGCTGGCCCCTGCTGGCGCGTTCGGGTCGCTACCAGGTACGGCAACCGGCCGAGCCGGGTCTATCGGCAATGAGAGGGTCACCGAAGCCCCAACGTCGTTAGTCACGCGCACGACGCCGCCGTGTGCCTCGGTAATGGCGTGCACAATCGCCAAGCCCAGGCCGGTGCCGCGGCCGGTGCTCGACGTCGGTGCGAAACGGACGAACGGATGCGCGAGATAGCTCTCCGAGAAGCCGGTTCCATGATCACGAACCCTTATCGTGACGGCATCACCGACATGTTCGCCGACCAGTGACATATCTCCGGCACCATGGATGAGCGCATTGTCCAGCAAGTTGCCTAGGGCGTATTCGAGCCGCTGCCGATCCGCCACGATGGTGGTCTCATCGGACTCCACGGTGATCTTTCGACCCTGGAGCTGCGCACGCCCCCGGGCCCGGTCGGCCACCTTGTCGAGCAGACCGCGAAGCGTGATTGATTCCCGGCTCAGGCTGAGCTGGTGTTCATCCGCCGCCGCGAGCAGCAAGAGCTGCTCGGTGAGTCTGGATAGTCGGTCAGTTTCCTCGCCGATCGATGTCATCGCAGCCTGAAGTTCATCGCCCTTCGTCGTTCCCGCCTGGGCGAGCTCGACCTCGGCTTTGATAATCGCCACCGGGGTACGCAGCTGGTGACTGGCGTCGGCGAGGAACTGCCGCTGTTGCTCCAATGCATCCCGCTGCGCGGCCTGAGCCTGTCCAATGCGGTTGAGCATGTCGTTCAACGTATTTCCCAGGCGTCCGATCTCGTCTTTGACCGGTGAGACCGGCAGCGGCGATCGGTCACCATCGATCAAGTCGTGGCCGCTGATCGAGGTTGCTCGGCGTCGCAGGTCTTCGACCGGCCGCAGCGCGAGTCCAGTCACCCAGTAGCCGACACCGCAGGAGGCGATCAGCGCGGCAACGAGCCCGACCACCTCCACACCCAACGTTGAGGTCAGCGTCTGCGATCGCTCGTCGAGGGAGTCGGTGACGACGACGATAAAGGTCTCGTCCCGGGCCTGGACCGGCATGGCGAAGATCCTGAGCGACTCGTCAAGCTGCTGGTCACCCGGCCGATCGACGAAGACCTCACCTACCGCCGCATCACGCAGCTGCTCAGGCGTCAGCAGCTGGACATCGGCGTACGCGGTGGCTGCGACCACCCCACCGGTTGGCGTCAGGATCTGGGCGATGGTCTCATCTGGTTCTAGCTGTTCGGCGGCAGCGGTAGGCAGCGACGAAATCGGCTCCCGCATCAGCAAACCGCTGAGCTGAGCGGCGCGGGTACGGAGATCACGCTCGATCTCATGGTCCACATCGGTGCTGAGCTGAAAGTGCAAGAAGACACCGACAGCAGTGAGGACGATCGTCAGCGCGAGCGTGAAAGCCAGGGTGAGCTTCCAGCGAATAGGCAGCCGGCTCATCCGGCTTCCTCGGTACGGAGCCGATAGCCGTAGCCGCGTACAGTCTCGATGCTGTCGGTCCCGAAAGGCCGGTCGACCTTCTGTCGTAGGTAGCCGATGTAGACGTCGACGACGTTTGACCGGTTGTCGTAACTGTCATCCCAGGCGCACTCCAGCAGGTCAAAGCGGGACACCGCCTCACCTGGCCGACGCATCAGAGCCTCGAGCAGCGCGAACTCCTTCGGAGTCAGCTCGATCGGGGCGTCGCGATAGTGCACCGTACGCGCTGCCGGATCAAGCCTCAGCTCGCCGACGGCGAGTACGGGCATGCGCACTTCGCGAGGCCGCCGAGCCAAAGCCCGGAGCCGCGCGAGCAACTCATCGAACGAGAACGGTTTCGCAAGGTAGTCATCTGCGCCGCTGTCCAGGCCGGTTACCCGATCATGAATCGTGTCGAGCGCAGTGATCATGAGGACCGGCGTGGTCACGCCTTGTCGCCGAAAGTCACGGCATAGCGTGAATCCGTCGGTCCCCGGGAGCATGACGTCCAACGTGATCGCGTCGTACGCGGTCGCCGCGGCCATCCACATGGCCTCGTCGGCGTCTGTTGCCACGTCGGCCGCGAGCCCCTGTGCGGTCAATCCTTTCCGCAGCAGGCTGGCGAGCTTAGGCTCATCCTCGACAATCAGGACTCGCACGAGATCAAGGATTTCACGATCATCGACGGCGAGCCATAGCCGCAGCCCGCGGGGTCACGGCTTGGGTTTACCGATCGGCCCGGTGCCAGCCGCAGGACCAGCCTGTTCGATCTTGACCAGCTCTTCGCGGGCCGCGCCGCCTGAGACGTCCAGGGCAAGCAACGGTCCGACAGCTGGTGCATAGAACTTGTACTCCACCGCGGTTTTCTCGAGGTTGCTCGTGTCCAAGGTGACCACGGAGCTCTTGTAGAGGCCGGTCTTGACCTCCACCAGTGCATCGGTCGCGATGACCTCGCCGTTGTCCTCCGCTTCGCCCTTCATGTACTCCTGGCGGTACTTCTGGCCGTCCTGCGGAAGCGCAGGCAGCATGATGCCCGGCATCGCACCGTCCTTGCCGGCCTCCCAAGATCCCGCTCGGCTGACAACCTTGCCGTTTTCGTACTCAGCCGTTTGCTCACCCATGTACCAGACATTGCCCGCCTTGTCCTGGGCGTACCAGTCGATGGTGTCTTCAACGAGCTGGCCCTTGGCTCGCGCGGTGTCGCGAACCACCCGGGCAGTGATGCCGTTGGCCAGCTTCTTCGTCTCCGTAGTCGCAACGACGGCGATGTCCTGCGGCGGATTGCCCTCCTCCACATTGCGGTAGACCCATCGGGTGCCGGGCTTCATGGGCCAGTAGGCGTTGGTGATGTCGGCGCTGAAATCTTCCGGGTTGAGGTTGACAGGCTCGGCACCGGTCGGCAGCAGCGGCTGCGCTGCAACCGGACTGGCCGGGCTGGGTTCCAGCGCGGACGGGCCTGCTGGATTAGCGCCCGAAGGCGCGGTCGGATTGCTCACACATGCTGCGCAGGTGAGCGTGGCTGCTATTACCAGCGGCCACGTGTGTCGTGGTTTTACCATCTTTCAGTTCCTCCCCGAGTCCCCTGTCGGCGAGCTTGGCAAGTCACCAATGAAAAACCTGTGAGAGGTGCCGCACAGGGACCCTGTCGCGGAAGGAAATTACCCGGTTCGACTGGGATTTATGCCCAGTCGCAAAATAAGTGCGCGCGCTCATCTGTCGAAGCCACGTTTCTCGTCTCAAGATGGCCCGCGCGCGCCAAATCGAGGTGAATCGACCCATTTCTCTCATCTTCAGGGCGGATTAGCTTTGCAAGGTCCGGATGCGGTCGAGGAGTCCGGGCATGGCGGCTTCGATGGCCGCAAGGGTGTCGTAGAAACCGGTGTCGGAACCGAAGTAGGGGTCCGGTACGCCGGAACCCGGCTCTGCTGCGGGATCGAAGTCCGTCAGCAAGCTGACCTTGCTCGGATCAGGCGCCAGTTTCAAGACGCTGCGGACGTGACTGTCCTCCATAGCCACGACCAGATCGGCTGAAGCAATCTCAGCTGCGGTGACCCGGCGGGCCATGTGATCATGAAATCGATAGCCGCGCTCCTCGAGCACAGCGGCAGCCCGGCGATCCATCGGATCATCGAATTCTTCAGAGATGGTGCCAGCGCTGGAGAACTCGACATTGGTCAGGCCAGCGTCGGCGGCGGCCTGCTCCGCAACACGCTCCGCCATCGGTGAACGACAGATGTTTCCCAAGCAGACGAAGACGATGCGGATCTGACGGCTGGTGGATTCCTCAGCCACGTCTCGAGTCGTCCGGATCGGGCAGGAAGACGTTCAGCAGGAAGCTCACGATGGAGATGATGATCGCACCAAGCACCGCGGTCCAAAATCCGTCGACCTGCCAGCCGAGGCTGAACAACCCGGCCAGCCATGAAGTAAGCAACAACATGCAGGCATTGATCACAATGAGAAAAAGCCCCAGAGTTAGCAGGATCAGTGGTGCTGTGAAGAGCGCAAAGAGTGGCTTGATGATCGCGTTCAGCACCCCGAAGATCAACGCAACGATCAACAACGTGATGACCTTGCTGGTGGTGCTCGAGCCGGTCAGGCTGATGCCACTCAAGATCCACGTCGCGATCGCCAGCGCGGCAGCATTGACCACCAGTCTGAGAATGAACCTCATGACATCGATCGTGCCATGTCCTGCAAACGTGCGCTGAAGCTTTGTCGAAGCCCTTCGGCAGGCTCAGGACCCAGATTGTCTGGAGCGACACCACACGGCGGCTTCGGAGACCGTGCTGACGACGCACGCGGGCGGTCGTTCGGGGCGTTCGATGATCACTACATGGATACCAAGATCACCCGCGGCATCCAGCTTGGCCACGGTATGCGTGCCGCCGGAGTCCTTGCTGAGCAGCACATCGATGGCGTGATCACTGAGGATCCGGTATTCGCCGGCGTAGCTGTAAGGTCCTCGCGACGTCATGACCGTCCAGCGCGGCGGGATCGGCGTCGTGGGCGGATCGACGAGGCGGACCAGCACCTCGCGATCAGTCCACGATTCGAAGTCTGGCAAGGATTGCCGTCCGGTGGTCAGAAACGGCCGACAGGCGGAATCTGCAGCGGCTCGGGCGGCGGCGGTGTCGGCGACCCAGGTCCAGCTGCCCGCGCGGGGGTGCTCGGTCCACCCGGGGCGCTCTAGTCGGATGAGCGCCATACCGTTGAGGCCAGCGGCCTGCACCGCGTTCCTGCTGATCATTGCCGCGAACGGGTGGGTCGCGTCCACCACGGCAGAGGCGTGTTGGGCTCGAAGGAAGTCAGCGAGGCCGTCGACGCCGCCAAAGCCGCCTGTCCGGACACGTCCCACTGGCAACTGGGGACTCTTGACCCGGCCGGCCAGCGTGGACACCACATCGATCCCGGCTCCCACCAGAGCAGCCGCAAGCTGCCGCGCCTCAGCGGTACCGCCCAAGATCACGATGGTCATGATCGCCAGCCGCGAAACAGCACGGCCATCGCGAGTGCGCTGATCGACACGGCAGCAGCGAGGCGGCTGGCCCGCTCGATATCGGCGACCTCGACCAGGCGGCCGTCGCCCAAGAAGCCGCGATCTTCGACCGCTCCCTGGTAGTAATTGTGGCCGCCGAGTCGCACGTCCAGCGCCCCGGCGAATGCCGCCTCCACAACGCCTGCATTGGGACTCGGATGTTGGCTGGCGTCGCGGCGTACCGCGTTGACGACCCTGCCCGCGGTGCCACCGACCAGTGGTGCCCAGGCCGCCGCCGCCAGTGCGGCCACGCGCGCGGGCACCCAGTTGGCGAGGTCGTCCAGCCGGGCCGCGGCCCAACCGAACTTGCGATAGCGCGGCGAGCGGTGCCCGATCATGGCGTCCAAGGTGTTGGCAGCGCGGTATCCGAGCAGCCCGGGCAAGCCGGCGAGCGCACCCCAGAACAGCGGCGCGACGACCGCGTCCGAGGCGTTCTCCGCAAGGGATTCGACAGTCGCGCGCGCCACCTCCCCGGTAGACAGCTCAGCTGTATCGCGCCCAACGAGGTGGCGGACTTGATCTCTCGCGGCGGCCAGGTTCTGGGTCGTCAACTGCCCGGCAATCGTGGCGGCCTCCCGGCTCAACGACCGGCCACCGAGAACGGCCCAGGTGGCAGCCGCCGTGGATAGCACGGTCGCCGTTGCGCGGTGGGCGATCAATCGCTCCAGCACCACACCCAGCCCAGCCGCTGCCCCGACCAGAGCGGCCGTGTGCAGCAGGCCAGCCGCCTGCTGATCCGCGTAGCTGTGGGTCTCCAGCCAGGTTGCGGCGGCGCCGAATGCCGCGACCGGATGGCCACGGTGTGGGTCACCGACGAGCCGATCGGCCAGGTAGCCGAGTGCAAGTCCAGCCGCCGACGGCCAGCGCCTCGATAGAGTCATCGGCGATGACCAACCCATCGACCGATACGGAGCACGCTAGCCTCAGTGATCGACGCATTCTGATCACCGGAGGCGTGCGTTCCGGGAAGTCCCGCTACGCCGAGACGCTGCTTTCTGACAGTGCCGAAGTCAGCTACGTCGCGGCTGGGCCATCGCCGGACCCTGCGGCCGACGCCGAATGGGCCGCCCGCATCACCGATCACCGCGCGCGGCGACCAGCGCACTGGAACACGATGGAGACCAGCGACGTCGCCGAGGCGCTGCGCATTGCGCCAGGAGCGATCTTGATCGATTGCCTCGGCACCTGGCTGACTGCGGTCATCGACCGGCTCGGCACGTGGGAAGAGCCGCTGGCGAGCTGGCAGGGTGCTTTTCATGATCAGCTGCAGGATCTGATCACAGCGTGGCGGGCCCGGCGCGGCCTGGCACTCGCGGTGACCAACGAGGTCGGTTGGGGACTGGTGTCGCCGTACCGATCGGGCCGGGTGTTCACCGAGTTGCTCGGGCTGGTGAATCAAGAGATGGCTGCGGTAAGCGATGAGGTGATCATGATCGTCGCTGGCCGAGCGCTGCGGTTGTGATCTCATATGATCATGACAGTGACGATAACGGTGAAGGCAATTTCGATCGCCGCCCCCATCACGTCACCGGTGATGCCGCCTAGCCGGCGTACGGATCGGTAAATCAGAAAGCCAACCGCTAAGGCGGCGGCCACGGCCGCGAGAGCGCCGCTGGCCGGGCTGTGTCCGGACAGCGTCGCAACCCCGGTCATGATCAGCAGGACAGCGAACCAGCTGACGGCGGCAGCCGTACGTGGCACGGAATTGGCAACCGCTACGCCCAGCCCGTCGCCTCGGGCAGCCGGCACACCGCGTACGCAGGTCAGGGCGAGAGCCGCGCGAGAGCAGCACACGGCCACGCCGACTAGCAGGGCACCGAACACATCCTGGACCAGCTCGCCAATCGATACCGCTTGCAGGCCGAGTACCACGATCAGCGCGACAACACCCATGGGGCCGACGTCACCGCGCCGCATCACCATCAGGGATCGTTCGGCCGTCCAGCCAGATCCGAATCCATCGACGGTGTCGGCCAGCCCGTCCAGGTGCAGAGCACGGCTGCCAAGCGCCAGCCCACCGACCATCAACAACCCGATCGCCAAGCCGGGCAGTCCAGCGGTGCGGGCCAGCCAGCCCAGCAGCCCCATGGCGACACCGAGCGGCAGAACAGCAAGCGGCGCGATGATCATGGCGCGGGCCGCAGTGCGGCGGTCAATCTCGCCGATGGCGCCGGACGGTAGGACGGTCAGCGTGCCGACCGAGAGCCGCAGCGCGTCCAGCATGACAGCCTCAGCTGGCGGGGATGAGATCAGCAAGCAGGGCCAGCTCGCGGAGCATGAGGACAGCCGAGCGCAGTACCGGAAGGGCGGTGAGGGCACCGGTACCTTCACCGAGCCGCAGACCAAGATCAAGTATCGGCTCCAGACCCAGCTTCTCCAGGGCGAGTCGCTGTGCCGGTTCGGTTGATCGATGCCCGGCCGCGCACCAGGCGACTACGCCGGGCTCCAGGTCCTCGGCGACACATGCTTCGGCAACCGAAACGACCCCATCCAGTAACACGGGCACTCCGTTGCGGGCCGCGGCTCGAAGAAAGCCAACGCCCGCGGCCATGTCGGCAGATCCGAGCGCGGCAAGGCGCTGGAAAGGGTCCTCCGCGCGCTCCCCGATCCGATCAAGCGCCGTCGCGATCACCTGAGTTTTATGCCGAAGCCGGTCATCGTCTACGCCAGTGCCGCGCCCGACCACCTCCCCGGCCGGCAGCCCAAAGGTCGCTGCGACGAGGGCAGCTGCGGGTGTCGTGTTGCCGATCCCCATGTCGCCGATGATCAACAGATCGGCGCCCGCGGCGATCTCATCCTCCGCGATCGCCTCGCCGGCGCGTACCGCCTGCTGGCAATCGGCTGCCGTCAGGGCATCGGTCTTGTCGATCGGCTCGGCAGGGCCGAGGTGGTAGGCCGAAACCTCAGCGGCTAGGTCGTCAAGATCATCATCAACACCAAGATCGAGGACCCGCAGCGCCACGTCGTGTTGCCGAGCGAGACAGTTTGCACCAGCCTGGCCGGCCACGAAGGCCCGCACCATCACCGACGTGACCTCGCGTGGATAGGCTGAGACGCTTTCCTTGGCGACGCCATGATCACCCGCGAAAATCACCGCACGCACCCGATCGAGCGGGCGAGGCGGGCATGTCGCCTGGCAGGCCGAGACCCATGCGGCCAGATCCTCCAGCTGGCCTAGCGCACCATCCGGCTTCGCCAGCGCATCCAAGCGGCGGCGGGCCTCGGCGTACGCGCCGGCTGAGGGTGGGTTGATCACTTCAGAGCGGCTGTTCTGCGTACTCGGGTTCGATCACCTCAAGATCGCTGCGCCGTTGCAGCCGGTGCAGCAGCTCACCCAAGATCACTGCGATGCTGGCCCAGAGCGCCAGCTGGGTGATCAGACTTGCGATCCGGAACTGGTACAGCACGGTCGCCGGGAAGTCAGCTGGCACCTCGTTGTAGGTCGGCAGCAAGGCGATCGCGGTGACGGTTACCACGAGATAACCGGCGATGGCGGCGAGCATTGCGTACCAGCCGCCCCATCGATTCGCGAGCTTGCGCCCGACCAACACTGCGGTGAGCGCGGCGATGATCGAGATGGCCACCATGATGAAGTACAGCGCCGTGCGGGTGCCGATCGTGTCGGGATGCCCGACCGCGGGCGGATTGGGCGGATAGGCGAGGAAAGGCATCAGCGTGACGCTCACGAAGCCCATCGAGGCGATCGAAAGGCTGACACCACGTACGCCAAAACGACCGAGGCGACCGAGTGCGAGCGCGCTGATCACTCCGACCAGGCCGCCGAGG
>DASVEX010000227.1:0-29578 GCA_036380335.1 Propionibacteriaceae bacterium | reverse complement strand
CCGTGACCGGCCACCGCGTAATCGGTGACCTGGACGGGCCGTCCCGCGATGACCTCGTCGAGCGACGCCGGACGAGAAGTCGCCGCTCGGAACTCCGCGATGGAATCGGGCCTGAGCGTCGTGAAGAACGCGGGCACATCGAGTGCGGGTTCGAGCTCAGCGTCGAACGGTGGACGGGCATGCGTTGTCATCTGGATCCTCCGGTCAGCGGAAAAGCGGTCCATTGAGGTACTTGATGCCGCTGTCGACCTGGACAGTGACAACGCGACTGCCAGCACCGAGGTGATCAGCAAGCTGTAGGGCGGCGACGAGATTCGCGCCAGTCGATGGTCCGGAGAAGATACCCTCCGCTCGCGCGGCCCGCCGGGCCATGGCGAAGGCGTCTGCGTCGGACACTGCCACGACCTCGTCGAAATCCTCGGGCCGTAGCAGCGGAGGCCACGATCCGATCCCGCCGCCCTCGATGTGATGGGTGCCGGGTAAGCCCCCGGACAGTACCGCCGACTCGGCCGGCTCGATCACTACGCGATGGAGCGTCGGCAGCTTGGTTCGCAACATGCCGGTCGTGCCCAGAAAGCAGCCGGCCGTGCCAACGTAGCTGCAGAACGCCGTGATGGCCGGCGGGCCCGGCAGCTGCTGGAGGAGTTCTGCGCCGAGCTGCCGGTAGCCGTCGAGCATGGCGGAGTTGTTGAACTGATCTGTCCGGAACGCCCCGGTGTCGGCGGCGATCTGTCGCGCCCGGCCCACCATGGCAGGGATCAGTTGCGGCGTGATGCCCTCAGGGCTGGGGATCAGCTCGACCTCAGCGCCGAACGCCTGCATTGTCCGGAGCTTCTCGCTGGCGAAGGCATCCGACGACACGACATGCAATGGGTAGCCCTTCACCGCGCAGACGAAGGCGAGCGACGAGCCGGTGCTGCCGCCGCTGTACTCGACGACTGACTGGCCAGGTTTCAGGCGGCCATCCCGCTCGGCGGCTTCGATCATGGCCAACGCCATTCGATCCTTGTACGAGCCCGTTGGATTTGCCGCCTCCAGCTTTACCCACACCTCGGCATCTTCATCGCCGGTAAGCCGATCGAGCCGAACGACCGGAGTGTTGCCGATGCCGCCGATACCGCTCACGAAACCTCCCTTGAACCGGCTTAGGGCAAAGCTGCCGGAGTCCGCCGACCTGCGTCAATCACCTCGCGCGCAGCATGGAGGAACCCGTCGGCGTAGTTCTCGTCCGGGAAGGCGCCCAGGTAGTAGATCTTGGTCTCGTTTCGAGTGGAAGCGAGCGGATCCGGTCCTAGCAGGTCATCGCACACGTCGGCCAAATTCGACAGATCGTCACGAATGACGTACGCCGCTCGGGCGGCAGGCGCGTCGATCAGCAGCCGCTCCGGCGTACGCCCCACCGAGACCATCGCGAACGGCTTGTCTGAATGTAAATAGTCCGACACCACGGCCGAGACGTCGCTGACCATCGCATCCGAGGTGTTGAAGCAGTCCTCGACGCTCATCTGGAGCTCCGCCGCGGCTCCCCACAGATGCTCTCGGCCACTCACCTCGCGATCGGCATCGAGGACGGCGCCGATGTCTTCGATCATTTCCCTCGCGTCGGGATATCGATAGTTGAATGGATGTGCGCGGAAGATGACCCGGGCGCCGTGGGCCAGCAGCTGCTCGACAATCTGGCGGCCGACGGGCAGCGAGTAGACCCGGCTGTCCGCGAAGGGGCCTTGCCAGGTCGGCGCGTAGAGCACCGTGGGCTGTTCGATAGTGCTGATAGGTCCGCGTCCCGCGGTGATCAACTCCACCTGCGGTCGGCCAACGATCATGAACTTCTCGGGTGGAATGCTCACCCCATGCCGGGCGTACCGATCAATGCCTGCTTGGCCAGCTGCAAAGATCAGGTCGTAGATGGCGTGCACCGGATTGAAACAGGCCGGCTTCTCGGAGTCCCCGTGATTGAGCCAGACGTGAGTGAGCTCCCGCCGTTCCACCAAGTGGGTATTGCGCGCGGCGTTGTTGACATAGAACGCCGCCGCCATCGAGTCGACGATGATCTCCTCGATACTGCGCAGGGTTCGCCGATAGATCAGCGGAGCCGTAACCCCGTACTCCTCGCACAACCTGCCGATCTGCGCCAGCATCGGCGCCGTTCGCGTCACAATGATGAACGGCCGGCCGATCCGGACGAAGTAGGGCAACCACATGCCCACCTGATAGTTCGCACCCACAGTCGATGCGAAATAGACGATGAACTCAGGCCGGTACGCCTCCAGCGCGGGCCGTAATTGCAGTTCAGCCCGTTCGGTCTCGTTCTGCCGCCGAACCGCTCGAACGGTGACCTCAACAGCGGCCAGGAAAACCAGAGCTACGAGGCTCAACAAGATCACCGGTGGAGCAGCGACCAAGATCAACAGGAAGCAGACGATGATCACCGCGGCGTCCAGAATGGGCAACAGCCCACGCGGGATGAGATCCGAGATCTCCCGAATCTCGCCAGGCAGATTCTGGCCCAGCAGCGCGTTTGTCCAGGCGGCTCGAATCCTGCGCTCGACGGCGACGGCCATCAGCAACAACCCGCACGCTGCGGCGATCTCCCAGGGCAACTGGCCGGCCCTCGAAAGCCGGTCAGTATTGTGCGCAGTCACCGCAAGCGTCACCACCAAGACAGCACGAGTCGCATCGCCTTCTGTGAGGAGCCGAGACCATCGATCGGGCGTGACCACAGTGCTGGACACTGACTGGAACGCCGCCCACACTGACACGGCTGCCAACCCAGTGATCAGCCAGAGTGGCCCCCCGAGAAGTGCCGCTGCCAGGGCGAGCAGCGCGATCGCCGTTCCGGCGAGGTCGAGCCCCACCCGTGCCACAAGCTGCGCGTACTTTGACCAGCTGCGCCCAGGCAGCGCTCCGCCATCCTCGTCCTCGGCCGGCCGGTCGTCTTCCTCCCGACTGCCCTGCTCGCCACCCGCGTCCTCGGCTTGATCATCTTCCATGTCCTCTAGCGACTTGCGGGACACATGGTGCACCGCATCGACGAAGGCCGATGCGTAGCTGTCGGCTGGAAAATCACCGAGGTAATCGGCACGGATGTCTGCCCTTTGCTGCATCAGCGGATCAGCGCCCAGCATCCTCTTCAGCTGCACATCCAGATCGGCCAGATCGGCCCGGACGACGTAGGAGGCTCGGGCAACTGGATACTCGACGACAAAGGCATCAGGCTCGGCGGGTATGGCGATCATGGCGAACGGCTTGCCGGAGAACAGGTAGTCCGACACCACGCTCGAAACGTCGGACACCATCGCGTCGGAGTCATTGATGCAGTCGAGAATGCTCCGGTCCTTTTCCGCAGCAGCCCCCCACAGATGAGCCTTTCCGGTCTTGCGGCGGTCGGCCTCAAGCAGCGATTTGATGCGCGCGATCGTTGCCGCGTCGTCTGGGAAGTCGTAGCTGAACGGGTGCGGGCGGAAGATCACCGTTGCGCCGCGGGTGAGCAGTGCCGACACGATCTGCTCCCCCGCCGGCAACGAATACAGCATCGTTTCCTCGACATGGCCGCGCCAGGTTGGCGCGTACAGCACAGTCGGCTCGGGGACGTCCGCGATGGGAGTCGTGCTTTGCTTGACGTTCTCGACCTGCGGCCGCCCGACAATGGTGAACTTGTCGGCTGGGATGCGCACCCCATGAGCGGCGTATCGGCGGGTGGCAGCCGGTCCGGCCGCAAAGATCTGGTCATACATCGCATGCGTCGGGTTGTACGAGGGCGGCTTGTCGGAGTCGCCGTGGCCTAGATAGATATGGGTCAGGTGCTGAAAGCGAACCAATGCGCCGTTGCCGGACGATGCGTTGACGTAGAACGCGGCCTTCAACGACGGCACCACCAGGGCATCAAGATCGGCAATGCCCCGAGCCTCGACCACTGGCACATCGGTGAGCTCGGCCAACGCCGCAGCAGGCGCGGCATTGCGCGTAATGATGATGAAGCGAAGCCCAGCACGTTGCAGGTAGGGCAGCCACATCGTCACCTGGTACGACGCATCGTCGGGGCGCGACGTGTAGACCACGAAGTCCGGCGCGTACGCCGCAACCGCCCGTGGTACGAGTCGCCGTAGCCGGCGGGCAAGGAGGACCTTGCCTCGGCCGTCCACGGCTAGCACGGCAACCGGCACGACGGCAAGCAGGCTGATCAGCGTCCACCACCATGACGATGCCCCGAGCGCTGCGAGGAGCAGTCCGGCCGTCGTGCCGATCGCGCTGGCAGCGACCGCAATCGTGCCGAGATCGCGCATCGGCCGTCGCGTCGGCAAGTTCGGCAGCCGAGTAGCGATGGGCACCTTGAACCGAGTAGCCCGGGCGACGATTGGCTCAACGGCGATCGAACCCACCAGTATCGCCGCGCCCAGCGCCGCTCCGAGCGCTTGTGACCGACCTGGTACGGCGGCTGCCAGGCAGACCGCGGTCGCGGCCCCGGCGGTCCCTCGTAACACCAGCGATCGCCCGAGTGGGCTCCACTCCTCCTCCCGCGCGAGCCCGGTCTGGACGAACTGGCCGGCTGTTCCGAGGACCGATAGCAGCACCCACAGCGGCGCCCATGCCGAGCCATCGAGCGCGAGCACGACGCCAATGACGGCCACCAACACGATGAGGCAGTCAAGAATGACATCAACGACCCGGCTGGCTGCCGTTGAGCTAGAAAAACGCATTAATGACTCGTTCCGTCGCCTGCCCGTCGTGGAGCCTGTTGAACTCCTTGTCGAACAATTCCCGGGCGGCAGCGTACTCGGAGATGACGGAGTCCAGGTCAAGCAATGCTTCAGCGACCTCAGTAGTAGTGCCCAGCAGCGGACCCGGTGCCGTCGGTGGATAGTCGAACAGAACCTTCCGCGAGCTCAGATAGTTCTCTAGGTCCGGCACGAAGAACACCACGGGTTTGCCCGTGATCAACCAATCGAAGCGAATGGAGGAATAGTCAAGCACTGCAACGTCTGCGGCGAGCAGAAGGTCGTTGATCTCTGGGTAGTCAGACACGTCCCAGACCTTGCCGGTGAGGGGTGCGAAGCCTTCCCGAAGGTTGTAATTGTGTCCGCGTACCAGAACGGCGTACCGATGGCCGAGCCCGTCGGCAAGTGCCTGAAGATCGAGACCGTCGAAGAGCTTCGCCGTCCATGCGCTGGTCGCCACCGTGTCCCGCCAGGTGGGCGCGTACAGCACCACAATCTGATCCGGGCGAATCCCAAGCTGCGCCAGCACCCGTGCTCGGACCGACGCAGTGTCCGCAGTCACCAGAGCATCGTTCCTCGGATAGCCGGAAACCAGTGCCTCACCAGTGAAGCGGTACTCCTGCCGGTACAGGTCGACGCAGAAGGATTCCGGCACCACGATGGCATCCCAGGCGCCGCTGCGCCGAGTGCATTCTTTGTCGATTATGGATTCGGGCCGGCCCTGAACCCGCCAGAGTGAGATTCCCATGGACTTGAAGGGATACCCGTGGAAGGTCTGCAGATAGCGCTGATAGGGCCGTTTACGGAAATACCGTTCGAATTCGATGTTGGAGCAGAGATACCGGCTGCTGCCTAGCGCGGTGTACCACTCACGGCTCTCGATCAGGAGCGCGCGGCCGCCTTCCGGGATAGCAACGGAACGGTCCATGACCCCCCACAGGAGCTCCAGGTCGGGTCGCCGTGCGCGCAATTCAGCATGGATGGCCAGCTGGCTGTCTGTGGCGAATTCGCCGCGATAACTCTGGAACAGCACGGTATCGGTGGGAGCGAAAGAAGATTGTTGGTACGACTGGCTCAGCCGCTCCTGAGCGACCCTGCTGCGTTCATCCTCGGCCAGCGGCGCCGCCAGACCTATCACCAGCTCGCCCCGGCTATTGCGCGTCAGCCGGTAGTGATGATTGACGGTCGTGCCTTCCTGAGGCACCCGGCCGGCGAACTGGGCCGAGCAGCGCACGGGTACGCCTGAGGCCAACACGATCCGGTAGTCCTCAGTCGGAAGTGGTAGCCGTGTCCCGCCCCAACGTCCAGCGGATAGCGAAAACATCAGACGTACGCTGCCGGCCACTGCTTCCTCTAGTTCCGCACCGTCAGCCGGTTCCACGCGGCGTACCGCGACGTTCGTCAGACTGCTCGATAGCCGCGCATCCTCGCAGTCGGACGGCTGGAGTCCAATGAGGCGAACCTCGATGCTCAACTCGTCCTCGTCCTCGTCCTCGGCAACGGTCACGTTCTCGGCTTCAGCGACAACCCAGTCGGACATCAGGTTGCAGTAGCCGGTAATCGATCGCTGCCAGCACGCATCGCCGCTGCCACCGCCAATCGTTTGGCCCTGGTCCCCCTTTGTCGGCCAGGAGACTCGATGTTCCCGGCCATGGATATCGACGGCCCGGAACTCCCATCCGAGCGGTGCGCCGACCCCCACGGGCAGCTCAACCTGAAAGCGCCGCGAGCCATCGGCGGCCGCGGCATCGAGGTTTCCCTCGACGCGGCCGAACGCACTGACAGCGACGACGGATGTGAGTTCTCCGAGACCGGTGTCAACGAGCCGCAGCACACCTGCTGCAGTGCCGGCACCATCTGTGCTGAGGGCTGTGGTCCGGACCCGTTCCGGACGGACATGGAGCACAAAGCCAAGCTGCGGATCAAGCTTCGGGACGACCCGAAAGGTGTCGTCGGCGCCCCGGAGATTGCGACCCCACATCAGGTGACCCGCGCCGCCTGGTGCGACGGCCTGGATGGGTCCGGTGCGCTCCAGGCCGTGCGCTCGTACTGTCAGCCGGAGCTGCCAGCGGCCAGCCATCCAATCGATGCGTTGCGTGTCGATGCCGACGATGAATCCACCGGATGCGACGTCCTGATAGCGAAATCCCGCCCACTCGTTTGCCGCCGGCGCCTGCAGCTGGGTGACGTCGCATGGATAGGAATAGCCGGTTATCGGTTCGACAAGCTCGGCCGTGAGCTCTGGCGTCTCGGAGCCGAGATCGAGTCCTCGAATGAAGGCCCAGCCATGTGCCTCGAGTTGTTGATCACGCCAGGTGACGTGTTCGATGCATCCCGAAAGCGCAGTTTGGCTCTCGGCGAGTTCCAGGTGCCTGAGAGGCGCATCGGCGCCTCCTGAGATGTGCGCAGCTACCGCGTGCACCCGGCCGTCCTGCACCACCGTTGGGGGGATCGCTCCGTAGAGCAGGACCTGCTGAATGAGCTGCTCGAGGTCGGTCCACCGTCGGTTGGCAACGAGCCACAGGCGAAGTTTGCGATCGACGCGTACCTGACGCCACGCCGCGTCGTCAGCCAATGCCAGACATCTTTGCGCGGCCTGCTGCAACTGGCTCCGATACGAGGCGTCAGCGCGGTGAGCGTCCGCGGCGAGGTCGCCAAGATCGCCGTCGATCACACCGCCCAACCATGCGCTCGCAATCGTCGGATCATCGACCGCCATGACCTGCTGCCATGTCGCCCACAGCCATTCGAAGTGGGCCTGAAGTTCGCTGGTCGTCAGTGGATCGGGGAGTAACTGTCCGGCGGCAAGTCGCTCGCGCTGCACGCAACTGACGGCTTGAAGGAGGTCGAACTGCCTGGCCTGCAGCATCGCCCTGACGGTCGTGTGGGACGCACTGGCGACGGAGGTCGGAAACTCGCCGACCACGGTGTCCCAGAAGTGCTTGCGGAAAACCTTGTTGGTGACACTCGTATCGAGCATGGCGAGCGGGAACTCGCTGAGCGTCTGGGCCACTCTGTCGAGGTCGTGGCTCGTCGTGGTCCAAGACGGCCGACGCCTCCGACCACGGATGACGGACCGCACACTGCCGGCCGCAAAGTCCGACCCGGTCTGTCGTAGCGAGTTGATCAAGGTGGCATAAGCGGTACGCGGCACGGTGTCGCTCGCGTCAACGAAGGCCAGGAACCTGCAACGCGCCAGCCGTGCTCCGGCGTTACGCGACGCGGTCACTCCCAGCCGGGGACGTCGAATGACCCTGAACCGAGGATCGTTGGCCGCTAACTCCTGTGCAACGACCGCGGTGCCGTCGGTTGAGCCGTTGTCAACCACGAGCACTTCGATCCTCTTGAGCGTTTGTGATCGCAGACTGTGCAGGCACTCGCTCAGATAGGACTCGGAGTTGGTGGCGACAACCACAACGCTCAGCAGCGGCGACGCCGCACCGGATTGCCGGGAAACCCCCGCCAGGCGATGCTTGAGCTGCCGCAACGCGGTCTGCACGGGGCTTGGGAGCCGGTTGGCGGCGCGGCGGGCCAGCGCGGCGAATTTGCGCGGGTCACTCACAGCAGACGCCGGAGTTTGCGGACGACCCGGCGGGGAAAGGACCTCAGCCCTGGTGCCAGCTTCGGAGGCGCAGCGAGCTTGCGGTTTTTCACGAGTCCCACATCGAGACATAATCCTGAAGTCTGATGCGTGAAATAGACCGCCATCGTTGGCGGCCCGGTCGTGACGGGCTCAGGAAGAATACGGCCCGGCCGTCGTTCCTCGGTCAACGTTGCGCGATGCCGCATACCTAGGCCCATCAGGCCGAAATGCACATTCAGATCCCACAGACCGTTGCCGAGCCTGCTGCCGGCGGCGATCGTATTCGGATCGATGTCTGCGGTGAATGATGCGGACAGGCCCATCCGATGAATGGCGGCCGGCACCGCCCAGCTCTCACCGGTACGGCGTTCAGTCAAGTCCACTCGTAGTGCCGATCTGGACATGCCCAGCCGTAACACTTCGGCCGGGGGCTCGCCCAGCAACGCGGCAAATCTGCGCTCAGCAAGCGGTTCCTCGGGCACGCCGGCGATCACCGCTTCAGCGTCTTCCGCGATCTCGCCCTCAGCCGTGGCGGTGAGAGCTTGGGCAGGAATTCTTCCCGGGGGTGTCACATCAGACATTTCGACAGTGCCGCTGATCTGGAGGCGACCATCAACCCAGCAAATCTGCTGCACCCGCGGGTAGGCGGCCCATGGTGCCGACAGTTCGGCAATGCGGCTGATGCTGTCGGAGTCGGCAGCAAGAAGCGCGCGGGCGACCCGCTGCGGCAACGGCTGAAGCAACGTGATCACGCCCTCGCCGAAATAGTGCGATGCGATGCGGTGCGCGTTGCTGAACAGCTCAGCGGCATCGGCATCGGCATCGGAGAACTTCAGCCACCGCCGACCACTCAGGCGCTGCACGATCTCCACCTGCAGCCAACGACGGAGGATACGGTCGCGCTTTTCTCCGGGCTCGGTGTGCGCTAAAACGACATCGATAGCGTCTGCCAAGTTGTTGTAGTACCGACGCCAGTTGGGCCTACGAAAACCCGCGTTGGCCCGATCCCGGCGCAGGATGTGGAAGTAGCAGGTGTAGTCGGCATAGATGCTGATCACGTTGGCCAGCAGATAGCACGTGACCACGAAAAAATGATCTTCGAGTCGTCGCCGGCCCTCCGGAAATCGGATCCGATTCTCCTCGAGGAACTCCCGGCGAAACAACTTGTGTGGCGTCAGACTGTCCATGATCGCCGAGTCGGTGATCGTGCAGCGACGAATGGTTTCGCTGAACACGACGCGCGGAACACGACGCTGCACCCCGGCCATCTTCGGCAGCACGACGTCGGATCCGCAGCTGGTCGCGAAGTCGTACAACCGCTCGAGGGCCTCAGTGCCGAGCCAGTCGTCATGATCGCAGAAGAACACGTACTCGCCCCGAGCTGCATCCAGGCCGACGTTGCGTGGCTGGCCCGGCCAACCCGCGTTCGGCTGGTGAATGACGCGAATGTGCGGATATGTCGCCGCAAGCTCGTCCAGGCGTGCCGGAGTTTCGTCGGTTGAACCATCGTCGATGCAGATAACTTCGTATTCATCGAAGGGCAGGCTCTGCGAGGTCAGTGACTCGATGCACGGCCCGAAGTACTCCCCCGGGTTGTAGACCGGAACCACGACACTCACCTTGAGCACATGATCGAGCCTTCCACACGGGAACCTCGAGACGAAAAACCAACGCGCGGGGATCGAGCGTGTCAGCGTTGCCCGAGCTTGGCGAGCGCAGCAATCAAACCCAGAGCGAGCTTGGCGAGCGAAGCGAGTGGAGCAGTCAAACAGAGTATGGTTCGCCGGTGACCAGATTGCGCAATGTTGCGGTGATCCTGGCGGGAGGTACCGGAACCCGCATCGGCTTGAACATTCCGAAACAGCTGATCAAGATCGCCGGGAAGCCGATCATCGAGCACACCATTGCCGCCATGCACCAATCTCCGCTGGTGGACGAAATCGTCGTGATGATGGCACCGGGCCACCTGGATGAGGTCCGAGCGATCGTCAAGCGGGGTGACTACGCCAAGGTCACCCAGATCCTGGAAGGCGCTGAGACGCGCAATGACACGACCGCTGCCGCGCTAGCAGCGCTCGGCAATGACGAATGCAACGTCTTGCTGCATGACGCCGTACGGCCACTCGTGTCGCAAACGATCATCGCGGCCAACGTTGAGGCGCTACAAACCCATGAAGCGGTCGACACGGCGATCCCATCGGCAGATACGGTCATCCAGGTCCAGCCCGGCGAGGAGAGCATTGCCGACGTACTGCCTCGGCATCTGCTCCGCCGCGGTCAGACCCCACAGTCCTTCCGCCTGTCAACGATCAAGGCCGCGTACGCGAAAGCCGCGCAGGATCCGAACTTCACCGCCACCGATGACTGCACTGTTGTGCTCCGTTATCTTCCCGAGGTCTCGATAGCCGTCGTCTCTGGGCACGAACGCAATATGAAGGTGACGGAGCCCATTGATGTCTATATCGCCGACAAGCTGTTCCAGCTGACGTCCGCGGATCGGCCCACTCCGCTGACCAACGAGCAATACAACGCCAGGCTTGACGGCAGGACCGTCGTGGTTTTCGGTGGCTCGTACGGCATTGGTGGTGACATAGCGGAACTCGCCCGCGCGTACGGGGCAAATGTGAAGACCTTCTCGCGATCGACCACCGGCACCTACGTCGAAAAGCGCGCCGATGTCGCCAAGGTGGCCCAGCAGGTGCTGGATGAGACCGGCCGCATCGACTTCGTGGTCAACACTGCCGGTGTGCTGGTCCGCGGCGAGCTGGCCGAGACGTCGGAGGAAACGATCTACTCCTCGACCGACGTCAACTACCTCGCGCCGATCTTCGTCGCACAGGAATTCTTCCCGCATCTCGCGAAATCGGGCGGCTCGATGCTGCTGTTCACCTCCTCCTCCTACACGCGCGGACGGTCAGGCTATTCGCTGTACTCCTCGGCCAAGGCGGCGATCGTCAACCTCACCCAAGCGCTCGCCGACGAATGGACCTCCTCGGGCGTACGGGTGAACTGTGTCAATCCGGAGCGTACGGGGACCCCGATGCGGACCAAGGCTTTTGGCGAGGAGCCTGCTGGCACGCTGTTGTCCTCGGAGGACGTGGCCCGTCAGTCTCTAGATGTCTTGCTCTCACACCTGACGGGCCACATCATCGACATCCGCCGCGAGGAGGGCCCAGCCGCGCTGGGCAACGGTTGATCAGGATCAGGGGGTTGATCAGGATCAGGGGGTTGATCAGGATCGCCGGCTGAGCAGGACTAACGGCTGTGCAGGACTAGAGAACGACGTCGCTGATGATCATGTTGTGATCCGAGGGCCGGCTGGAGTCGACACGCTTCATCACGTTCTCGTACCTGAGCATCTTCTTGCCGCCCTTGACCATCACATAATCTAGTCGGACGCCTTTGGCTGGCAGCGTGGTCTTGTAGTGATTGATCGTCGGGTACTTGGCGTTGATCCGGGATTCGGCAGCGTAGCTGTCGTCGAACCCTTGGCCCAGCAGATACTTGCGCGGCGCATCTCCGGCGCGGTTGGTCGCCCAGGAGTTGAAGTCGCCGGCGTAGATGATCTTCTCGCCTGCTTTGGCAAGTCCATTGACCTTCAGATAGACGGCCCTGGCCTGCTTGCCGCGCAGGGCGTTGTAGCTCTTTTCCTTGCTGAGCGAGCCACTGTGCCGGTCGTCCAGATGCACAGACACGACCCAGAAGCGTTTTCCGGACTTGCGGTCGGCGAATTTCGCGTACGCCGCGCTGCGGCGTAGAGACTCACTATCAGAGCTCCGCAGCGGCATGTTCATGCCGCATGAGGGGTTGTAGTTCTTCGATCCGGTCTTCTCCGGGCAATGGCTGAGCAGCTTGAACTTCCTGGTGTCGTAGAGGATGCGAGTGCCTTGCGTGCCGTGGTTGGTGCCCGGCTTGACGTACGGCGTCGTACGGACCAGCTGGTAGCGACTGTCACCGACGACGCTCTTCAAGGAGCGCTCCAAGCTGATCGTCTGCCGCAGATGCCCCGTTGTGGTTCCTTTGGAACCGTCCGCACGGCCCGGGCCGAGTTCCTGAACTGCCAGCACACCAGGGTCGCGGCTTGCGATCTCGCGTGCTACGTCGCTGGCGCGCGACAGCCAGCTTCGGCCGTCATGAGCACGCGCGGTGCGCACATTGAATGTCCCTACGCGCAACGAGAGGGAACTCGGGTCCTCACCCACGTTGAAAACCTCGCGGGTACGCAGCTTTGAGGACTCGACATCAGCGATCTTGCTGACCTTGGCGTGGCCAGCCTCGGCCTCGCCGGCCTTGGCGGTCGATCGGTGCTTCTTTCGCGCGATCGTTGTCTGGCTGACACCGGGATCGGGTATTGCCTTGACATTGGTGTCGATCGACCCCGATGTTGATGCGGAGCCAGCCGAGATGCCCACCGCACAGCAGACTGAGACGATAGCGACAGCCGCGGTCGCAGCGGCTACGCGCTGAGCACGCACGAAGGCTCCTTGAGGAACAACGTGAATCGGTGGTGGCCCCCGAGCGGCACCCCGACAGACTTCCCCAGAGGCGATCAATTACCGCCGCCTGGGCCGGACAAACCGAGACTAAGAGTCAGCCCGTGCCTGGCGCCACCGTTACCGTCCCGTTATGGATGTGACATACGTCACATTTGGTGAATTACGCTGCCGATTTGGCACGGACGGCCCTCACAGGCTCAGCGCACCAGCAGGCTCAGCGCACCAGCAGGGGCGCATCAATTCAGAACGGGATCATCGGAGGCGCAGTGGGGTTCCACACGGCAGTTGCCCCAAGATCGCCGACCCGGACGACCCAGACCAGTGCCACGACCGCCACGATCAGCAGCGCGATCGGGAGGACGACGCGAATTATGGCCGGCTGGGTGGATTCGCCGGTCGTGCTGCCCGCGGTGCTGCGCGACACGAGGAAGACGTTGAGCAGTGCGACGACGGAGAAAACGATCATGATGTACAGCAGTTGGTTGCCAAGCTGGTAATGCTTAGCAATCAGCGTGCCGACCGGATTGCCGGGCTTGATCCCCAAGTCGGTCTCGAGTGCCAGACCGCTCTGCCTTGCAACGAACGTCACCGCAGTTGCTCCGACGACGACGATGGCCAGCGGCCAGCGTGCCCAGGCACGTGTCTTGGGAAAGGCGAAGAGGAAGGCCAACAAGACGGCTAACGGAATGCCTATCACAGCGGCATGAATCACCAACGGGTGGAGGGGAAGATTGCCGATCTTGTCGAACATGGGCACTCCTGTGGCGGTAGTCGGCGCAGGCGTGACTGGCCGGAAGGGCAGCTACCCACCCGGTTAGACGACGGGCTCTGCTGAATAGTTCGATAGCGTGACCTGCACCGCGTCTGGGTCGCGCAAGCCGTGCTCTCAAGACGACGCGACCCTATCGCTCGTGCGAGATCGCAGCTTCTCGCGCGGTCCGCAAATCCGACACCAATCCCGCGAACGCCTCATTGCGCTCCTCCGCGGTCGCCCGCAGTACGGCTGAGGGATGTACGGTCGCCAGCACCGGCCGAATTCCCCACCGGCGTGCCGAGTTCCAACACCTCACCGCGCTGCACTCGCACCCTTTGCAGTCCACCGCCGCTTGTCTCAGTCCCTCGATGTCGGCGTGCTCGGGCACCCACAGTGCCGCCGTCTGCGGCTGCGTCAAATCGCTATTGTCCATCCTCGATCGAGCCGGCCCACGTGCCGGGTTCGTGGTCGTGCCGCCGCCCTTCGAGTTTGATCACGTGTATCACGGCGTTGATCAACGCCAGGTGTGTGAAGGCCTGCGGGAAGTTTCCAAGTTGCTGGCTGGTATGCGGATCGATCTCCTCGCCATACAAGTCGAGTGCACCCGCGAATGACAGCAGCTTGGCGCAGAGCTTGCGAGCTCGCTCGTACTCACCGATCTCGCACAGTGCCGAGACCAGCCAGAATGAGCAGATCGTGAAGCTGCCCTCCTCGCCGGTGAACCCGTCGTCGGTTTCCTCGACCTTGTACCGCAGCACGAGATCGTGCACGGTGAGCTCGTCGGCAATCGCCAGTACGGTGGCCTTGATGACAGGGTGATCAGCAGGCAGGAAGCGGACCAGCGGGGCCAGCAGCAAGGACGCATCGAGCGCTTTAGTGCCGTAGTACTGGGTCAGGACGCCACGATCATCGACGCCATTGGCCAAGATGTCATCCTTGATCTCTTGGGCTGCAAGCTCCCATTCCGCGGCCTTGCCGTCCTCTCCGGTGATCCGGGCGATCTTGGCGCCTCGGTCGACGGCGACCCAGCACATGATCTTGGAGGAGGTGAAGTGCTGCAGCTGACCACGCACCTCCCAGATCCCGGCATCAGGCTCCCGCCAGTACTTCAACGCCTCGTTGACCTGCTTGTCCAAGATCTCCCAGATGCGATTGTCGAGGCGGTTGGCTGCCTTGAAGTGCAGATAGACCGAATCGAGCAGCGCACCCCAGACATCGTGCTGCTTCTGCGCGTACGCGGCGTTCCCGATCCGCACCGGACGCGAGTTGGCATATCCGGGCAGGTGGTCGAGCTCGTACTCAGTGAGCTCTTTCTCGCCCCCAATGCCATACATGATCTGGATGTCGTCCTCTCCTTCGACCAGATCGGCGATGAAGGCGAAGAAGTCCACGGCCTCCCAGTCGAAACCCAGCGAATAGAGGCCCCACAGGGCGAAGGTGGCGTCTCGGATCCAGGTGAAGCGATAGTCGTAGTTCCGGTTTCCGCCGGGAGTCTCAGGAAGCGACGTCGTGCCGGCGGCTGCAATCGCACCGGTCGGGGCGTAGGTCAGCCCCTTGAGAGTAAGTGCGCTGCGCTGCAGGTACCCCCGCCAGGGATGATCGGGGAACTGTCCGCGGGCCAGCCAATGCTGCCAGTGGTGGGCTGTCCATACCTGGCGCCGGTACGCATCCGCGTAATCCGTCGGCGGCACCGCCCCACCCCAGGACAGCGCGACATAGCGGACGTCACCCTCTCTCAATAGCGTCCGGGCGTTGGCTTGGCCACCCTCGAACCCCAGTCGCAGGTCGCTAGTCAGGGTCAGGTTGAGATCGACGCCCTCGGCCGAGCAGACACCTTGGTAGTAGCTGTTGCTCGTGTATTCCCAGCGCACGTGGCCGCGCCCGTAATTGAGCACCGGCTCGCAGTCCACCGTGGTCTGCACCTCACCGGAGGCACAGCGTATGGTCCGCAGGAAGATGTGCTCTGCCTCGTAGTCGTTGGGGGTCCGACGGTAGGTCTTGGACCGGTCCGTCGGATGGTGCCAAGGGCCGATCAGCAGAGTGTCTCGTACGATGATCCATCCGGTCGGAGTACCCCAGCTGGTCTCCAGGATCATGGTGCCCGGCAGGTAACGGACATCTGCGGGCACGGCCACGTCGACAGGCGCGACACGGAACACGCCGGCGTTTCGACCAAGCATCCGTCCGAAGGCGCTCGGAGAGTCAAATCGAGGAACGCACATCCATTCCACAGCGCCGTTGGGCGCTACGAGTGCGTTTACCTCCCCATCGCTCAGAAACCCGTAGTCGCCGATCGGCGTTGATCGAATACGTGATGCCGGAGCGCCGAGCTGCGCCTGCGGCTTGCTTTTCCTGTTGGCCATGTGGAAAGCATTCTCGCCTCAGCACCTCCTGGCAAGCATCAGTTACACCCGGCGGGTTTGATGATCATTGATTGATCATCGACCGCACTAATGGCCCGGTCCGGTCACGATCTTCTTGCGTTCTGATTCGTGAACTCCGCCCTTCTTTTCGAGCGTGGCGCAGGCCTCCTCGATATCGCGCGCAAGCGTGTCGACATGCTCACGACTCAAAGTTTCCTTGACCAGCGCGCGCATGATCGTGATGTCTTGGGCGTTGGGCGGAAGTGTGTATGCCGGAACCATCCAGCCGCGTTCGGCCGACAGCTGCCACGCGACATCGAACTCGTTGAACGCGCTGTTGTCGGTGAGCTGGAATGCGACAAGCGGAAGCTGCTCTTCATCCGGGCCGATCAACTCAAAGCGGCCCATCTTCTGTAGTTTCTCCGCCAGCGCGTTTGCGTTCTCCTGCATGTTCTTCATGATGTAGGCATAGCCGGCGCGACCGTAGCGCACGAAGTTGTAGTACTGCGCCAGAACCATCGAGGAGCCGGTGGAAAAGTTCAGCGTAAAGGTGGCGTCGGTCTTGCCAAGGTAGTTCTCTTCGAAGACGAGATCTTGAGCCAGGTCGGCTTTCTCTCGGAAGATCAGCCAACCGATGCCGGGATAGACGAGTCCGAACTTATGTCCGGACACATTGATCGAACGAACCTGCTCAAGACGGAAGTCCCATTCCGAGTGTGGGTAAAGGAATGGCCAGACGAATCCCCCGCTGGCGGCGTCGACATGCAAGGGAACGTCGAGGCCGCGCTCCGATTTGATCTGGAGCAGCAAGTTGTTGATGCCGACAACATCATCTTTATGCCCGGTGAAGGTCGTTCCGAGGACGGCAGCCACCCCAATGGTGTTCTCGTCGATGTGCGGGCTTACGTCGTCCGGACCGATGGTGTATTTGCCCGGTTGCAATGGCACTATGCGCGGCTCCACGTCGAAGTAGCGACAGAACTTTTCCCACACCACATGCACGTCACCGCCGAACACCAGGTTCGGATTCTCCGTTGACCCCCCGGCCGCCTTGCGACGCTTGCGCCAATTCCACTTCAGGGAGAGCCCACCGAGCATGATCGCCTCCGACGAGCCCTGAGTACGCGCGCCAGTGGTCTCGCCTGGTGCATGAAACAAATCGGCGAGCATCCGGATGCAGCGTTGCTCGATCTCAGCCGTGCGCGGATACTCCGCGTGGTCGATGAAGTTGCGATGCAGGTTTTCGGCGATGATCCGCTGCGCCTCGGGCTCCATCCATGTCGTGACGAAAGTGGCAAGGTTTCGGGCCGGATCGCCCTCGAGAACGAGGTCCTCTGAAACCAGTCGCATGGCATCCAGCGCGGTCATGCCCGCCTCGGGAAATTCACGGCTCGGCACCTCCTGGGTAGCGAAGCGATTTCCGAACAGCACGGAGTCGGGCATCGGGTCTGAGTGGGTGCTCATGGGTGTCTCCTAGGGTCTTGTGCGCTGGTCATTGATCAAGGGGTCGCTCGATGGGGGTCTTTCGGGCTGGGTGCTGCGGCTCGCATCGCATGCTGCCATGCCGGCAACATCAAGATCGCACCGAGGAAGAAGCAAACCGCTCCAAGGAGCGTGCCGGCGAGCGAGAATTGACTGTTGATGAATTCGCCCGTGGTGGGCAGCACATAACTAGCCAGCGCGGAAAACATGAACAAGATCGAGCCGATCATGTTCAGCCAGGCGATGCGCCATGGCAGAGAGCGCGGCCGGAAGCTGAGGAAGCGTCCTAGAGCGAGGATGCCGAAGACACTTGCGACCAAGAACAGTGTCGAGCCGTAGAAATCCGGTCGCCAGATGCGCCGGTCCTGCTGCTTGACGGTCAGGCTCTGTATCAGAGCTGCCAGCGTGCTGATGTTGAAGAACAGAGTGCCCGGAAACTGCGTAATCGCCGCGAGCCAGTTGCGGTTACGTGGCAACCATGCCCAGAACCTAAGCGGCGCCCTGGTGTGCTGGGAGTCCACATCCACGTTGGTCATTGCCGGTGTCTGGGCTTGTACAAGTTGTGAAAAGGATGCTGAGGTGAAAAAGATCGAGCCGACGAAATAGGTGACGCCGTCGGCGGTTGCTCCGACCGCGTTGGCGTACGCGGGCACCGATCCCAGGACGAAAAGCGCGGAGCCGACGGCAAAGAGGCACGCGATCGCGGTGTTCAGCGCGGCCGGCCTCACCGCCATGGCGCTCCCCTTCCGGAACCGGCGTCGTTCGCGGCCCCTCTCCGCCTTCAGCTGTACCTAAATCAACCAGTTGCCGCATCACCCGGGAAGGATGAGACCATCTCGTACGAGGTCCGCGCCGTTCCGCACGAATCCACGAATGCGGGCCGGTACGGCCGTTTGGTCTGCATTTGTGGCTCCGTGCGGAGAAACGCGGTTGGCGGCGGGGAGTCTCTTCAGTCCGAGCCCAAGACCGCGACCAGCCGGTCGGGCATCGAGGCAAACGACGAGTGGCTCGACGGCAGGGTATAGATCTCGAACTTGTTGTTGGGCGTTGCCGCGTCGGCCTCGCTGCTCATGCGGTCCTGGAGCATGAGAGGAACAGTGTGGTCCTCGGTGCACCGGATGAAAGTCCGAGGTATCCGTCCCCAGCGGTCCGCCGTGCCCGCGGCGTTGTCGAACGCGACGGCGAGCGGCAGATCGGGATTGCAATAAGCAGCGAACTGTAGGTACTTCTCGGTCGACACATCGTTATACAGCGCCTGGCGGCCTTTCTCGACATAAGCGGGATCCGCATCGCGCGGATTGATTCGCTGTGCGCCGGTGACCCGTGGATCGCCGATCAAGATCGCACCCGAGATCGAGGACTGGCCTTCCGGAAGTGACGCGAGGGCGACCGCGTTCGGCAGATCGGGTACGGGCACGTACGCGGTCAGGGTAAACCACCCGCTCGATGAGCTCTGGTTGAGCCTCAGCGGCCAATGTGATCGCAAGACCTCCGAAGCTGTGGCCGACCAGCGTCACCTTGCCGTTGCGCGCCATGCTGGCGAGCTGTTTGGGCCAGCGCGGTGAACCACGGCCGATCGGCGGCCTGGGCCGTGCTTCTGGCCTACGTCTGAAGGGCCAACGCCCGTTCGGCGTCGCCGATGAGCATGGTCAGCCGCCCGAGCTGGGTGAGGGCGAACGCGACGTAGTGAGGGAGCTCGAGCCGGTGGGCGATAGTCAAGGCTTGATCAAGCTCGCTGAGGCCTGCCTGCCGGACCGATAGAGCGCCAGCATGAGGTGACCCCAGAGTCGTTCCCGGAAGGGATGGTTGCCGACCAGGGCTTCCAGTTCGGGGTCCGTCGCCCGTCCTGGCTCAGATCCACGGGACCCAGCAGCGCGATCCTCACGGAGGGCCTCCTGGAGACCTACGGCTTCGTGCTCACCAGGCTTGGGTACCGAGCAATGGCTGTCAATAGCTCAGCGATGAGCTACGTGATCACTACGGAGAAAGGATCGTGGGCTGCTTGAGGTCGAAGTACTCGGGCTCTCCGACACTGAGCTTGCCCATTTCCTCCATCTGCGCCTGTAGCTCCGGCGGAGGTACTTTGCGTTCGCCGTCCCGAGCCTCGGCTTCGGAGGTGAAGTACATGACCATGGTGTAGCGCCCGTCTTCGTGGCCGACACCCACGCTGCCGAGCACGTCGGGACGGAACTCTGTCCACTTGTCAGCGTCTTCGTCCATCAGCTGACGGGACCGTACCGGATCGCTGCTCTGGCCCCGCATGACCTGCACGAAGCCGGCTTGATCTGGATCGCCCTGTACGTCGACCGTCACGTCGGTGCTGTCCTGGAAGGTGGCGTCACCGTCAAAAAGCTTGGCTGTCTCCGACCACCATTGATCTTGCTCGGGACGGTTGCTGTTGCGGCGCGCGTCATCTTCGGAATCGAAGCGAACGACCGCGATGGCCCGTCCGTCCTCGGTGACCCCGCTAGTGCTGCCAAGCCAGCCAGTCGCGCCCGGCGCAAGGTCCTGCACCCAGGTGTTGAGAGCGGTGTCCAGCGCTTGGGGATTGGACGTCTTGCCCTGGATGACCTGAACGAACATGACGAATCCTCCGATCAATGGGTTGGGGAAGGTGGAAATGCTCTTCCTTGGGGACGTTACGACCGCAGTAAGTCAGCGTCAATAAGCAGGAATGCTGAATCTTTTGATGTCCGCGACAACATGCTCTGGCACGCGCCTTACGAGATGGCCGGCCGCCTGGTCGTCGTAGTGGCCGCGGCGGCGAGAGCCGCGAGTAAGGCGGCGGTGGATGGTGGGTCGGGCGGCTCGCCGTAGGTGGCGGCATAGATGTGTCGCTGCGAACCGTGCAGCTCGCTGGAGCACTCGCACCGCAGAGCTGTTCAACCAAGGACTCGACTTCTTCACAGCCGTCCTCACCCAAGTCGTCGACGACGACTGGGAGCGCTCCTCGCCGTGCGCCGGCTGGACCGCCCGCGACCTGCTGGGTCACCTCGCAAGCACTGCCTGGTCCGCGAGCAGTCTGATGCAGGGCCTCGAACCCACCTGGCCGGACCCGGCTCGGCCCGGTGACCCGGTCAAAGGAGATCCCGTCGAGTTCTGGCGAGGCACGGTCCGCCGCGCCCAACACGTGCTCGCCGACGCCGACCTGACTCGGCCGATGGAAAGCCCTCTCGGCCACACCGTCGCCGAGGCCCTTGCGATCCCGGTGATCGACCTGTACGTCCATGCCTGGGACCTCGCCGCCACGATCAACCTCGTCATCGACATCCCCGCCACCGTGATCGCGTACGCCCACGATCACCTCGACCAGGTCCCCGAGGAGATCATCCGCGGCGAGAACCGGGCATTTGCACCCAAGGCACAAGCACCCGCCGACGCCACACCCATCGAAGAATTCCTCGCCTGGACCGGCCGTCAATTGCCCCTCAGCCTCCGCGGTTCTGCGGCAGGGTGACCTTCCGCTTGGCCGGCGCTGACGGCGGCGGAATGACTGGGCCGATGTCGCCGTCGGGAGCTTCATCCAGGTCGACCATCACCGGGGCGTGGTCGCTCGGACCGGAACCCTTACGAGCCTGTCGGTCGACCCACGCTGCGCGCACTCGATCAGAGACCGCATCCGTGGCAAGCACCAGATCAATGCGCATGCCCAAGTCCTGGTGGAACATGCCGGCGCGGTAGTCCCAGTAGGTGAACACTCTCTTCCCTGGCCAGCGATCTCTGACAACGTCGCGCAGCCCGACTGCCTGCAGCTGCGCCAGAGCCTCGCGCTCCGGCGAGGTGACATGGGTCTGACCGATGTACGCCTCAGGATCGAATACGTCCTCATCTGTCGGTGCAATATTCATGTCTCCGCACACCACGGTCGACGATGGACCACTGCGAACCTGCTCGGCCAACGCGGCCAGCCACTCCAGCTTGTAGCGGTAGTGGTCCGAGTCAGGCACGCGGCCATTCGGCACGTACACCGAAGTCACCCTGATACCGCCACAGGTCGCTGACACCGCACGCGCCTCAGGCAGTGGAAATCCGGGCGCCCCGGGGATCCCAGGCACTACATCGTCCAAACCAACCTTGGACAGGATCGCTACACCGTTCCACTGCACTTCACCGTGCAAGGCAAGCTCGTAGCCGCGGCTCGCCAGCTCCTCGCCCAGCAGATCGGTGAAGGCTTGGTCGGCGAGCTTGGTCTCCTGAAGACACACCACATCGGGTCGCCGCTGGTCCAGCCACGGGAGCAGCCGCGGCACGCGTTGCTTGATCGAGTTCACATTCCAAGTAGCCAACCGCACGGACCCACGCTAGCCGGTGGCTACGACGGTTCTTGCTCGCAGATGCTGGTCTGATCAGCCGGAGTGGGCCCCGAGCAGACCCAGCTCGCTGGCGCGCCGAGCCGCATCGGCACGCGAGCGGCAATCAAGTTTCAGCAGGATGCTGGCGACGTGTGATTCCACCGTACGAGGGCTGAGGAACAGCTCGCGCGCAATCTCTCGACTGGTGTGTCCGATGGCCACCAGCCGCACGACCTCGATCTCCCGCCGCGTCAGGCTCCCGTTGGTGGCCTTGGCCAGTGCTCTCGGGCCGAGACGCCGGTCGGCTTGCTCACCCAATGCGCTGAGGCTCCTGGTTATACGTTCCACCGTCGGCTTCGCGCCCAGCCGCCGGGCGGTGCGGTGGGCAGCAATCAGCTGCTCGACAGCCTCCTCCCGCCGACCGAGTACGGCCAGGGCAGCTGCGGCACGGCGTTGGGACTCGGCACGATCGAAAGGAACATCGACACCCTCGAGCAGCACCAGCGCCCGGGTGAAATGTCCGGCCGCCTGTTCCGCGCTGCCGTCCAACAGCGCTGTCTCACCCAACGCATGCGACAACGCTGACATGGACTCGTCCTGACCGGAGTCGGTGACAATCTCGGCAAGTGCCGCGGCGCATGTTCGTGCCCCACCGCTGTTGCCCGCCTCGGCGAAGAAGGTGGTCGCCCAACGCAGCGGCGAGATCGCGTAATGACGATCCTCCGTCTGCTTCCAACGCTCCACGATCGACCAGCACTGGCCAGCAGCCGACTCCAGGTTTCCGTCGACTTCGTCGACGATGGCAAGCCCCCACATGGACATCAGCTCCATCGCGGCCAGCTCGATGCGCCGGGCCAGGGTCAGGGATTCGAGGAGCAGCGGCCGAGCTCGTTTGGTCTGCCCGCGAAAGGCGAGAATCGAGCCGAGTATGCCCGTAGCGACAGCACTCGCATGCGGCGTCGCATCGCCTGAGGCAATGACCTGCCGGCAGAGGGTGACTGCGCGCTCCCAGTCGCCCGACTGGCGCAAGACGGCAGTCAGGCAGGCCAGACAAAGTTGCGCGGTTGGCTGCAGCGCATTGGCGGAACAGAAGCTGAATGCCTCGTCGTAGGTTTCCTTGGCCGCCGTGTAGTCCCCGGTGTGCTCGAGTGCGTCGGCTAGTCGCTGGTAGATCTCGGCAGCGGGTCCGGTCAGACCGTGTTCCAAAGCCAAGGCCAGCCCGGACCTCGTCAGATCCACCGCGGCAGGACCTTCGCCCATGCGGGCCCGGGCATTTCCTTCATGCCCCATGATCCGGGCCTGAAGGTCGACCCGGCCCGCCTCCCGCGCCTGCGCGCTGGCAATCTGGAGCAAGGCGATGGCAGCACGGAAGCTGCCTGCCGATCGGAGATGAGCTGCCGAGGCCAACCGTTCCGCGGCCGCGTCCGCAGGTAGACCCGCCGTAGTAAAGGCCACCGCAGCCTGCTCCCGGCTGGCCAGCGCTTCTTGCCAGCGGCCCTGCAGCTCGAGCACCGCGGCCAGCCGGCGATGAGCGATTCCGAGCCGCGGGAGATCACCGTCACGCCGCCGTCCGTCGGCAACCTCACGCCGAGTCGGGACGGCTTCGGCCAAGTCGCCAGCCAGCTCTGCATAACTGGCCAGACGCTCCAGTACGTCGAGGCGGCCGGCCTCGTCGTGCCCATCGGGCCATAGCTCCAAAGCGCGTCGGACGGCCCGCTCGGCATCGCGATAAGCGTGTACGGCACCCGATGCCTCTGCGGCCGCGAGCAATGCGGTGCGCGCAGGCTCCGGCCGCCGTCCCAGCACCCAGTGCTCAGCGACGAGAACGGGAGTGGCGCGGGCAGCCTGGAGACGCTCAGCCACCGCCCGGTGCAGTGCGACCCGCCGAGTCCATGGGATCTCGCCGTAGAAGGCGTCGCGCACCAAGGCATGCCGAAATGCCATGCGTCCGGCATCGGTCTCGATCACCATGCCGCGGCGCATCAACTCGTCGGGCCACTCCGACAATCCGGCAACCGCCATAACCAACTCAGGGTTGAACGTCTGGCCGGCCACGGCCGCGGTGCTGATGGCATCGCGAGCCTGGTCGGACATGCCAGCCGCCCGCAGCAGCACAGCGTCACGGACGCCGTCTGGCAGCGGAAACTCCTTACCCGTGAGCAACTCCAGCCCGGCTGCGCTCGGTACCAGACGACCGCTAGCTGCGAGTGCCGAACCAAGCTCACGTACGAAGAAGGGCACACCGTCCGTCCGGTCGAAGACTTCCCGGCGTAACGACGGCGCGACGATCCCCAAGGTCAGCTCAAGCAGAGCGGCGCTCTGCTCGGCACCAAGCGGTTCGAGCGTGATCTGGCGCAGTCGGCCCGCGCGGCGCAGCTCGCTACGCAGCCGCCGGATCGCGTGCCCACGCGGCAACTCATCGCTCCGGAACGCACCAAGCAACACCAGTGGTTCGGAGTCCACCGAACGCGCCAGCGCACCCAGTAGCTCCGGCGTGGCATTGTCCGCCCATTGAAGATCATCCAGAAACAGCACGGTGGGGCGGCGCCGAGCGATAGCGACCAGGGCCTGCCGAATGGCCTCGAAAAGCGTCGCGCGATCGCTGGTCGGAGCCGGCGGACCAAGCTCGGGCAGCAGCAAGGCCAGGTGCGGGGCGAGCGGCCCATCGGTCAGCGGCTCCTCGCCCGCTCCGCGGAGATAGGACCGCAGGGCCTCGACAATCGGTCCGAATGCAGATGTGCCGCCTTGCACGGCCACGCCCTCCAGCACATGAAGACCCGAGCCGTCCAGAGTGCGCTGGGCCACGGTTGTCTTGCCGACCCCCGCCTCGCCGGCGAGCAAGATCACCGACCCGTGGCCGGCTGCGGCTTCGCCCAGCCACGTGTTGAGCTGCGCCAGCTCGAGCTCCCTGCCGATCAACTCCTCACCGATCAACTCTGGGTCCACGCCTCATTCTGCGGCGCAACGCAGGATCGCCGCCACCGAGCGATCGACGTCGGCCTCGTCGGTGGACCAGTTGGAGACCGAGATACGCATGGCCGCCTGGCCGCGCCATGTCGTACCGCTCATCCAGCACGTACCGTCATGCTGTACGCGCTCGATCACCCGGCGGGTCCACGCATCATGATCACCGTCGGTTGCTAGAAAACGCACCAGCAGCTGATTGAGCACCACCTCGTTGAGCACCTCGACCCCTTCCGCGCCAGCCAGTCGTACGGCGAAGCGGCGGGCCAGCGCAGCACAACGCTCCACCAACTCCGCAATGCCCTCCCTGCCCAGCGCCCGGATCGCTGCGTAAATCGCAAACCCGCGCGCCCGCCGAGAGTGCTCGGGCCCGTAGTCCAAGGCGTCGCGTTCGCCGCCGGCGCTGTGCATGAGGTATCCGGCTCGGATTCCCATCGCCGCTCGATGAGCGTCGGGGTGCGCGCAGAAGACCAGCCCGGAGTCGTACGGAACATTTAGCCACTTGTGTGCGTCAGTGGCCCACGAATCGGCCAATTCCATCCCGGCGACAAGCGGTCGCAGCCGCGGGCTGGCGGCTGCCCAGAGTCCGAACGCGCCGTCCACATGCACCCAGGCATCGTGTTGGTGCGCCAGCTCGCAGATTTCCGCAACGGGGTCGATCGCACCACTGTTCACATTGCCCACCTGGGCGCACACGATCGCCGGCCCGCTGGTCTGCTCGAGCGCTGCGGCCAGTGCCGCGGGTCGCATTCGGCCCTGCTCGTCGGCGTCGACTTCGACGATCGCCCCTGTGCCAACGCCGAGGAAACGAAGTGCCCGGTCGATGGTCCCGTGGCGACCCGCACCGGCAAGAACCCGTACCCGAGGTGCGTCCCACAATCCTCCAGCCGCCAAGTCCCATCCAACCCGACGCAGTACGTCGTGCAGACCGGCAGCCAGACCGGTGAAATTGGCCATCTGCCCGCCCGTCACAAAGCCGACGGACACTCCCGCTGGCAGGCCGAACAACTCGGCCAGCCACTCCCCCGCTACCTCCTCCACGACGCTCGCCGCCGGGCCTAGAACGTAGAGGCCCGCGTTCTGGTCCCAGGCCGACGTCAGCCAGTCGGCTGCCAGCGCCGCTGGGTTGGCGCCGCCGATCACAAAGCCGAAGAATCGTCCACTGCCGGAGGCGACTACCCCTTGATCCGCAGCAGCGGCAAGATCGGCCACCACCTCTCGCGGCTCCGTTGGCCGTTCCGGCACGGAGCCACCCAAAGCCGCTCGAAGCGTCGAGAGGTCGACATAACTCGGGATGGGGCGCGAAGGAATGCCCTGCAGATAGGCCACCGCCTCCTCGAAGGCTTCGCCGAGCGCTCCCTTCCAATCCGGCTCGTTCACTGCTCAACCCTCCCTATGCGGTGCTGGTCCTCCACCCAACGTTAGGAGTCACCGGTAGGCTCAACATCCGCAAAACCACGTAGTTTCCTACTTCGACAGCGAACCCGTACCTGATGAATCACAACCATGACCGCCTCATCCACTGGGCTCGGGCGTACGACCTGGTGAACGGTTTGTTCGGCCGACGTGGCAGGGGCCTCCGCGAGACCTTTGCCGATGATCTTGGACTGCACGCCGGTGATCGGGTTCTCGATGTGGGATGCGGCACCGGCCAGTTGGCGATGACGTTCGCCGAGCGAGTGGCACCCACCGGAACGGTCGCCGGTGTCGATGCAGCCGCCGAGATGATCGAACGTGCGACCTCCAGAGCGCGCAAGCAGCAGGTTCCGGCCGCTTTTCAGGTGGCTTTCGCGCAGCGACTCCCCTTTCCCAATGCCACGTTCGACGCCGTAGCTTGCACGCTGGCCCTGCACCACGTCGCCGAAGATGATCAACAATCCGCTGTGCAAGAGATGCGTCGGGTCCTCAAGCCGGATGGCAGACTGCTGATCGCTGAGTTCGATCAGGGACACGGGCCGCATGCGCTGCTGCGATGGCTGCGCCCATCCGCTCCTGAACACATGGCCGAGAAGGCTCGCCAGCTCGTCGATGCCGCCGGCTTTACCGCTGTAACGAGCAAACCGACCAAGCTCTCCTGGCTGCGCACGATCACCGCTCGCAAGGGGCCTGCGTCCTGAGCCTGTCGGCCTGCGCCCTGAGCATGTCGAAGGGCGCTACGGGGGAAGTAGGTGCTCGGCTCGCGGCGGCGGATCAGACATTGCCAGCGCAGCCTCTTCAATGTCCTGGTCCGTGCCCGTCATGCGCCCCTCATGCTGGCGTACGTGCTCCTGCCAGGATGGCACGCTGAAGAGTTCAACGAACCTGGTTGGGTGATCACCATCCCGATAGAGCTCCCACCGAGTAGAGCCGGTTCTGCGCCGAGACTGACCAAGGTGCTCCATGGCATCGAGGAAGGCCTGCTCACGGTCCGCGGCGATCGTGTACTCGACGGTCACCAGCACGGCGCCGCCGTTTGGCTCGGGATCGAAAGCCAGCCGTGGCTCCGGCCAATAAATGGCCGGCTCACGGTCTAGATGGGCGATCTCCGGCACTCGCCAGAACAATCCAGCCACCACTCCTGCCACCATCACTGCGGCCGCAACGAAGAACGTCACCCGGAGGCCGACGCTCTGTGCGACCAACCCCCAGATCAGCGATCCGACGGTCATCGAGCCGGTAAAGGTGATCATGTAGATGGCAAGACCGCGAGCCCGGACCCAGACTGGCAAGAACACCTGCAGTTCGGCGTTCAGCGTGGAAATCACCGCCGTCCAGGCCAGCCCGGCGAAAACCAGAGTGACGAGCGCGGCAAGGAAATTCGAGACAAGCACGATGATCACCAATGCCGCCGAAAAGATCAACGCGGCGGGGGTGAGCAGGCCGTTGGTGGTCAGCCGGCCTCTCAGCCGGCCAAGGATGAGAACGGCGAGAATCGCACCGACGCCCAACGCGCCGAACAGGGCGCCATATCCGGCAGGTCCCAGTCCGAGTCGTCGATTGGCGATCAGCGGTAACAATGCCCACAGGGCCATACCTGGCATCACGAAGAGCACTGCTCTGAGCAGCAGGCGGCGTACCACCGGGCTGTGCGAGACGTAGCGGCCGCCAGCGCGGAGTGCTGGGATGAATCGCTCTCGCTGACCTTCGGACCCCGGCCGGCGGCGCCACAAAAGCAGGGCGATGGCGAGGAAGACCACTGAGAGGGCATTCAGCGCGAACACGGCCGCAACGCCAAAGCCTGCGATCACCAATCCGGCCAGCGCCGGGCCGGCAGAACGGGCCAAGTTGATGCTGACCCCTTCTAATCTTGTTGCCGCTCGCAACTGGCTCCTTGGCACAAGGTCCGGAATCGTGCTCTGCCAAGTCGGGAGCTGTACTGCCGCGCCGATGGCAAGCGCGAAGGTAAAGGCAATGAGCAAAGACGGCGGCATGAATCCCAGAGCCGTCAACACCGTCAGGGAAATCCCGACGACGAAGAAATAGACCTGAACCGTAAACAGCAGCCAGCGCCGATCAAAGGAGTCGGCTAGCACTCCCCCGGGAAGCGCCAACAGCATGACGGGAAGGGTGTTCGCGGCCTGGACCAGGGAGACCAGCGTGGCGGCATTGGGAGCGTCCACCACCAGCCATTGGGCTCCAACGGTCTGCATCCAGGTGCCGAAATAGCTGAGAAATACTCCGAACCACAACCATCGAAAGGCGCGCTGCCTGAACGGTGCCCAGGGTGAGGACTCCCCGGCGCTGGTTGCCGCAACCGAGGTTCCAGCGGCGGCCGGCTCCGCTGCCCCCTCTTTCTCACTTTGGGTCATTGATCGTTGGGCACGAGTTCGAGCGTCGCGGCGCGCGCTTCAGGGGTCAGGACAGAATTGACGACGCCTGCTGGGTAGCGGCGGTATTTGGCGCGGTACGCCGCGTCGATCTCCTCCCCCACGTCGGCGGGGTCGACGGATACGAAGCTCACGTCCTTTGTCACACCGCCGGCTCGAATATGGCCCCGATGGCGCGTCTGGGTGCCACGAAACCACCCGCCGTCAGGGCCGTTCACCGACCTCACGTAAATCCGGTCGCCGTGCCGTATGACCCAGATCGTGACCGGCTTGCGGAGCGTGCCGTCGCGTCGCATGGACGCGATCTTCAGCTCCTCGGCTGTTTCGATCTTGCTCAGTTCCTCGCTCGTCCACTCACTCATCAGGCCAGGGCTCCTTCCCGGTGGAACTACCCTCCCATCGAGCACCGAAGCGGTCATAAGACCCAATGTTGAAATCAGCACGCGTCACCTAGACATCTAGGGATATGCAGCACTTGGCTGCCGTGTGCTGAACGGCAGCCGAGATGGCGATTTCGCGCTCCTGGAGCTCAACGGAAGCGAGCTCAGCCTGCTCGCACACCCGCCCAGCCCGGCGCAGGACGAGGGCCAGGTGAGGCTCCGCCGCCAGGAGTGATCAGCAGTTCTTGTGGCCGACGCCGTCTCCCCAGGTGCAGGTGTCTTTGAGTGTGCCGCTGCTGCTGCGCAAGATGGCCTTGTCGGCGTCGTTGTTCCAGACGTACCAGCCGCGATCCCAGTAGAGATTGCTGCTAGTGTCAGCGCCCCTTCCGCTGTGCAGCTTGACGCTCTTTCCAGGCTTTAGTGTGAAGCTGGGAAAGGTATAGACGTGATGCGTACGGACACAGGCAGCAGACTTTTGATGCATTAGTTCTTCCGATGGCGAAAGGAGAACTAGACGTGCGGGCGGTCATCTACGCGAGACTCTCTGAAGATCGCGAGCGGGCGGAGTCGGTCTCGACCCAGATCTCGAACAGCACCAAACTTGCAGACCGCATGGGCTGGGACGTGGCGGGCGTCTTCAAGGACGAAGGCAGGTCTGGCTTCACCGGCGAGGTCAGGCCCGGCTTCGAGGACATGCTGAAGTTCCTCAGCAGGTGCGACGTGCAGGTCTTGATCGCGCGGCA
>DASVEX010000226.1:0-7924 GCA_036380335.1 Propionibacteriaceae bacterium | reverse complement strand
TGCAATGGTCGGCACCAGGGCGCTGACGGCCAGCACCACGCCGGCTCGTCGTTTACCGGACAAGAAAAGCGCCCCGCCAGCTACGGCGAGGAACACACCAGCTACCGGGCTGGCGAGCGGTGCTAGGACAGACAGCCCGGAAGTGACGCGCAGGCGTCCGGAAGTGAGGGCCAACAGTGCACCAAGCCCTAGGGCGAGGCCGAGGGCGAACGTGGTCCGTGTGACTACCAGATTTCCGGTGAGACAGACCGCCCCGGTGATCGCTCCGACGACCGGTCGTGGCACTCCAGCGTTCTTCAACAACGCCGCAAAAAGCACAACGGTGGCGACGTACGCCAGCGCAGTCGTAAGGGGTACGCCCAGAAGCGCCATCACCGGGGGAGTCAAAACGCTATAGCCGAGCGGGTTGAAACCGCCATACCAACGCAGATCCAGCAGCTCCGGCCAATGCGACTCGGCCAGCTCTGCATGAGCCAGCTGTGCTGAGAAATCCCGGCCCATCGGCGGCGCGAGGAGGTACGCAGTCCCGAACGCGACCGCCAGAGCTCCGGCAGCGATAATTCCAGGCGATCGCCGGTACAGCGCAAGCAGCCGGAACCGGATGGCGCGACTCGGGCCGGTGACTTCCGGCGCCGTGTCGACGCGGTCAGTATTCGCGTTGACCGCTTCGGCATCTTTCGCGGCTGGGGACCGTGTGGTCACCGAACAAGGCTTCTGATTGCGATCTTCCCCTTCTCATCGCTGATCGCGCAGCGGCTGCGCTATCAGCGCGGCGACGGTCCCTCCCTCAGCGCACGAACTAACAGTGGCCGAGCTTTAGGGGCGGCCGTCCAGCCGCGATTGCGTGATGTGCGACGCACATTCGCCCTAGTCTGTGACATCTCCCTGAGGCTGACCTGAGAAAGCTGCCAATAGCCGGGGCGGGGAAGCAGAGCAAGCGAACAGGCGGAAGCGGCAATCGGCTTCGCACGCCCACGGCGGCGTGCCTCCAGCGTGGCCCACGCCTGGCTGCCTAGGCTCGGGCGCTATGAGCGGCCTGCTGCGCCCGGTCGGGCCAGCGCGCGTGCAGACCTACTGGGCCCGGCGCGCGCTGGTGTTCGGGGCCGCGGCATCGGTGGTCGCGATCGCTGTCGTGGTGATCATCAACGGCACGAGCAGTGGCTCGGAAGCTCAACCAATTCCACGCGCCGGCGCTTACCCTGCCGGTTCGCCGACTACGAGCATGAGGCCGGCCAAGTTGCAAGCGAAGGGCTTGGATGAGGCGATGGTGCCGGAAAGCGGGCCCGGGACATACCAAGCGGCGAAGCAAGCAATCCAACCAACCACCTCGTACGGCACCCGGATCCGTTATGACGTGCGGGTAGAAGATGGCTTGCCCATCGAACCTGACAAGGCCGCGGTTCTGATCCAGGGAGTGCTGGACGACAAACGCAGCTGGCGAGCCACCCGTCGCTGGCGGTTTGAGCTCACTCCTGTCGGACAGCCTGCCTCGCTGCACGCCTACATCGTGACGCCGAAGACGACCGACCGACTCTGTGCGCCGTACCTGACCCGTGGCGAAGTGTCCTGCCAGAACGGCAATCGGGTGGTGCTGAACGCCAAACGTTGGCTGCTCGGCGCCGATTCGTACGGCTCGGATCTGACCAACTACCAGCGGTATCTGGTCAATCACGAGTTCGGGCACGCATTGGGGAAGCACCACGTGGACTGCCCCGGTCCCGGCAGACTGGCGCCGGTGATGATGCAGCAAACCAAAGGCCTCGGGGCTTGCCGAAAGAACCCGTGGCCGGAGGCCAGTCAAGACTGAGCTCAGTCTGGTCCGCTTGCCGGTCGGCGCGTTGTGGGCGGGGCGCTGCCGGTCAGCCGCAGGCCGACCAGCCGCGCATCAAGTTGACGTCACGATCCCGCACCGTTTGCCGGCCCGGGTCGCTACCGCGGTGGCTGGGTGGTGACTGCGCCCAGCGAGGATCCATCGCTTCCTGTGCCTGGAATGGGTTGTTTTGCCCGCCGTCGACCACGGCGCCTGGGGCGGGACGAGTGAAGAGGAATGCGCGTGCTGAGACTCCGAACCCGGCGCCAGCGCAGGGCTGACGGTCGGCGTTCCGCGTCGTCCACGTTGCCGGCGGACGTCACCACCTGACGTCGTGGATTGGTGTCGCGCTCTGCTCGCTCCCTTCCGAGAAGCCGGGCGGCATAACTGTGGGGTTCGAGGCCCTCGCGGGAGGCATCGCGGCGGAGGTTGTCGGCGGCGTCGTCGGGATGCTCGCCGTAGCCGATCAGAACACCGATGGCCCGGTTGATAGTCGAAAGCTCGGACAGCCCGGACACCCCGGAAGCCAGGCGGCTTGGCGGCAAATCGGCATCGAGGGTGATTCGCCGATCGCTCCTGACCTGGCCGGGCCGCTGATCATCGCCGTCTGAATTGCCTGCGTTGGTGAATCGGTCAGTGCAGGTGGGCAGGTGGAGGGCGTAGCTGAGGTCGGCCGCGAGGTCGACGAAGGCGCCGGCGGTGGCGGCGTACAAAGTGACCCGGCTTTCAGCGTCGAATCTGGGCCCGAGGACCGTGAGCGGTAGTCGCGCCGAGGTCGTCGCCGTGCGATGGGGTGCGATCCGGGTCAGCGTGACCGGATGTCCGTTCTGGCCAATCGTGATCTGTAGACCGAGGTAAGAGGGAACGGCGGCTTCGACGACGGCGGTCAAAGCGGCAAGCGACGCGTCAAGACCGTCGTCGCGGGCATTGCTGTCGAGGCTGATGCTCTTGCTGAATAGGTGAATGTGGGTGAAGAGAACTGTGGTGAGATCCACAGTGATGCTCCGTAGAAGCGGACCCGTCCGCTGAGTAATTTTGCCTGGATCAGCCCGATATAGACACCGGACCGCGAGGATCGCAGCTGCACGGATAAGAAATCGTCGGTTATGCTGCGCCGAATTTTGACTGTACGCTGCCGCCGGTGTGAGACCTAATCAGACGGGTGTTCTTGACGGCCGCGGGCTTGGTGGACGGCTTCGTCGACGAGCCGGACCGCGAGCCGAGCTGTCGGATTCGAACTTTGATGTCCTGGAGGCCGTGCCTCAGATCAGTCATTAGATAACCGGAGGTTTATGTCGTAAACTTTTGGTACTGAACATTGCAGTCGGCCTGGGGCCGGAGGCGCCGTTGCTCTCCAAGCCGCGCCTCACGAGCGATCCTTAGCTGCCGCCCAGGCACATACCCGGATAGTTGCCTTGAATGAGCCCTTTCCTTTGACTTCTCTACTACTTCAACCGTCGGATACATCGGCTTCTGATACCCCTGCCCACGCCAGGCCGGCGTCCCCAGACGCCAACCCACGGAGCCGCGCGTCGCGGTCTACCAAGCCTGGGAGTTCGTTCACGGCGTTGACTCGCACCGTGCATGAGATGGGGTTGATGCGCCGCCGCTACGGCTATTACTGGGCCAAGTTGATCGGCGCTGTCGTTCTCCTGGCCCTTTGGGTGGCGGCCTTCATATGGATCGGCGACTCTTGGTGGCAACTGGCCAGCGCCGCAGTCTTGGCTGTCGCTATGACCCAGATCGCCTTTCTCGGCCACGACGCCGCACATCGGCAGATCTTCAAGTCCGGCCGCTGGAACGACTGGGTCAGCATGATCATCGCGAACCTCCTGGTGGGAATGAGCTACGGCTGGTGGCAAAGTAAGCACACCCGTCACCACGCGAACCCCAACAAGGAGGGCGCCGACCCCGACATCGCCTTACGGGCGATTGCGATGACTCCGGCGATGGCCACCCGGCACCGCAACCGGCTGCTACGGTGGCTGGTCGCTCATCAGGGCTGGTACTTCTTCCCGCTGCTCTTGCTCGAGGGGCTGTCTCTGCACACCGACGGCCTCAAGCGAGTCCTCGGCCGGGGCAAAGTCGAGCGCCGCTGGGTCGAGATCGCCTTCCTGACTGTCCGCCTTGGTGGGTTGGCCGCTTTGGTGCTCGCGGTGCTGCCGCCGGGCAAGGCGGCAGCCTTCTTGGCTGTGCAGCTTGCCGTGTTCGGCCTCTACATGGGGTCTTCGTTCGCCCCCAACCACATCGGCATGCCGTTGGTATCCCCGAAACTCAAACTGGATTTTTTGCGCCGACAGGTGCTGATGAGCCGCAACATCACCGGAGGAGCGCTCATCTCGATCTTCATGGGCGGCCTCAACTACCAGGTCGAACACCACCTCTTCCCCTCCATGGCCCGGCCTCATCTCCGCAAGATCCAATCGTTGGTGGCGACCTACTGTGCCGACGAAGGGGTCCCTTACACCCAGACCAGCCTGTGGAAGTCCTACCGGACCGTCATCGGCTACCTCAACACGGTCGGACTCAAAGGCAAGGACCCGTTCCTCTGCCCCCTCGTCGCCCAACGTCGCGCCCTCTGACCCACCAACGCAACTGCAGCGCCGCATTGCTGGACTCTCTTGGCGGCGTACGCCAGCAGCACTCACTCGGACATCGCGACTTCTGCGCTGAAGGTGCGAAGTCCGAGCAAGTGGTGCCGAGTGTCAGACGCGTGCGCTGACACCGGCCGTCAGAAGTCGTAGGCCCTAGGTCGCATCACAGTGCACGCTCGGGTTCCACATCTCGAAGGTGCCAGCAGGGTTGCCCTTCCAGATCCAGGCATGCAGTGAATAGAACGGCGGCAGACCGTACCTGTTGGGTGCGTCGGTCAACATGAAATGCTGCCCGAAGAGCATCGGCGGTGCCGGAGTAACCCAGCTTCCGACCCCTGGCTGCGGTTGGCTGGATTCCCAGTCGGACTTGATCACGACATACTCCAGCGCGGCCAAGTGCAGGCGGCCATGCCGATCAGGCGCATAGACCAGGGCTTCGGGATGCGTGGCATCGATCGCGGGATTCTTCACCAGATCACCTTTGACGTAGTGCACTCCCATGGCACCCATATTCGGCTCGGCGATGCAGGTGATTCCGGCAGCATCGGCCAAGATCGAATAACCGCCTTTCTTGGCGACGTTGAGGCTGTGGTATTTCGCCGTAGCCGAGCGAGCCGGGGCAGTCAAGGCTGCGGTTTCGTGTTGCTCGCATGCGAATGCGGCAACCGCTTGACCCATGATCAGGGCGGCGCTGGCGCTCGCAACTGCAAGAGTGCGGAGCAGTTTCATGATCCCTCCTGCACTTCGTAAATCTCTTCAGCGACGAGACCGTGCGCCTCGCGATGAACTGTCGCCGCTAGGTCGGCGTTGGGGGCCTCAACGAGGCAAAAGATCTTTCCGTGCTTACCGTCCACCCAGTAGCGCAGATAGCTGACGTCGTAGCCTCCCTGGGTCTGCAGGTCAGCCTGGTGAGCTTTGCCCACGTCATCGAAGGTCACTGCACCGTCGAGGCTGTGGACATCCATGTAGAGCGGCATGGCTCCTCCTTCGGTCGGAAGTTTGAAACGACCGTAGGAGAGCGTGACCTGCCATTGATGGGAGCTGATCTCCCATATTGGCGAGACGACTACCTAGATTTCGTGACCGTCAAGATACCGGTACCTATACCGATACTCGGTCCGTTGGTAAGACCCAGCTTGAGCGCCCTCTCGGCGGCGCCCTTACGCGTGGTGGCGCCGAGTTTGCCGAGAATTGCGGACACGTGGTGCTCGACTGTCCTCACCGAAATGAACAATCTTGCTGAGATCTCCTCGTTGGACTGACCTTGAGAAAGAAGGTCGAGGATCTCTTGCTCGCGTACGGTCAGGCCTCGCGGATGTGCCCGTGCGGCGGTACGCGCACCTGCGGGAATGGAGCGGATTCCGAGATCGCGCATCGTACGGCGCACCACGCGAGCCGCCGCGTCGGCACCAAGATCAACAAGCCTTGCTAACGACTCTCGAAGATGAATCTCCTCTTTGGTGTCCAACAACGCCAACGCGGCTTGGTAAGGACAGCCCAATCGATCCCAGAGCATCGCAGCCCGCTCGCCGTCACCTGCCAGCTGTGAGGCAAATGGCTCAATATCAACGGCTTGCGTTGTCCCGCCGAGACGCCGCATCCATAGAGCCATCCAGCAGCGATCGACGGCAGTAACACCGGCCGCGGCCGTAACCGGCATCGCAGCAACGGCAGCAGACGAGAAGGTACGGACCCGATCCAGTTCAGAGATGGCCGCGTCCAAGCGACCCTCGAGCCAGTAGGCCTCGGTTCTGGCAATTCCGACGGGTCTAAGCCAGTGAGATTCCCCGAGTCGTATCGCGGATCCCATTGCCTCGTCCAGATATGGCCAAAACCCCGGTTGGCCTTGGCGAGCCATCACCTTCGCCGTGCTACACAGTGGTCTCAGGCGGTTCCACGGGGAGAGGGCGTGAAGCTCGAGCAGCGCATGACCGAGCGACAGGCATTCGTCCCAGCGTCCGCTGTGCTCCAGTATGGCCGTGCGCTGGCCTTGCAAACACACCGCAAATGTGCCGATGTCGTGCTCCTCGCAGTAGGCCAATGCCTCGCCGTATGACCGCTCGGCTTCGGAAAATCGGAGCTCGTCGCCATACATCATGTACGCGGAGGCGAACGCCCGGCCCGCCTGCTCCTCGTGGCCGCCAGCTAACGCAACCTCAAGTGCAACCTGCATAGGCAAGGTCCAGTCACCACCCATGCCTCGGATTTGCCATGCCTCGGTATCGAGAGCGTCGCTCCCCACGTCAGTGAGCTTGAACTGCTCTGCCATCTCGCGCGCCTGTCGGGCCAGCCCGATACCTTCGTACGCCCGTGCTAATTCTGGGCTCGGGCCCAGCGGCTCGGCAAGGGCCAAGGCGGCCTCGGCCGCTTGCAACCAATCCTGGCCACGGCATAGTCGCCACATCGCTTTGGAGACTTCCCGCATCGATTGCGACTCACGCCGAGGATCCCCGACCGTACGCCACAGCTCCACAGCGGCGATACGTGTCTCCGCCGACTCCTCCCAGCGATCCAGCAGCGCCAATTCGTGTGCCAGAGCGTCCGACAGTTCCGCCCGAGTGCGGCTGTCGCTCTCCGGAGCCGATCGCAGCGCCCGATCGTACTGCGCTGCGGCCTCCCGGTGGGACCACAGTTCAGAGGCACGACGTGCGGCGCGAGGCCCGTACCGGAGGACTAAGTCAGCTCTGCCAGCACCTTCGGCATGGAAGGCCAAGCGCGCATCGTCATCGCAGCCCGACGTAAGCAGCGCGTCCATGATCTTGGTATGAATGGCCGCCTTTCGATACGGAGGGATGGCCGCTTCGATCGCGACTCGGGCGATCTCATGGCGGAATCTAAGATCATCTCCGTCCCTGATCAACAGACCGTGACTGATCAGCTCATCCACGAAGAACGGATTGTCGATCAAGGAAAGCAGCAGCTCCGACTGCATCCGGGCCCCGATCAGGGCAGCGGTATCGAGGGCATCACGTGCCGACGCGCTCAACGTCCTCGTGCGGGCAAGGACCGCATCGCGAACTGACACCGGGAGGGCGGCGCTGTCAGCCTGCAACGCTTCGGTGACGAAGAAAGGATTGCCCGCCGTCAGCCGGTGCAATCCAGCAGCGTCAATCGTCGTACCTTTTGCCAGGGTCGCGACGCCGGCCGCCGATAGCGGTGGTAGGCCAAGCCGACGGGTCGCTCGCTGGCTCGCCAACGCTCCGAGTGTGAGCCGCAGCGGATTGTTGGGCACTAGGGCGTCGTCGCGATATGTGACCAAGAGCAGGACTGGTAGGTGTTGGATCCGACGGCCGAGGTAATTCAGCAGATCCAGCGTTGCTTCATCAGCCCAGTGGACATCCTCGATGACCACAACGGTCAGACTCTGCAAGTTGCCGAGTTGTCTTAGCAAGGCGCCGTACAGCTGATCTCTTTTCGCCTCAGCGCGGCAGAGTTGGAGTAGCTCGCCATCTATCTGGTTGGCGATATCAAGGAGCGGTCCGAGCGCGGCGGGCGTAAACAACCCATCACAGCCTGCCCA
>DASVEX010000225.1:0-2538 GCA_036380335.1 Propionibacteriaceae bacterium | reverse complement strand
GGCCAAGAGATCATCGGCGTCTCCTTCTGGGACTCAAAGGAATCATGCGACGCCTGGCGAGACTCGCAGGCCGAGAAACGGCGTCGCCAAGCAATGGGGCCGTACGTGCTCGAGGCCCGGGAAGCGTTCTACCGAGGTCGCGAACTGGGCATTCCTGGCCGGCAGAGGTAACTCTCGACCATCTGAGACCCGCAGCGAGCCCATCGAGCTCTGTTTCGGCGCCGTCGCGGCGTTGGATGCATAGGACCGTCGATCTCACAGCCGGGCCGATCGATTAGTACGATCCGAGGGACGATGAGTCTGGATGGTTCTCGAGTCATGACCACTGTTGGGGTTATCGGCGCAGGCCGCGTTGGGGCGTCGTGTGCGCGGGCAATCGTCCGTGACGGACTCGTCACGCGATTGACGATTTATGACCGAACCGAGAGTTACGCCCAGGGAGAGGCTCTCGATCTGAGTCACGCGTTGCCCATGCTCGAGCCGTGCGAGATTCGCGGGCGCCCTTGACTGCCGTCGAACCCGAAGATGTCCTCGTTATGGCGTTCGGTGGTCATACCGCTTCCAGTCAGACCCGACTCGACCTGGCACGGGCGAATCTCGCTATTTGCGAGGAGGTCGCTGGGCATGTCGAGGTGGGTGGACTTCCTCGCGTCTGTCTCGTGGCGACCAGTCCGCTCGATGTCCTCACCGAGTACCTCACGCGGCGCTGGGCGGGACGCGGGGTCAATGTGATCGGCTCCGGAACCGGGGTGTACGGAGCACGAGCGGGCGTGGAGCACAGGAGCTGCTCCGCCGAGCTAGGCGCTGGATCTGTATCTTGATCTTGGTCGCCCGCTGCGAAGATTCTCTCGTGTAGCAACGGCCAGAGAAGTAGGTATCACTACTGGTTGCCCCCGCCGGCGGGCATTCACGACCGCCCGATGCTCGACCAGCTCTGGGTTCACCAGGCTCGGTAGCGACAGAATGCATTGATGGCGGCTCTGCTCCGCGTGGTCGTACGGCATCCCGTGCTGACGTTCATGGTGATCGGTCTCGGGGCCGGCTTTCTGACCGCGGCGATCCGGCCGATTGCGGAGGCCGAGGTCTTGCCGTTCGACCTGCCGCTACACGGATTCTTGGGAGGTGTGCTCGGTGTCGGTCTCGGTGCATTTGTGGTCACTGGAGCGCTCGCTGGGCGCGACGGCGTTGTTGATCTTGCTCGGCGCAGCGTGCGCTGGTGGGTCCCGGTGCGCTGGTATCTGGTCGCGCTGTTCACGGTTCCAGTCGGAGTAACGCTCATCGCAGCCATGCGGGAGCGCGTCCAGCGCGGGGTTGAAGTCGGCAAGGTGATGGCCAGTGGCGGCATGACCACACCGGAACCGATGTCATGGGAACTCAGTTCAGTGCCGACGAGATGCACTTGCTGGTTGCGCTGGCCCATGAAGCCGGACTGCCGATCACGGCGCATGCGCACAGCCTGGCAGCGGTCGAGCAGTCGGTCGATGCTGGGGTTGACTGCATCGAACATTGCAGCTGCCTGACCGAGAAGGGATCCGTACTCTCCGAGGAACTTGTCGCCAGCATTGCCGATCGGGACATCGCCATTAGCGGTGTGCTCAAGCCCAATCCGCAAATGGATCTCAGCCAAGCTCCGCCAGCTATCCGAAAGTTGATCGCGGCCACCGGATGGACTCCACAGCGGATGCGCGAGCGTCGCGTTGACATGCTGCATCGACTACACGCCGGAGGTGTACGCATTGTCACCGGAATTGACGCCGGAATCGGTCCCTGAGTGGCTCATGGGAACCTTCACCGTGGGGTGTCGCAGCTCGAGGACGCAGGCTTCTCACCGGGGGAAGCTGTCGCCGCGGCCACTTCGGAAGCGGCCCGTGTTTGTGGGCTGAAGCATCGGAAGGGGCTGCTCCGGAAGGGCTATGACGCCGATCTGATTGTCGGCGATGGCGATCTCCAGACTGATCTCACTGCCCTGCAACGGGTGCGTGCTCGCTGGGAAATCGGTCAGCTAATGGCTGCCGCCTTCACCTAATGGGACTGCAACAGCTGCTTCTCGGGGCATGCTGTTGTCCGAGCTGGCTGCCGGTCAGCACTCCGTTTTCCCCGGCCTTGTTGAGGTCTATGACAAGATCGTGCGCCCGGCAGGTGGTGAGGAGGCCGGTAGTGCTGGTGGGATGTCGTGCCGGTGAGCACTGATCCATTAGGTCGTAGCAGGTCTTCTCCGTGGCTTGGTTCATGGTGATCATGAGGGAGGAGATCGGATGCTGTTCATCGGCGACGATTGGGCTGAGGCCCATCACGACATTGAGATCGAAGACGAAGCCGGGAGGCTGCTGGTCCGGAAGCGGTTGCCTGAGGGTCTGGCCGGGGTCACGCTGCTTCACGAGCTGATCGCTGAGCATCTGGATCCTTCAGGTGAGCCGGATCAGGTGTTGGTGGGGATCGAGACCGACCGCGGCCCGTGGGTGCAGGCACTGCTGGCGACCGGCTATCTGGTCTATGCGATCAACCCGTTGCAGGTGGCGCGCTATCGGGAGCGGCACT
>DASVEX010000224.1:0-5479 GCA_036380335.1 Propionibacteriaceae bacterium | reverse complement strand
CCCGTTGTCGGCGCCCAGCAGCGGCGAAAAGATGGAGTGCGCCAGCACGAGAATGCCCGAGACCACCCAGTAGAGCGGCTGCATGATCGCGCTGCCGACGGCGATGAAGGGATCCCAGATCGACATCGGAATCAGCAATAGATCCATCAACTCACACCTCGTCGTGACGCCAGCTCGGTAACCTCATCCATTCTTCCTGACCGCTGTGCCTGCTCCCGCATCTCTTCGTCGAATTCAGGGGTTCCCGGTACGGGGTCGTACCCACCCCGGGCCCAAGGATGGCACCGGAGCAGCCGTCGCGCAGCCAACCAGCTACCACGGGCGGCCCCATGGACCTCAACCGCGCGCAACGCGTACGCCGAACAGCTGGGGTAGTACCGACACACATTGCCGTACAAAGGGCTTATCAACAGCCGATAGAGCTTGAGCAGACCAATCAGCAGATACTTCATCGGACACCGCGACCCGTCAGGCGGGACATCGCCTCATGCCATGCGGATCCGAAATCTGTCGGCAGCTCAGCCGGATCGGTCGCCGCTCGCGGCAGTGCGCGTACCACAATCCCAATCTTCCCCTCGCCAGCCTTTTCTGGCCCGATACCAGCCGAACTATTCGTGACATGAGCAGCCGCAAGATGCCGCAAGCGTCGCTTGACGCGATTGCGGATGACCGCATTCCCCACAGCACCGCTAACGACAAACCCGACTCGCGGCCCTTCGTCAGCATGCCCATTGAGATGCCCGTTGAGATGCCCGTTGAGATGCACAGCATGGACGACGAGCGTTGGCCGACTCACGCGCACCCCCCGCCGCGTCGTCCGCCGAAATTCCTTCGAGCTACGCATTCTCAGCGATCGCGGCAGCACTGTCGTTGATCGAGGAGATTCAGGCGGACAGTCGGGCGCGGCCCTTGCGGCGCCGGGCCGACATGACGGCGCGGCCGGCGCGGGTCCGCATCCGCAGACGGAAACCATGGGTACGACTGCGACGTCGATTGCTCGGCTGGAACGTGCGCTTGCTCACGGGAAAACTCCCAAACCTTCAGAGTGGTCACAATTCAGGTACGGTGCTCACACGGCACGCATCGCAGGCGGGGCGAGCAGGTGGCAGCGGCCGCTATGGAAGCGACCTTCTAACGGTACGGGGCACCGCCAAACCGGTCAAACTGATGCAAACCCGGCTAACGCAAGCCTGGCCGGGCGCGACTTGGGGGGATTGAAGGGATGGCAGATGCGAGCGTTGATAATCGCGCTCCGCTGAGCGAAGCGAGCAATGCACACAGCTGTCGCGCCGCTGTCCTGGACGAACGAGCGAGCGGGCACGTTCTTTCGTCCGCGAGTCAGGGAGGAAGGCGACGACTCCAAGAGTGCGATCCTCGTGAGCTGAGCGAGCCCCTCGGTGTCCAGCGGACACGCCGAACAACCTGGCGAATATTGCCGACTCGCTTGCAGAGCGCCGCTCCGGTTGCTAGCGTCGCGCTTCGCCTCACAGATTTCACTCAGCTACCGCAGCCGGCGACGTTCATTCGTCAACCTCGATGCCGGGGGACGGTGGGAGGCGAAACCGGTTGTTGGGGCATTTGTGCACACTCTGTGGACATCTGTGTGGAAGTAAGAGAGGTTGCAGTCCCCGACGTGCCTGCGCGGCAGGGCAAAGGCACAGACAACAGCAGATCTTTGCTTCGCGTATCCGCGTCGAGGTCGGACGCACGAGGATTGCCCCGAAGATTGCGGAGTCACCAGTGAGCGAACCTTCTGAGAACGCCGCCGAATCGACCAATCTGGCCTGGGACCATCTTTACTCATCTTCGTCACCAGGCTTGCGTCGCTGGCTCACCACAGGCCAACCGGTTGCGCTGCACCAGGACATGTTGATGGTCGCGGTCCCCAACATCTTTACCCGCAACCAACTGGAGAACCGCTTTCGCAGCGACATCGAGAGTCTGCTATCCGGTTACTTCGGGCGGGCCATCCAACTGGCTGTGATCGTTGACGAGTCCTTGAAACCGGCCGATGAGGACTTTGGCGATGAGGGAGCCTACGACGAGGCATCCGAGCCAGGCCGCCCTCGACAGTTCTCAGACTCGGGCAATCACCAGGACTACGCTCACGAGGGCTACCGCGAGAACAGTCACAGCACCCAGCCGGGCTACGGCGACGAAGGCTTTTCGGGTCCGCAGCCGTACGGCAAGCAACACTTCGGTGGTGAGAACGGGCCCCAGCCCCGGCGAGCACGACCAGAAGCGGCCAATGTCGAGTCGGCGTACCAGGATCGCGATACGTACCGAGACAGCGAAGGACTGCGATCACGGCGTGACAGTGACTCGCGCCTCAACCCGAAGTATTCCTTCGAGACGTTCGTCATCGGAAGTTCGAATCGCTTCGCGCATGCGGCCGCGATCGCTGTCGCCGAGAATCCAGGCAAGTCCTACAACCCACTGACTATTTATGGGGAATCAGGACTGGGCAAGACGCATCTCTTGCATGCCCTGGGCCACTATGTGCGCAACTATTTCGATCGGGTTCGGGTTCGCTATGTCTCGACAGAGGAACTGACCAACGACTTCATCAACGCGATCAGTCAAAACAGAGGAGCGGATTTCCGGCGCCGATATCGCGACGTCGACGTGCTGCTGATCGACGACATCCAGTTCTTGGAGGGGAAGGAACAGACCCAGGAAGAGTTCTTCCATACCTTCAATACGCTGCACAACGCGCAGAAGCAGATCGTGATGACCTCCGATCGCCCACCGAAGTTGCTGGAGAATCTGGAACCCCGGCTACGGAGCAGATTCGGTTGGGGCTTGATCACCGACGTGCAACCTCCGGACCTGGAGACCCGGATCGCGATCTTGCGCAAGAAGGCCGGCCAGGAGCGCCTGGTGGCAGGACCGGAAGTGCTGGAGTTCATCGCGAGCCGGATCCAGACCAACATTCGTGAGCTGGAAGGCGCGCTCATCCGGGTCACCGCCTTCGCGAGTCTGAACCGCCAGCAGGTTGATCTTGCGCTGGCGGAGATCGTGCTGAAGGATCTCATTCCTGAGGGCGGAGAGGCACAGATCACCACGGGGATGATCATGGCCCAGACCGCATCGTACTTCGACATCACGATCGATGATCTCTGCGGCCAGAGTCGCACCCACGTTCTGGTGACTGCGCGACAGATTGCCATGTATCTCTGCCGCGAGCTCACTGATCTGTCGCTGCCCAAGATCGGACAGCAGTTCGGCGGGCGTGATCATACGACGGTGATGCACGCCGATCGTAAGATCCGCACCCTGATGGCGGAGCGCCGTAGCGTCTTCAATCAGGTCACCGAGCTAACGAACCGGATCAAGCAGCAGGCCTCGGGTCGCTGACATCTCGGCACCTCGTTCTTGATCACCAGCGTCGAAACGATCTTCGATGCGGCCGCCGCCAAACATGCGGAATGTGCTGAGCACACAAGTGGGGACAACCTTGTGGACAACGCTTGATCATGCACTGGGGTTGCTGGGGACGATGAGGGGACACGGTCGCCACGCTGGCAGCTGATCCCAAGATCCTCCCCGTGTAATTTCTTGTTCTACACAGGGGTACGCGGGTGGGCGAACGGGCTCTGACTTGGACAAAGACACGTTGTGCACATCATGCACACCAGCTACGACTACGACCAAGAGAAACATAAGGTGAAGAGGGTCTAAGTCTGCATGGCTCAGCTCTGTGAAAAGAGGCAAAACAGGGCCAAGCCGCACCCAGTGAAGGAGGAATCGGTGAGCTTTTTGCGCAAGTGGTTCGGCCGCGAGGAACCCGAAGACGTTCCGATCACCCTCGACCTCGAACGCCGCAAGGAGCAACTACTTCGCCTGGAACGTGCCCTCGATTCCCTTGCCGCTGAGATGCGTGCCGATCACACCACGGACGATCCGGCATGGCGGGAACGCATCAACGAGTACAGCCGCTTGGCCGGGGATGCGATGGCGCAGCGGCGCGGCACCCCGACCCGCGAGAGCGTGCTGGACCTGGTGTTTGAAGTCCGCCCGTTGTTCACCGGACCGATTCCGGACGGCATGCAGAAGTGCGGGCCGCTTCAGGATGAGGTGATGGCGGCAGCCGATGATCTGCGTCAACTGCTTCCTGGTGAGAAGGGCGCAAAATAGCTCGAATGCGTACGGAGCTGGTCGAGCCGGGTGGCCTCTCCCGACCAGCCGGGCCGCGGTTTCTGGTGCCCTTCGACATTTCTGGTGCCCTTCGACAAACCCAGGGGCAGAGCGTCGGTATCATCGCCGGTGCCCATTGTGGGCCGGATGACCTCATCAGCTGAGGTCACAGAGGAGGTAGCGTGAAAATCCGACTCGAGCGCGACTTTTTGGCTGAGGCCGTGCAATGGGCCGCACGCAGCCTGCCGCTACGCCCGAGCGTGCCGATTTTGGCCGGCTTACTCGTACACGCCGACGCCGAGGGTGTCACGTTCTCCAGTTTCGACTACGAGACGTCGGCTCAGATTCATGTCACGGCTGCGGTCGCCGACGAAGGCCAAGTGCTGGTCTCTGGTCGGCTGCTCGCCGATATTTCCCGGAGTCTGCCGCCGAAGCCGGTCGATATCACCTCCGATGACACCAAGATGGAGCTGATCTGCGGCAGCGCACGCTTCACACTGCAGACCTTGCCGGTCGCGGACTACCCCTCGCTTCCCGCCATGCCCGAGGCCACCGGCACTGTGCCGAGTGCCGCCTTCGCCCAGGCCGTCGCGCAGGTGGTTGTTGCCGCCGGACGTGATGAGCTGCTGCCCGTCTTTACCGGAGTACGGGTCGAGATCGACGACGACACCATCTCGCTGCTCGCCACCGATCGATACCGGATGGCACTGAAGGAACTGACCTGGAATCCGAGCCGGCCGCAGAGTTCCGCGACCGCTCTGGTGCCGGCCAGGGTGTTGAGCGAGACCTCGCGTTCGATGACCGCCGGCGAAGAGATCATGCTGAGTCTCTCCGATGGTGGTGTCGGCGACGGAATCATCGGGTTCGACGGTCGCGGCCCAGCTGGACAGCGCCAGACGACGACCCGGCTGCTGGACGGGGAGTTCCCCAAGGTCCGGCACATCATGGATACGGCAGCGCTGATGAATGTCCGGGTGGGTACTGCTGAGGTGATTGCGGCTGCAAAGCGTGTCGCCTTGGTCGCCGAGCGAAACACGTCGCTGCGGATGCTGATGGGTGACGGCTTCGTCACTCTGGAAGCCGCGACGGGTGATCAAGCTCAGGCGTCAGAATCCATTGAAGCGATCATTGATCAGCCCGGCGGCGGTGATCCGGTCGTGACGGCCGCGGGTTTCAACCCGAGCTACCTGCTGGATGGGCTGGGGGCTTTCGATACGCCGTACGTGAACTTCGCCTTCACCGCGCCCAGCAAGCCGTGTCAGCTGACCGGCCTGGCCATACTTGACGGTAACCCGTTGACCGACTACCGCCACGTGATCATGCTGATGCGCCTGCCGTCTTG
>DASVEX010000223.1:0-4500 GCA_036380335.1 Propionibacteriaceae bacterium | reverse complement strand
TAATGCGATTTCCCTCCCGCGCCTGCAGGAAGAAGGTCCGTTCGCCAGGCTGACCAACCGTGCCGGCCACGAACCGATCAGGCGCGTCATAACGGTGCACCAGAATCGCCATGCGTAACAGGGTAAGTCAGGTGCTCAATCGGCTGCGAAACATTCCCGCGCGGGCGCCTGCACGGCCTGGCCGTTCAGCTGCCCGTCTCCGGCACTCCCGGCCCGCCTCCCGGGACCGCATCGTCTGAGGTCTTCGTCCGACGGCTGCGTGCCTTTCGCTCCGGCGGCGACAAATAGGCGGCGAGATCAACCATCGTGGAGTTTGCTGTGATCAGGTACGGGCGGGCTGCGGTATAGCGAATGATCGAAATGGATGCCGGATCGACGACAATCCGCTGGAAACTGTCCAGGTGCAGGCCGAGCGCGTCGGCCACGATGGCCTTGATCACGTCGCCATGCGACACCGCAGCCCACACCGCGTCAGGTCCGTGATCAGCCTCAACGCGCGCGTCCCAGGCGCGGGCGGCGCCAATGGCCCTGGCTGACATCTCCGCCATCGATTCCCCACCAGGAAAACGCACGGCTGAGGGTTGCTGCTGGACCGTGCGCCAAAGCTTGTCTTTGCTGAGCTCTCGCAGCGACTTGCCAGTCCATTCGCCGTATCCGCACTCCACCAGGCCCTGCTCGATGGCAAACAAACAGCTGTTGGACTGGGCTGCCAGCAGCGGTTGAGCCGTCTGCCGGCAGCGGCGCAGCGGTGAGGTGACAATGGCCCGCAGCTGCACTCCCGAAAGTCGGGTGGCGAGCTCGGCTGCCTGCTGTACGCCGGTCTTGTCCAGCTCAACGCCTGACGAACGACCAACAAGAATCCCAGCCGTATTGGCCGCAGTGCGGCCGTGCCGGATCAGCAGGAGAGTGGTCATGGCGCCGAGGCTACAGAGGAGTGGCTAGAGAGGCAGGGAACGGTACCGGCCGCGTACGTAATACAGCAGCTCGTCAGCGGGATCGGGTTGGATCTCGACTCGCTCCACCACAGCTCGGAGCAAGAGACCCCAGCCTGCATGATCTGGGTCAGGCTTCAGCCGCGCTCCGATCCAGCCAAGCGAGCCCTCCAGTACCGGCCCCCAATCGGTGTCCCGCCAAGCGGCCAGGGTGAACGGGCCGCCAGGCGCGGGGGCGACGCCGGCGAACGCATCGGCCAGTTTCCGCTGCCGCCATCCCGGCAGGTTCACGGTCAGCGTCGCGGTCTGGGTCAGCACGTCCGCGAGCGGCGACTCTTCGTCGATCAGCCCGATCACCTCGCCGGGATCGCCATCGGCAACCAAGAACGATGAGAGCGTCCAGCCGGCGCGCTGACCGCCGGCAGCGGCCGCCCAGATGCTGACCGGTGATGCCATCCGGCCCCGAAAACGACGCAAAGGCTTCCGGTCATTCTCGCCAACGGCAAACGGATGGCTGTGATGGATCGTCACCTAGACAGTTCTACATGGCGCGGCTGAAGCCACCGATCAGATGTGGTGTGGATCACGGCCCGAGCGAGGATCCGACCAGCAGTTTGCGGTTGGCAGCCCCTACGGTGGACCGGGTACCCGCGCGAGCGAGGCGATGAGGTGAGGGAGCAGTATCCATGGGCTGGCTAGAGGCACTGGTGCTTGGCATCGTGCAAGGGCTCACGGAGTTCCTGCCCATCTCCTCCAGCGCTCATCAAGCGATTGTCGGTCAATTCTTCGGCGGCGAAGATCCGGGCTCCGCCTTCACAGCCATCACCCAGCTCGGCACCGAGAGCGCTGTGATCATCTACTTTCGCAAGGACATTTGGCTGATCATCAAGAGCTGGACGCTCTCGCTGACCGGCAAGATTCCGCGCAATGATGTGGAGGCACGACTCGGTTGGCTGGTGATCATTGGCTCGATTCCGATTGTGGTTCTCGGGCTGATCTTCCAGGACGCTATTGATCATGGTCTGCGTAACCTCTGGACCACCGCAGCGATGCTCGCCGGCTTCGGCATCATCATCGGCGTGATCGATCAAATTGCCGCGAACGCCCGCCCGCTGGAATCCATGACGTGGCGGCACGGTCTCTTTCTCGGATTGGTGCAATCACTCGCTCTTATTCCTGGCGTCTCCCGATCCGGTGCAACCATCGCGGGCGGACTCGCTCTCGGGTATCAGCGTGTGGCAGCAGCAAAATTCTCCTTCCTGCTCGCTATTCCAGCCGTCGTCGGCTCCGGGCTGTTCAAACTCGCGGACATCTCTGCTGACCCAGTCCGTCCGGCCTGGGGGCCGATCGCGCTGGCGACGCTGATCTCTTTTGTCATCGGTTACGCGGTGATCGCCTGGTTGCTGCGTTACGTGAGCACGCACACGTTCCTGCCCTTCGTGATCTATCGCATCGCGCTGGGCGCACTGGTGGCCCTTTTGCTGATCACAGGGGTGCTCACTCCATTGCCGCCGACGTTGGCAGGCTGATCGAACTAGGACGCTACTCCCGAACGGTTCAACGCCTCGGCTGCGACAGTAAGTGCGTTGAGCTTTTCCTCAACCGAGTCGCCGTACGGCACCACGGCACAGGTCGTTACTCCGGATGCGGCGAGCAGTGCGAACCCCTCAGCGATGCGATCCCGATCGCCCAGAAGTGAGGTCTGATCGATGAAGTCGAACGGCACAGCGGCCATGGCGTCACGTTGCCGCCGGGTCAGAAAGAGGTCCTGAACCGCCGCCGCGGCTTCGCCGAAGCCCATCCGCACGGCGAGCGCGTTGTAGAAGTTCTGCTCACGGCTGCCCATGCCACCCAGATAAAGCGCCGCATAGCCTCGGACGTGATCGGCGCAGCTGCGCGGGTCGGCGCCGACAACCAGTGGCACGCTGGGTACGACATCGAAACCATCGAGACCCTTACCGACCCGGGCACGGCCTGATCGCACCCGCTCTAGGTGTTCGGTCGCGAACTGCGGGGCGTAGAAGATGGCCAGCCAGCCGTCGGCCAGTTCGCCAGCCAGCTCGAGATTCTGGGGTCCGATCGCTGCGAGGTAGATCGGAATGTGCGAGCTGATTGGCGTGATGGTCAGTTTGAGCGGCTTGCCAGCGCCATCCGGCAGCGGGATCTGGTAGTGCTCGCCATCGAAGGTCACCGTCGACCCCGACAGCGCTGCAGTGACGATCGCGAGGTATTCCCGGGTACGACTCAGCGGCTTGTCGAACCGCACTCCATGCCAGCCTTCGGAGACCTGTGGCCCGGAGACACCGACTCCCAGCCGGAAACGGCCACCGGTCAGCACATCCAGACTCGCCGCCGTCATCGCTGTCATCGCGGGAGTTCGGGCTGGAATCTGCATGATCGCCGAGCCGACATGAATCGTCGACGTCTGGGCAGCGAGCCAGGCAAGGATGGTCGGACTGTCCGAGCCGTACGCCTCGGCCGCCCAGACCACCGAGAAGCCAAGGGCTTCGGCATGTTGAGTCAGCCGCAGCTGCCCGTGCGGGTCATCGGATCCGACCAGATAGCCGAGGTTGAGCCCTAGACGCATGGCAGCCACGCTAGCGGCTGGATTGCTTCGCTCGCTGGCGCTCGCTCCGTACTGGATTGCTTCGCTCGCTGGCGCTCGCTCCATGCCGGACTGCTTCGCTCGCTGGCGCTCGCTCCATCCGCTAGGCCGTTAGGGTCTCCCCATGGAAACTCGGCTGGTCGGGTGCAGCGGGCTGCGGGTGTCCCGGCTCGGCCTCGGCACCATGACCTGGGGCCGCGACACCCCGGCCGAGAATGCCCATGCGCTGCTCGAAATGTTCTGCGAGGCCGGCGGCACCTTGATCGACACTGCCGCTGCGTACGCGGCGGGCGACGCCGAGCGCATCGTCGGCCGGCTGGTACGCGAGCAGGGAATCCGGGACGAAGTGGTCATTGCGACCAAGGCCGGGTTCGTGATCAGGAACGGCAAGCGCATCGTCGACACCTCGCGCCGGGCTCTGCTTCGTGATCTTGAGGGATCGCTGCGGCGGCTGCAGAGTGACTACATCGACCTGTGGCAGATCCATGCCTGGGGAGACGCGCCCTTAGAGGAGTCGCTGGAGGCGATTGATCACGCTGTCTCAACAGGCCGAGTGCGCTATGCCGGGGTATCGAACTTCGTGGGGTGGCAAACGGCCCAGGCTGCCACCTGGCAGAGGGCATTTCCTGGCCGTACGCCGCTCATCAGCGCGCAGGTCGAATACTCCCTGCTCGCCCGCCGGGCCGAGGTCGAGGTGCTCCCCGCTGTCCGCGCTTTTGACATGGGTTTCTTCCCGTGGTCACCACTCGGCCGCGGCGTACTAACCGGGCAGTATCGCAACGGCACGCCGCGCGGTTCGCGGGCAGCGACTGATCACTTCGCGTGGTTTGTCGAGCCCTACCTGGAACCCCGTAGCCGCGGCGTTGTGGAGGCGGTGGTCCGAGCAGCCGAAGGGCTGGACTTCACTCCTCTTCAGGTCGCGTTGCTCTGGGTACGCGATGCTCCAGGCGTCACTGCCCCACT
>DASVEX010000222.1:0-2770 GCA_036380335.1 Propionibacteriaceae bacterium | reverse complement strand
GCTGCCTCGATGCCGCCCTTGGCAATGATCTCTTCCTTGTGGCAGAAGATCTGGGCGGGACTAAAATCGGGGTTTGGATCGACCAGACAGATCACCGCACGATCGGTCGCGATCATGGAGACCGGATAGACATTGATCCGTGAGCTGTCCTTGTCGATAGAGACCGCATTAGTGATCACCAAGCGTGCCTGGCCGGTCACATCGAACTTCGCGCGTCTGTCTTCCGCGAGTAGATCCCTGATCGCCGGCTCATCAAGATCAAGAGCGTGCGCGATATGGCGTACCTCGACCGCTCCGTAATCGTGGTCTCGTGGCAACACCCACCATGCGGAAGCATCGGAATGGAGCTCTAGTACATCGCTGAGGTCTTCACCGGTCAGATCTTCGGCAATGATCTTGCTGCCCGACCACACCCGGCTTACCGGCGTAGGTCGGTCAGCGAGAACGGTGGCCACGCTTCGAAGACTAACCCTGGCTCAATGAGGCAACCTAGTGCCCTGGAAGGGATTAGGTACACGTAGCTTTCTGATGGTCTGCACGGTTTGCAACCCGGGCGTTGGTGCGCCCACTTTTTCGGTGTCGTGGTGTCTGCATCACAAACGGAGAAAGGAATCAGAGATGCTGCTGCAGGACAAGGTTGCGGTGGTTTACGGAGCCGGAGGTGCTATTGGCGGCGCGGTGGCGCGCGCGTTTGCGCGGGAGGGGGCGACGCTTTTTCTCACCGGGCGCCACCGGGCACCCGTAGAAGTCGTCGGTAATGAGATAGCTGCCACCGGCGGTTCCGCCGACGTCGCGGAAGTTGACGCTCTCGACGAAAAGGCTGTGGACAATCATCTACGGTCCGTGATCGATAAGGCTGGCCGCCTCGACATCTCGTTCAATGCCGTCGGCATCCCGAATCCGAAGACTCGCGCGCCTCTCGTCGAGCTGGATCTCGAGCAGTTTTCCCTGCCGATTGCGACGTACACGAGGTCGTACTTCCTGACCGCCCGGATGGCCGCCCGGCAGATGGTCGCGAACAAATCGGGGGTGATCATGACCATCACGTCGACTCCTTCGCGAACGGGCACCCCGTTCATCGGTGGCGGTGGTGCGGCGATGGCCGCCGTAGAGGCACTCACCAGGGGTCTGTCAGCAGAGCTCGCACCTCAGGGCCTTCGCGTAGTCGGGCTACGACCACAAGGGATGCCGGAGACAGACAGGATCAAGCAATCCTTCGAGAGCTACGCCACAGCATCGGGCATGACGTGGGAACAGTTCGAACAGTTGCTGGCCAGCAGGACCCACACGCGCCGGCTTTCGACGCTGCAGGAGATGGCAAACATGGCGGTCTTCCTTGCATCCGACATGGCGAGCGGTATGACCGGGACTACCGTCAACCTGAGCATGGGCAGCCTGGATGACTAGCGGCGCAGCGAGAGAGGCTGTGTGAAGGACCAGCGTCTACGCCTGACGGGCAGGCGCTGGAGGATTGCACACCGATCGAAGGGACACAACGGATGCGAGAGCTGATCGTGAGCACATTCCTGAGCTTGGACGGGGTGATGCAAGCACCGGGCGGACCTGGCGAGGACGACGAGGGTGGCTTCGCGTACGGCGGCTGGTCGGTTAACTACTGGGACGACCGGATGGGCCAGGTCATGGAGGAGGCGACGAGCAGACCGTTCGCGATGGTTCTCGGTCGCAAGACCTACGACATCATGGCCGCGTACTGGCCTACCGCGCCGCAGGAGGAAGGCGGCCAGGTATTCAACGACGCCACCAAGTACGTCGCATCCCGCAGTCATCCGACGCTGGAGTGGAGCAATTCGCTGTTGATCGACGGTGATGCGGCTGCAGGACTCGCGGCGCTCAAGGAACAAGATGGGCCGGAGTTGCAAGTGCACGGCAGTAGCAATCTGATCCAGACGTTGCTGCGCCACAAGCTGATCGACGAGTACCGACTCTGGGTCTTCCCCGTCGTGCTCGGGTCGGGTAAGCGGCTGTTCTCCGACGGGGTCATCCCGGCTGGGCTGAAGCTCGCAGACAGCACGGTCTCCACGACCGGAGTCGTGATCGGCACCTATCGGCCGGCGGGCGAGATCCTCATCGGTTCGTTCTAGCGGTCAGGACAGGTGTTGGCCGTACCAGTCCAAAACCTCCTGGTACGCCTGCTGAGCCGCCTCCGCGTTGTAGCGAGGCCCGGTGTCGTTGAAGAAGGCATGACCCGCGCCCGCGAATGTACGAATCTGATAGGTGAGTCCGGCAGCCTTGAGCGCCGCCTCAGCTCGATCGCGTGAGGCGTTCACCCGCTCGTCCTGCTCCCCGTAGATCGCCAAGACCGCAGCCTTGGCCTTGCCGAAATCCGGGTTCTCCGGCGCGGGCCCGTAGAACGGGACCGCGGCGGCCAGGCGCTGCTCGCCGGCTTGCAGCAGATTCCAGGTCATACCACCGCCGAAGCAGAAACCAACCACACCGACCTTCGCATCAGGCACTCGCCGCTCAAGCTCATCGATGCCAGCCTGGAGGTCTGCAACCAGCTGCTCGGGCGGTGTGTTCGCCAGCGTGGTCGGTGCGGCCGCTGGATCCTCGAGCGACGCTGTGCCGCCTTGAGCGGAGAGCAGATCTACGCAAAGCGCCGAGTAGCCTTCCTTCGCGAATCGCCCCACCAAGTCAAAAAAGTGCGGGGTGAGGCCGCGGTTCTCGTGAATGACGAGCAGGACGCCCTTCGGGTCGGTCGCCGCGGCCCAGGCTCCTTGTAGCTCCCCGGCTGGGCCGGGGAAACGCACCG
>DASVEX010000221.1:0-3167 GCA_036380335.1 Propionibacteriaceae bacterium | reverse complement strand
CAAGTGGCTGCTGGCCATTCCGCATCTGCTCATCGTCGGCCTCATCGTCGCGGATCTCCTCCCGTACCCGTGGTCCAGCAACGACTGGAGCTCCGGTTTCCAGCCCATCGGTGGCTACTCGGTCCTCAACCTGCTCGTCGTCGTCGCCGGCTTCTTTCTGTTGATCACCCGGCAATATCCCCGCTCCCTCTTCGGCTTGCTGCTGGGCATCAATCGCTGGATGTATCGCGTCCTCAGCTACGTCGCCTTGATGCACGATGAATACCCGCCGTTCCGTCTCGATCAGGGCGCGTACGAGCCCGGCGATGTGGAACCTGCCCGGCCCGCCACAACTCCAGCATTGGTTCGCACGCCAGCCTGAGGAGCGGTCGTGTGGTGGTTCATGGTCGGGCTCTACGCGGTGATCGCGGGCATCGTGGTACTTGTCGCAGGCCCCAAACGGCTGATCACAACGATTACTCGACGCAACGCTTCGGATTGGACGAGGTCAGGTGGTGTGGGCTGGTATCGATCTGGTGAGGGCGTCAAGGATCAGGCCGAGTCCGAACTCGAACTCGTCGCCGAAGTTGTAGCCGGGTTGCAGGATGAACTCGGTTGCCATCTCGACGAGGTGCGGGTACTTGTCGGTGGGGAACTGCTGCATGATCGATTCGCTCACGTCGGCGGCGGTGTCGGCACCCTGGAAGGGCAGCGCAGCCTCCTGCAGTGCGAATCCGTAAACGTAGCTGTCGAGCAGTGCGTACGCATGAGCGGTCATCTCGACGGTGAAGCCCGCCTCGCGCAGGGTGCGGAGGACCGCGTCGTGGTGTTGCAGTGTCGCCGGGCCGGGCGACTTTCGCGATTCCATCAATCCGATCGCCCAGTGGTGGCGGCTTAGCGCCCGGCGGGCTGAGCGCGCTCGCCGCACTAGTTCTGAGCGCCAGTCACCGTCGGCTTCCGGTAGCTCGATTTCTGCGAAGACGAGGTCGACGATGCCGTCGAGAATCTCCTCCTTGTTGGCGACGTGGTAGTAGATCGCCATGGGCTTGACGCCCAGCTCTTGGGCAAGCGAACGGATCGTGAGCGCTCCAATGCCGGCAGTGTCGGCGATCGAGATGGCGCTCTGCAGCACTCGTTCTCGGTTGAGCGGGATTCGCTTGTTGTCGTTCTTGCTTCCTGGTTTCAGCATCTCACCACGGACACTAGCACTTCCGTACTTTGTACGATAGAGTCTACCGTACTAAGTATGGTGAGCGATCAGCCTCACTGCAGTGGATGAGGAGTAGCTCATGAGTTCCCTAGAACAGCAAATGGCAACAGACAGCAACGAGATCGAGCCGGCGGAAGGCAAGATGCGGGCGATCGTTCAGGACCAGTACGGCGAAACCGCCGAGGTCCTGCGGCTCGAGGAGATCGACCAACCCCAAATCGGCCCCGACGACGTACTCGTCCGCATTCGGGCGGCCGGTGTGCATATCGGTGATTGGCACGTCATGGCCGGCCTGCCGTACCTGCTGCGGGTGGTGGGCTTCGGATTCCGAGCGCCCAAGGTGCGGGTACGAGGCATTGATCTCGCGGGCACGGTCGAGGCCGTGGGCCAGAACGTGACGCGCTTCAAGGTGGGCAACGAGGTGTTCGGCACCTGTGAAGGCTCGTTCGCGGAGTATGCCGCCACGCCCGAAGACACCCTCACGCTTAAGCCGGCCAACCTCACCTTCCAGCAAGCAGCGGCCGTCCCCACTTCTGCGATTGCCGCGCTCCAGGCGCTTCGCGACGCAGGCAGCATCAAGGCAGGCCAGCAGGTCCTGCTCATTGGGGCGTCCGGAGGAGTCGGACTGTTCGCGATTCAGATCGCGAAATCGTTCGGCGCTGAGGTGACCGGTGTGTGCAGCACCACGAAGGTAGATGTGATTCGCTCCCTCGGCGCCGACCAGGTCATCGACTACACCCAGGAGGACTTCACCCAAAGCCGACAGCAATATGACCTGATCCTCGTCATGGGCGGTAACCATTCGCTGTCCCAGCTCAAGCAGCTCCTTCGCCCTGGCGGAACCCTCGTGCCGGTAGGCACCGAAGCTGGTAATCGGTGGGTCGGAGGCAGGGCTTGGATCCAGGCCATGCTGTTGTCACGGCTGAAGCGCCACCTGCGGCCGCTCGCATCGCAGCCGAACCAAGCAGATCTGCAATTCGTGACCGAACTCATCGAGGCCGGCAAGATCAGGCCGGTCATCGACAAGACGTTTCCGCTGGGTGAAGTTCCTGAGGCGATCCGCTATCTGACTGCGGGACACGCCCGCGGAAAGATCGTCATCACCGTGTGAGGCGCGGGCTGACATACACGATCACAGCCCATCGCGACGTACAGAATCCGCATTGCCCACCCTCAGGAGACAGACCATGCAGAACCAGAGCGATGCGACCTTGCCAGACCGATCCAGCCCGAAGCCTTTTCGAATGACCGCACGGATCATCGGGGTGCTCTACGTCGCGGGAATGGTTGTCGGCATTGGGGGAAACGTACTCATCCAATCCATTCTTGGCGGACCGGATCACCTCTCGACGATCGCCGCGAACAGCATGCTGCTGACCTTGGGCGTAGTGCTCTGGTTGAGCACTGTCGCCGGCGACGTTGCTCACGGAGTCCTGATGTTTCCGGTGCTGAAGCCACACAGTGAACGTGGCGCCGTGGGCTACCTCGCTACCAGGATTATTGATGCCACCTTCATCGCCGTCATGGCTCTCTTGATACTCATTCAGATACCGGTAGGCATCGCGTACCTGAACGCTGGATCATCCGATACCTCGTACCTTCAAGCCCTGAGCGCTGTGCTCACATCGGCAAATCTTTACGCGTACGAGTTCGCCATGATCACTGTTGGAGTGGCCGGTTTGATTCTCTGCTCCATGTTCTACAGAACGCAGCTGGTTCCGCGATTCCTGGCCCTCTGGGGACTCATCGGATACGCGATCCTTCTGCTGGGGTCTGTATTGCAAGTCCTTGGTTTCAATCTGAATTCGATCCAGGCAATCCCCGGCGGCCTGTGGGAGCTGTTCATCGGAGTGTGGCTGATCGTCAAGGGGTTCAGCACCTCGTCGCAACTCCCCTCCGAGCCGACCATCTCGTCAACGACTCCCGTCGTGACGCCACCCCTCGTTGGCAGCGCTGCGCCGTGATCAACAACGCGTCG
>DASVEX010000220.1:0-2410 GCA_036380335.1 Propionibacteriaceae bacterium | reverse complement strand
GTCACCCAAGAGCACGGCGTCGCATCCCTGACCAGGCGCGATGTGGAACAGCCGACGGCGGATGCTCCCGCCTCCACCACCCTCGGCTGGGACGACGAAGAGACCGGCGCCCTGCGGGAAGTGCGCAAGGACGCCGAGCTGGCCGCCTCGGTGGACTCGGTACGGGCCTACCTCAAGCAGATCGGCAGGGTCGCGCTACTCAATGCGGAGCGTGAGGTGGAGCTCGCCAAGCGGATCGAGGCCGGCCTCTACGCCGCCGAACGGCTGTCGGAGACCACCGATGGGAGCGGCGGCTCACCGGTGCGCCGTGACTTGCGCTGGATCGCCCGCGACGGACAGCGCGCCAAAGACAACCTGGTGCAGGCCAACCTGCGGCTGGTGGTGTCGATCGCCAAGCGCTACACCGGCCGGGGCATGCCGTTCCTCGACCTGATCCAAGAGGGCAATATCGGCCTGATCCGCGCGGTCGAGAAGTTCGACTACGCCAGGGGCTACAAGTTCTCCACCTACGCCACCTGGTGGATCCGGCAGGCCATCTCCCGCGCGATGGCCGACCAGGCCCGCACCATCCGTATCCCGGTGCACATGGTCGAGGTCCTCAACCAACTTCGAAGCATCCGGGGCCAATTGATCGGGGGCCTGGGCCGCGAGCCCACCCCGGAGGAGCTCGCCCACAACATGATGGTGACCCCGGAGAAGGTGCTGGAGATCCAGCGGTACACGCGGGAGCCGATCAGCCTCGACCAGACCATCGGCGACGAGGGCGACAGCCAACTCGGCGACTTCATCGAAGACTCCGAGGCCGTGGACGCCGTGGATGCGGCGGCGTTCGGTCTGCTGCAGGTCCAGTTGCAGTCGGTCCTTGCCACCCTGAACGAGCGGGAGGCCGGAGTGGTCCGACTGCGGTTCGGGCTGACCGACGGCAGACCCCGCACCCTGGCCGAGATCGGCCAGGTCTACGGCGTGTCCCGCGAGCGAATCCGCCAGATCGAGGCCAGATCGATGGCCAAGCTGCGCCACCCGGCCCGCTTGCAGACACTGCGCGACTACCTCGACTAGTGTCTCGTGATTCTGCAACAGTTACTTGGCGTTATTGTCCAGGAGCTTCTTGATGTTGGACTGGACGAGCCGAACCTTGGCAAATATCTCGTCCGCCGTCGCAGTCCAAACGAACGGCTCGGCGTCGCTGTTCCAGTGGTTGATGTAGTCGCCAATCCGCTTGATGAGAACCCTCACCGAGCTGAATGTGCCGCGGCGGATCGCCTGCCGTGTGATGATGCCGAACCAGGTTTCGATCTGATTGATCCAGGAAGATCCGACGGGTGTGAAATGGAATTGAACGTTCGGGTTCTTCGCCAGCCACGCCTTCACCTCGGGAGTGGTGTGCGTCGAAAGGTTGTCCAGCACGACGTGGATTTCCTTACCGACGTGCGGCTTGACGGCCTTCTTGAGGAAGGCCAGGAAGCTTTCGCTGTCCCGGCTGGGTCGACACTCGCCGAAGACCTCGCCGGTCCGAACGTCCAGCGCAGCGAACAAGTTCGTGGTGCCGTGCCGAACGTAGTCGTGGGTGCGCTTCTCGGTGGCGTCAAACTCGATCGGCAACAGGGGCTGGGTACGGTCCAAGGCCTGGACCTGGGTCTTCTCGTCCGTACTCAGCACGACGGCTCCTGCCGGAGGGTCAAGGTACAGCCCGACAATGTCGGCGACCTTCTCCGCGAACGCCGGATCCTTGCTGACCTTGAAGGTGCCTTGTCGGTGCGGCTTCAGTCCGGTCTCCCGCCACAGCTTCGCCACATAGTGGTGGGACACGTACACACCCTCGGTGCGCTTGATAAACGCGGCTATTTCTCGGCTCGACCAATGCGACAGGCCGGTTTCGGCCGGTGGGGAGGTCCGAGTGACCGCCAGAATCCGCGCGCGAATCGCTGGCGACATTTGCTCCCGCCCCGCGCCGCGCGGCCGATCCAGCAGCCCCGCAATCCCCTCCGCGACATAGCGGGCCAGCCACAGGTCCACCGTTGGCCGCGACACCCCTGCCCACGCGGCGATCTCCTTCTTCGGCCGTCCCTCCGCCCGCCACAACACGATTCGCGCCCGCGTGGCCACCGAGGCGGACGTTTCCGGGCTATGCACCAAGGCTCTCAGCGCTTCTCGCTCATCATCTTTCAACTCCACAGAATCATTAAAGCACCCGGAGCGGTCACCAAGTAAAGCGGGTAGAATCACGAGACACTAGCCGCCTAGCCTACGCCGCTACCTGGTTCCTGTCTCGCCGGCGGCAGCAGACGCATCGGCGGGCTGTCACTTGGGTTGTTACTGGCAACGGTCACGAAAATCGGCATCGCCGACCGACGAGAGGGCTGAATCATGACGAGCGATGGTGAAGTGGCGACGGTGGGCCGAGTGCACA
>DASVEX010000219.1:0-27777 GCA_036380335.1 Propionibacteriaceae bacterium | reverse complement strand
CTCACCCCGATCTTGTGGCATACCGCCCGATCGTCGCGGTTGGATGCCGCAACAGCAGAGGACGTGCTGCAGACCATCTGGCTGGCGCTAGTACGCAAGTCTGACACGATCACCGAACCGCTTGCGGTACTGCAATGGTTGGTGGTCAGCACCAAGCGCGAGGCCTGGCGGGCAGCGAAGGACCAGGTGCGGTACAAGACTGAAAATCTTGAGTCCACACCGGTGGCGGCCAATGACACCTCCTCGATCGAGGACACCGTCCTCCGTGATGAAACAGACGGCCGGCTCTGGAGGCATATTGCGGCCCTGCCCGAGCGGTGCCAGACGCTGCTCAGGGTCATCGCCTTCGCAGATCGACCCGACTATGCAGAACTAGCAAGAGCGCTGGGGATGCCGCAAGGCAGCATTGGCCCTACTCGGGGGCGTTGCTTGGCCAAGTTGCGGATCGCCCTTGCGCAAGACCCCAATTGGGAGCACCAATGAACCGATCCGACAACGATCGCCAGATCGAGGTCGAAGAGCTGCTGGCTGCCGAGGAGCTTGATCCCAGCGACTTCGCCCTTCTCAACTCACTACGCGCCTACTATGACGAACGCGACCCGGTTCCCGATGGGCTGGTGGACCGGATCCAGTTCCACGTCACTCTGGACGCCTTGCACACAGAGGTGGCGACCCTGACTCAGCTGGACATGGCGGCTGCCGGCACGCGCAGCACCACTACGGAGGCCGTTCGCACCATCACGTTCACCAGCGATTCGCTGACCACCATGGTGACCCTGACGCCCATAGGCGACGACATGGTACGCATCGACGGCTGGGCCGCGCCCGGCGCCGGCGTCCGAGTGGAGATACTGCTGGCCGATGGCCCACGCACCACCTACGCCGACGACGATGGTCGGTTTGTGTTCGAGGCTGTGCCCAGGGGCCTTGCCAAGTTCGCCTTGCATGTGGCACATGACAAGGACTTTTCGACCATCCTGAGCCCAGCGATCGAGCTCTAGACCAACCCGACTTTGTCGTAGACGTCGGCTAACGTGGCGCTGGCCACTTCTCGGGCCCGGTCGGCCCCCTTGGCGAGAATCGATTCGAGTTCGCCGCGCTCGTCTAGCAGCTCGAAAGTGCGGTTCCGGTAGGGCGTCGCGAACTCGGTGACAGCGTCGGCCACGGCGCTCTTCAGATCTCCGTAGCCGCGCCCCTCGAACTCCTGTACGAGTGTGTCGATCGGCGTGTCAGTCAACGCAGACAAAATCGTCAGCAGATTCGACACGCCTGGTTTGTTGATCTCATCGAAAGTGATCTCCCGGCCGGAATCTGTCACAGCGGATTTGATCTTGCGAATGTTGAGCGCGGGATCGTCAAGCAGCTCGACAATGCCTGTCGGTGCCGACAGCGACTTGCTCATCTTCGACATCGGTTCGGCAAGATCAGCAATTCGGCCGACCGAGGGCAGGATGTAGGGCTCTGGAACCACGAACGTCGGGCCGTAGCGGGAGTTGAACCGCAACGCGAGGTCACGGGTGAGCTCGAGATGCTGGCGCTGGTCCTCCCCCACTGGCACTTGATCGGTCTGATACAGCAAGATGTCGGCGGCCATCAGCACCGGATAAGTGAACAGGCCCACATTGGTGGCCTCTGGCCCCATCTTGGCGGCCTTGTCCTTGAACTGGGTCATTCGTTGCGCCTGCCCGAATCCCGTCAAGCAACCCAGCACCCAGTTGAGTTGCGTGTGTTCGGGAACATGTGACTGCAGGAACACCGTGGCCTTTGCGGGATCTATCCCAGCGGCCAGTAGTTGCGCCGCACTCCGCAGCGTCCGCTCCCGAAGCACCTCCGGTGGCGTCGCGATGGTGAGCGCATGCAGATCGGCGATCCCGTAGAAGGCCTCATGATCATCCTGCAGCGGCACCCACTGGCGCAGCGCACCGAGAAAATTGCCAAGGTGCATCGAATCCGCGGTCGGCTGGGCCAGCGACAGTACGCGGGGTCTGCCAGCACTGCTGTGTGAGGGCATGGGGATACCGAGGTTCCTTTCCAGGTTGCGCAGGTGCGCACCGGCGTCATTGTTCCACGCATCCCGGCGGCGACCAGGGCAGTTTTCCCTAGGAGGTTGCGGGGGTGAAGTCCTTACCATCCTCGCGGTGCACAACAAAGGTCGCCGCCCTGCGCCCATCTAGCTCGCTCACCTTGAGTTCCACCTGAGCAGGCTCCTCGTCCCGTGGATCCACGGAGGCAAGCTCCAAAGAGATTGCGTCGCCGACGCTCGGCAGCTGACCGAGCCGGGCCATGAAAAACCCAGCCAGCGTGTCGTAGGGACCCTGCGGCAACACCAGACCAGTTTTCTCCGCGAAATCGTCCAGCGTGGTCAGGCCATCAATCACCAGGTCGCCGCGTACGCCGAGCCGTTCTTCGACGACGACGTCGTACTCGTCGGTGATGTCGCCGACCAGCTCCTCGACCAGATCTTCCATCGTCACGATGCCGGCCGTCCCGCCATACTCATCCAAGACGATGGCCATGTGCGACGCGCTGCGTCGCATGTCGCTGAGAGCCCGCAGCACCCGCACGGTGTCGGGCATGGACAGCACGGAGCGTGCAACCTCGGCCACTGGCGTGGTACGCGAGCTGATGTTCGGATCAAGCAGGTCACGAACATGGACGAATCCAACGATGTCGTCGACAGAATCTCCGATCACTGGATAGCGCGAGTGCGGTGCGTTGAGCAATTCGCGGACTGCACGATGTGCGGGCATGTCACCGGGAAGGAAGTCGACCTCGGTACGCGGCACCATCACCTCGCGGAGGCTGCGCTCGCCAGCTGCAAAGACGTCTTCGACGATGCGGCGCTCCTCATCGCCGAGTGTGGTGGATCCACTCACCATGGAGCGGATCTCCTCATTGGTCACCTCCTCGCGAGAGATTTTCGGATCGCCGCCCAAAACCCGAACGAGGATGTTGGTGGAGACGCCGAGCAGCCAGATCACCGGCCGTGCAATTCGAGCTGTGAAATCCACCAGTGGTGCCAGCGCGAGTGCAACGCTCTCGGCGCGTTGCAGCGCCAACCGCTTCGCGGTGAGCTCGCCGACCACGATCGAGACGTAGGAGATCACGAGGGTGATCAACACCAATGAGAGTGTGTCAGCGAGACCGCTGCTGATGCCCAGTCGCTCCAAAAGGGGGGCCAGGTCACCGGACAGCTTGTCGGCGCCAAACGCGGCAGCAAGAAAGCCGGAGAGCGTAACACCGACTTGAGCCACGGAAAGGAAGAGGTTGGGATTGGAGGTCAGCTTAGCGACCAATTGACCGCGCTTCCCTCGATGCGCGAGCTGCCTGACCTGGCTCTCCCGGAGTGAGACCAATGCGAGTTCGGCGGCGACAAAAACGCCCTGGATCATCACCAAGAGCAAGATCAGCGAGACGTTGAGGACGACGCTAGACATGGCTGGAGAAAGTCAAAGGTCTGTCGCAGTCGGCGTCGCCATTCACCTCAGCAAGCCTAGTGAACATGCTGCGTTTGGGCACGGTCGGTGCAAAGAACCCCTGTTGTGAGCCCGCCGCGTCGGGAGAGGTTGGATGAAACCCATGGCTGACGCGAACCCCGACCCGCCCGCCCAGCCGAGCGCGCCGCCAGGCGGGCTACCAAGCGCCCCGCCAGGCGCGCTGCCGACCGTGCGGAATCTTCCCGATGCCGTGCCGATCTTGATAGATGCGAAGGCCGGTGTGACACTTCGGGCGGCCAGTGTCCGCGATCTTCCCGCGATGGTGGAGCAGTGCCGTGATCCCGAGATGATCCGGTGGACGACTGTGCCTACCCCCGACGGCGGCTATCAGCTTCGCGATGCCGAGGAGTTCCTGGCTTTGACCGCCGCCGGCTGGGCCAGCGGTGAACGACTCGGCTGGACGATCGAGGGGCAGCGAGGGGCGCAGCGCGGCTTCTGCGGCAGCATCGATCTTCGTCCTGAAGGTGACGGAATTGCCGAGGTCGGCTTCGGGCTGCATCCTGCCGCGCGCGGGCGCTCGATCATGAAAGCTGCCTTGGAGCTGGTGTGCGGATACGGATTCGACGATCTGGGGCTTCAGGTCATCAGATGGCGAGCTGTGGTCGGCAATTGGCCGTCGCGGCGTGTTGCGAGCAGAGTTGGCTTCGTCTTCGATGGTACGATCCGGCGGCTGCTCGTGCATCGTGGCGAGTCGCTGGACGGCTGGATCGCCACCTTGACACGGGACGATCCGCGAGTGCCACAACCCTGGCTTGATCCCGTCGAGATGCCCGGCCGGGGCGTCAAGCTGCGAGCCTTTCAGAAGTCAGATGTCGATCGCATCGTCGAAGCCTGCTCGGACTCGCGCACCTCCTATTGGCTGATTTCCATGCCCCGGCCGTACCGGCCGGACAATGCACTCGCTTACCTGAACGCGACGGCAGAGCTCGCAGCTCGGGCGGCTGGTCTGACGTGGTGCATCGCCGATCCCGCGGATGACCGCTGCCTCGGCTCGATCAGCCTGGAAGGCCTCGGCGGATATGCCACGCGTGGCGAGATCGGCTATTGGGCACACCCGGATGCCAGGGGTCGAGGGATTGTTACGGAGGCGGTTCGGCTGGTCACCGAGTACGCGAAGGATTCCGGGCTAGCCACGTCATTGCTGATTCGTTGCGCCTCGAGCAATATGGCGTCGCGCCGAGTAGCCGAACGCGCCGGCTTTCGAGAGATAGGCATTCAGCCGGCTTCGGAGCCGGTTGGAGATGGCGAGGTAGCCGATCTCGTGCTCTATTCCACACCGTGAGGCAGCGAATTTGGGTAGTTATGGATCTGCAACGCGAGGCAGCCGGTATGTCAGTGATTTGTGGGAGGATCTGCGAGTGACATTGCGGGTGAGCGTAATTGGCACCAATTACATGGGTGCTACGCATGCCGCCGGGATGGCCGAGTTCGGCCACCAGGTGATCGGGGTCGATATTGATGCCGATCGGATCAAGACTCTGAACGCTGGCCAGTCGCACATCTTCGAGGTCGGCCTGGAGCCCCTGCTGGAGCGCCATACCGCGTCCGGACGGTTGCATTTCACCGCCGACTACGCCGAAATCGCGGATTGGGCGGACGTGCATTTCCTGGCACTGGGAACCCCGTCCGGGCCGGGCGGTGCAGCCGACCTAGGCCAGTTGCATGCCGCGGTAGACACATTGGCGCCGCTGTTGACGAAGCCGACGTTGGTGGTGGGCAAGTCCACCGTGCCAGTCGGTACCGCGATGGCGCTCGAAGAACGACTACGTCGTTTGTCACCAGCCGGCGATGGCGTCGAGGTGGCCTGGAATCCGGAGTTTCTGCGCGAGGCGTACGCAGTGGAGGACACGCTGCGGCCTGACCGGCTGGTTTTCGGTACCCACTCTCGGCACGCCTTGGACCTGCTGGAGGAGATCTATGCCATCCCGATCAGCGACCGTACGCCGGTGGTTCGATGTGACATCGCGACCAGCGAGCTGATCAAGGTCGCAGCCAACGCGTTCTTGGCGACCAAGATCAGTTTCATCAACGCGATGGCGCAGATGTGCCAGGCAGCGGGCGGCGACGTGGTCTTGCTGGCCGATGCGGTGGGATACGACGAGCGGATCGGGCGGGAGTTCCTCAACGCTGGGCTGGGTTTCGGCGGAGGCTGTCTGCCCAAGGACATCGCGGCGCTAGCCGTACGTGCAGACGAGCTCGGCGTGACTGTGTTGAGCAACTTCATTCACTCGGTGGAGGCGATCAACGACGGTCAGCGGACCGAGCTGGCAGAGCTGGCGATCGATCAGGCTGGTGGGGATGTCGTCGGGAAACGGATCGCGGTGCTCGGGGCGGCGTTCAAACCCGGCACGGACGACACCCGCAACTCCCCCGCACTCACCGTGGCCGACCAGCTGCATGCCAGTGGCGCGGACGTACGTATCTATGATCCGCAGGCGCGCTTGCCACCGCGGGAAGGATTCACCCAGGTGGCCAGCGTCGAGCAGGCGCTGCTCGGCGCCCAGGTGGTGCTGCACCTCACCGAATGGCCGGAATTTCGGCAACTCGACCCGGAACGCCTTGGCAAGCTGGTCGCTTCCAAGGTGATCATCGACGGCCGCCTCAAGCTGCATGCCCCCACCTGGCGTAATGCCGGCTGGAAGCTGGTACAGATTGGCCGCGCCACCAGCCTCTAACGGCCGTGAGTTACTCCCTTTACGCCGACTTGTCAGCATCTCAAAGGGCTATAGCACTTTGAGACGCTGACAACTCTGCAAGAGTTGGCACTCCCATGGCTCGGAGGTCGTAGAAGACGGCACTGGCTTCGAGCCGGATCTCAAATACCGTTGCCCTGAGTACCCAGCGTCTGGTGATGACGACGGCGCGCTCGCGCTTCATGTCAGCTTGCCAGTGCAGGACCTCAAGGTGGTGTCGGCCGTCGATCTCAAGTACGACGACCTCACCATCGGGCACATCCCACTCAGCATCCAGATACCGCCACAGACCGGCCGCATCCTTCCGTCGGCTCTGCCGAGTCGGCGGGGCCAGGCCGAACTTCCTGCAGAGGTGCGCCAGATCAATCTCCCCAAGAGACTCGGCACCTGCGGAAACGTCGGCAATCGCCAACCGCAGATATGCCTTATGGCGAACGCGACCGACCGTGCGCATCGCCGCATCCAGCCGTGCAGCCGAAGTGACCCGCTGCTGGACAGCTGCTGCGACCATCAAACACGCGAAGCGTGGATAGGGTTGCCATGCCGCCGCGTCAAGAACCGAGCGCGCCGTGTCGGTACGCGGAAGTCCATGGGCACGCACAATGTCCTTCAGTCGCAGTCGTCGAGATTCGTGTACGCGAACGCCGGGCATTGGTGTCACGCGGGAGCCACGCTGGACAATCAGATGGATCTCCTTGGCTTCACGAGAGAAGCCCTCGAACCCGGCGAGCTCCAAAGACGTGTGACTCCCCAGTGCAGCATCCTCACCGGCGTCGAGCACGGCGAGCCACATCAGTTGATCGCGCAGCGGTGGCGCGTTCTGGAGCAGCACAACGTTCTGGCCGACGGCTGTCCAGCGCCGGGCATCGATCTGGCTGGTGACGTAATCGGGAGAAACCTGAAGAGTTCGAAATTGGTCGCGATGGCAAGCCCCGCGCTGCCGAACTGCGAGGCGGTGCAGCTTGTCATGGTGATCTATCCCGGGAAACACGAGACGAGTTTGAAAGCAACGACACTCTCTGCGTAACCACCTTGAAGAAATCTGTGGATAACCGCCCTGACCGCCCCGACTTGTCAGCCTCTCAAAGGGCTATAGCACTTTGAGAGGCTGACAGGTCGGGGGTCAGGGAGTCAGCTCGCCAGGCGGGTTGCGAGGTTCTTGTCGAGGGTGTCCAGAAATTCCTCGGTGGTAAGCCAGAGCTGCTCGGGGCCCACCAGCGTGGCCAGATCCTTCGTCATAGCGCCATCCTCGACCGACTTGATGACGACGTCCTCCAGCGCCTCCCCGAAGGCGATCACGTCGGGAGTGCTGTCGAGCTTGCCGCGATGCTTCAAGCCGCCGGTCCAGGCGTAAATCGAGGCGATCGGATTCGTCGAGGTCGGCTTGCCTTCCTGATACTGACGGAAGTGCCGGGTCACCGTGCCGTGCGCAGCCTCAGCCTCGACCGTCTTACCATCCGGCGTCATCAGCACACTCGTCATGAGACCCAGCGAGCCGAAGCCTTGGGCGACAGTGTCGGACTGTACGTCGCCGTCGTAGTTCTTGCAGGCCCAGACATAGCCACCGCCCCACTTCAGCGACGCCGCAACCATGTCGTCGATGAGCCGATGCTCGTACGTCAACCCGGCAGCCTTGAAGTCAGCCTCGTACTCATTCTCAAAGATCTCGGCGAAGATGTCCTTGAACGCACCGTCGTACGCCTTCAAGATCGTGTTCTTGGTCGACAGGTACACGGGGTAGCCGCGTTCCAACCCATAGGAGAAGGACGCTCGCGCGAAATCGGCGATCGAATTGTTGAAGTTGAACATGCCTAGCGCCACGCCACCATCAGCAGGGTAATTCGTCACGACATGCTGGATCGGTTCACCGCCATCCGCGGGGGTAAAGGTGATCGTCAGCTGGCCGGCGCCCGGGACCTTGAAATTCGTTGCCTTGTATTGATCGCCGTGCGCATGACGGCCGATGATGATCGGCTTCGTCCAGTTGGGCACCAGGCGGGGGATGTTGGAGATGATGATCGGCTCCCGAAACACCACGCCACCCAGGATGTTGCGAATGGTGCCGTTGGGCGAGCTCCACATCTTCTTGAGGCTAAATTCCTCCACTCGGGCTTCATCCGGGGTAATGGTGGCGCACTTGACACCCACGCCATGCTTCTTGATCGCATTCGCTGCATCAATCGTCACCTGATCGTCGGTGGCGTCGCGATTCGTGATGCTGAGGTCGTAGTAATCCAGGTTCACATCGAGGTAGGGGTGAATAAGCCTGTCCTTGATGAAATGCCAGATGATGCGCGTCATTTCATCGCCGTCGAGTTCGACGACAATGCCCTCGACCTTGATCTTCGCCATGCCGCCAACCTACCGAACGACTGCACCATCAAACCGTCGGCACTGCCTTCGCCAATCTCAAGCAGCGTAGGGCGGCCGATACACCAGGTCGACCCGATTCTGAGGCCGCTGTGCCTGCTCGTACGCGTCCTCGCTCGGCATCCAGTCGGTCAGCCAGCGATCCATCATCGCTGGACCGTCCCGCTCGAGGACTCGTGCCAACCGGAGCTCGTAGGGCACCTCGACCCAGATCGTGAAGTCCCACGGGACGCCGAGCCGTACGTCTGTGGCCGATACTCCCTCGACGACGACGGGCACGCCGACGGGAACGGTGTGCCACTCTGCGCCGACGTTGCGATCGAAGTCCCACCGCTGATAGCGACCGGGTTGCCCAGCCAGCAGCGGCTGCAGTACCTGGCGCACGAATCGATCTCGCTCCCAGCCGCGAAGGTCGGGCCGTGCGAAGTCGTCGACATGGACGACGACCGACCCGGGCAATGCTGCCGCAATCTGGGCAGCCAGCGTTGTCTTGCCAGTCGCGCCCTTGCCGTCGACGCCGATCCACCGGGTGCCGTGCCGTCCTTCAAGCGCGGCTACTGCCGCGGCGACCGGCTCCCTCTCAGGGGTGGGACCCATCACAGACCTCACCGTGCCAGGTGCTGCTCGGCTTGCTAGCGTCACCCTACGTATCCGCCTGCGCATCACTGAGGAGAGTCCTTGAGCACCCCCGTAAAGGTCGCCGTGACCGGCGCTGCCGGCCAGATCGGCTACAGCCTGTTGTTCCGCATTGCTAGTGGTTCGATGCTGGGCCCTGATCAGCCGCTGGAGCTGCGACTCCTCGAGATCAGCCCGGCGCTCAGCGCGCTGGAAGGCGTGGTGATGGAGCTCGATGACTGCGCCTTCCCGCTACTCACCAAGATCGAGATCGGCGATGACCCCAAGATGATCTTCGATGGGGTCAATCTGGCCTGCCTGGTCGGCGCCCGACCCCGCACCAAAGGGATGGAGCGCAGGGATCTGCTGGAAGCCAATGGGGGAATCTTCAAGCCGCAAGGCGAGGCACTTAACAACAACGCTGCCGATGACGTCAAGGTGCTGGTGACCGGAAATCCAGCGAATACCAATGCGCTGATCGCCATGCGCAACGCACCTGATATCCCCGCCGAGCGCTTCAATGCTCTGACCCGGCTCGACCACAACCGAGCCGTTGCACAACTGGCCGCGAAAACCGGCGCAAGCGTCAATGACATCACGCACATGACGATCTGGGGCAATCACTCTGCGACCCAGTACCCCGACCTGTTCAACACGTTGGTACGCGGCCAGAATGCCGCGGAGTTGATCAACGACCAAGAATGGTTGGAGTCGACGTTCCTACCCACGGTGCAGAAGCGTGGAGCCGCAGTGATCGAGGCTCGAGGAGCCAGTTCGGCGGGCAGTGCCGCCAACGCAACCATCGGCCATATGCGGGATTGGGTGTTCGGAACGGCTGAAGGGGACTGGGTGTCCATGTCCGTGCCATCCGACGGATCCTATGAGGTGCCCGAGGGCCTGATCTCCTCCTTCCCGTGCACCACGTCCGACGGCACGTACCAGATCGTCCCCGGCCTGCAGATCAACAGCTTCTCTCGCGGCAAGATTGACGCCAGCGTCGCCGAGTTGATCGAGGAAGGCGAGGCCGTACGAGCACTCGGCCTCATCAGATAGCGACGTGCCCTCATGTGTCCTGTCCTGCGTCACACTGGACTGCATGACTGAAAGCCACCAACCGAGCCCGTTCAGCCGCGAGGGATCGAGTCCTTCGGACGGGCTCAGCTCCGATAACTCTGCTGAGCAAACCACGCCATATCAGCCGCTCAATGACGGCGGGAACGACCAACATGCGAGCCACTGGCCCTCCTATCCGGGTGGTGACCCGTATGCAAACCCGTCCGTCGACCCATACGGCAGACCGCTCGGCGGATACGGCAGCTCGAGCGCAGAATCCACCTACCCCGTGCCAGGGCCAGGCTTTGACCCTCAGGCACCCGCGCGGTATGACCCGATCCAGGGCTATGGCGACTCACCCAGCTACCGCAATCCCTACGAAGCCAATCCGTACCAGCCCAGCTTTGGCGGCGTAAGCCCATACGGTGCGGCGTCAACACAGATACCGACGCCGCACCCACAAGCGGCGCTGGCTCTCGTCCTTGGCATTCTCGGCACAGTCTTGGGCTTGGGCTGCGTCGTTGGCGGACTGGTGGGGATTGGCGGAATCGTCCTCGGCCGCCGGGTCAAGAACGAGATCGACGCGGAGCCGGGACGCTACACCGGCCGCTCCCAGGCAGTCGCCGGTCTTATTACGGGCATTGTCGGCGTATCGATCACGGTCTTGGCGACGGTATTCATCGTGCTCGCGATCGTTGCCGGAATTGCGAGCACAAACTATTGACAGACTCGAGTATTCGGGCACTCTAAGACGCGGTCCAAAGATCCTCGGTGGCCTATTCGTCGGCGTCTTGATTCTTTCGTTGCTCGCTCTGAACTTCAGCGCAGTGTCTTGCTGCGCTGTTCATCGGCATAGGCAACAATGGGGCGCATGAGCAATCCGTACGACGAACAACCGCAGGCCCAGCCGAGCCCGCAGTCTCCTTATCAGCCGTCGGGCCAGTACCCGCCGGGCGGGCAACCGGTGCCCTACGGCCAGCCGTACGGAGCGCCGCCGCAGGAGCACCCACAGGGCACCTTGATCTTGGTCTTCGGGATTCTCGGCATCTTCATCACGATCTTCGCGCCCATCGCGTGGTACATGGGAAACAAGGCCAAGCGAGAGATTCAGGCCTCCGGCATCCAGTACTCCAATGAGCAGAACGTCAACATCGGCCGCATCCTGGGCAAAGTCTTTACGATCATTGCCCTGATATCCATTGCTCTCACGATCATCATCACGATCATTGTTGTCGTCGTCGGAGTGAGCCAGAGCGGAGGGTAAGCGGCGGGACCGCATCGGCTGCGAGCGTCGGGAAATCGCGCGCCGCCGTGCTGAGCCAGGCTGGCGCGCCGCTGTCCTGGACGAATGAGCGAGCAGACACGCTTTTCGTCTGCGAAAGAGTGAGGAAGGCAGCGGCTCACAAGCGCCGGCCTCGGCGAGCGGAACGAGCCATGGATGATGCGAGCCGTTTTTTCCTCAGCGACCGACGACGAAGTAGGCGGACTCCACGCGCGATTGCGCGAGCAGCCCTCAAAATTAACGGCCGTTAGGCACCACAATCGCCAGGGCGATGATCGCAACTGCACCGAGCCCGAGCACGGTGACGTCGAAGGCCTTGGTACGCACTTGAAGCAGCCCGGCATCCCTGCTGGGCAACACGACGCGTTCCACGGCTCCGACGCCGAGGGATGCGCCGATCAGCAGGCAGCCTAGCCGCCAGGTCGATTCGCCCAGGAAGCTCACCACCAAACCCGCGACCACGCCAATCACCACGATCAGCAGCGGCCACTGGCGCAGTGATCGGGCAGCCGCGCTTGGTTCAGACCGCCGCGGCACGAGCCACCAATTGTTCGGCGCGTTCGACGACATTGCTCAACAGCATGGCGCGTGTCATCGGCCCGATACCGCCCGGAATCGGTGCCACCCAACTCGCCACCTCGTGCACGCCCGGATCAAGATCACCGACCAGTCCGGCATCGGTCCTGGTAATGCCGACGTCTACGCAGACTGCGCCCTGCTTGATCATCTCAGCCGTGATCAATCCCGGCCGACCGGCCGCAGCGACGACAATGTCGGCCGCTTTCGTGTGGCGCGATAGGTCGAGGGTTCCGGTGTGACAAAGGGTGACTGTAGCGTTCTCACTCTTGCGGGTCAGCAACAACCCGAGCGGCCTGCCAACGGTGGTGCCGCGGCCGATCACACAGACCTCTGCTCCGTCAAGCCCGATGTCATAACGCCGGAGCAGCTCAACGATGCCACGCGGGGTACCCGGCAACGGCCCGGGCGCACCAAGCACCAGCTTGCCCAGATTGACAGGATGAAGCCCATCGGCGTCCTTGTCGGGATCGACCAAGCCGAGGGCTGCGGTGTCATCGAGATGTCGTGGTAGCGGCAGTTGGACGATGTATCCGGTGCAAGCCGGATTCGCGTTCAGGTCCGCGATCACTGCTTCCAGCTCGTCTTGGCTGGTGGAGTCCGGCAGCTCTACCTGGATGGAGGCGATCCCCACTTCCGCGCAGTCTCGATGCTTGCCGCGGACGTACGCGCGACTGCCCGGATCATCACCGACGAGCACAGTGCCGAGACCCGGCACGAGACCGTGGTTGGCAAGCGTTCTCACACGATCCCTCAGCTCAGCCTTGATCGTTGCCGCCAGGGCCCTGCCGTCGAGAATCCGTGCCGTCATATGCACCTCGTCTTGATCTTGAGTTAGTGGTAGAAGTGTCGCGCACCCGTGAAATACATCGTCCCTCCCGCGGCCTGCACCGCGGCAATGACATCCTCGTCATGCACCGAGCCACCGGGCTGGACGATGGTCGACACCCCGGCTGTGAGCAAGATCTCCGGCCCGTCAGCAAAGGGAAAGAATGCATCGGATGCAGCGGCCGAACCCGCAGCACGATCCCCCGCCCGCTGGACCGCCAGCCGGCAGGAGTCGACCCGATTCACCTGCCCCATGCCGATGCCGACCGAAGCCCCGTCTTGCGCCAGCAAGATCGCGTTGGACTTGACCGAGCGCGCTGCCCGCCAGGCAAATTCAAGATCAGCCAGCGCTTCATCCGAGGCCGGCTCACCAGCAACGAGCTTCCAATTGACGGCTCGGTCATGATCGGAATCAACACGGTCGGAGAGCTGGATGAGTAGCCCACCATCGATGCGACGGCTCTCGACGCCCCCGCGATTGGGCGGCTCAACCACCAGGATTCGAAGATTCTTCTTGGCTGCGAGTACCTCGAGCGCACCCTCGTCGTACTCAGGCGCGATGATCACTTCGGTGAAGATACCGGCAACTTGCCGGGCCATCTCCACACTGACCGGCCGATTGGCCGCGATCACCCCGCCGTACGCCGAGATCGGATCGCAGGCGTGGGCTTTGCGATGGGCTTCGGCAATGTCCGATCCGAGCGCAATGCCGCATGGGTTGGCATGCTTGATGATCGCGACGGCGGGCTCGTCGAAGTCGCCGGCGGACCGCCGCGCGGCGTCCGCATCAACGTAGTTGTTGTATGACATCTCTTTGCCGTGCAGCTGCTGGGCATTAGCGAGACCCCGAGTCGCACTCGTAACGCGGTACAGGGCCGCCGGCTGGTGCGGGTTTTCCCCGTACCGCAGACCGGTGACCTTCTCCCACGTCCCTCCCATCCAACGCGGAAAGCCCGTGCCGTCGCTCAGGTCAGTGACAACGTTGGCCATCCAGCTCGCCACTGCCACGTCGTACGTGGCGGTGTGCACAAAGGCCGTGGCGGCAAGCGCCTGCCGCTGGGCCAGCGTGAAGCCGCCCGCTACGAGGGCCTCCAGGAGTTGGGGATACTGCTCAGGCGAGGTGATCACAGCCACAGACGCATGATTCTTGGCAGAGCTACGGACCATCGCCGGACCGCCAATATCGATCTGCTCGATGCATTCCTCGGGGCTAGCGCCAGAGGCCACCGTCGCCGTGAACGGGTAAAGGTTGCTGATCAACAGGTCAAATGGCTCGATGCCAAGCTCGGCAAGCTGTGCGCGATGCGATTCCAGTCGAAGATCGGCAAGTAGGCCAGCGTGCACTGTCGGGTGCAGGGTTTTGACGCGACCGTCGAGGCATTCCGGGAAGCCGGTGACCTGTTCGATTGCGGTGACTGGAAGGCCAGCTCCTGCGATGGTCGCGGCCGTTGAGCCGGTGGACACGATCTCCGCGCCCGTTTCGACCAGGGCTTGCGCTGCGGCGAGGAGGTCAGTTTTGTCATACACCGACACCAAGGCTCGCTTGATCGGTCGCCGGCTCGATTCGCCGCTGTCGGGAGGGATGGTCATGTCCACAGCACTTTCCGGTCGGCAACCCGCCATGCTCGGGTGGCGAGTTGATGAGTGATGGCGACGAGCAGCTCGCGTTCCACAACCTTGATCCTCTCGTGCAAGGTCTCCACCGTGTCGTCGTCTGCAACTGGCACCGCTTGCTGATCAAGAATCACCCCGCTGTCCACCCCGGCATCCACCAAGAACACCGTGGCACCGGTCACTTTGACGCCGTACGCCAAGGCATCCCGCGGACCATGCATGCCCGGGAACGACGGCAGCAATGCCGGGTGAGTGTTGACGATCCGGCCTTCAAAGCAGTTCAGGAACTCAGCGCCCAGGAGCTTCATGAAACCCGCGCTGATCACCAGATCCGGCTCGTACCCGGCGACCTCCACGGTGAGCGCTCGGTCCCACTCTGCTCTAGTGGCGTAATCAGACACTGCCAGCACAAAGGTCGGGATTCCCGCGCTCATCGCCCGCGCCAGTCCTTGGATGTCCGTCCGATCTGACCCGACTGCCACGATCTGCGCTCCGTACGCCGGGTCTGCAGAGGCATCGATCAGCGCCTGCAGCAGAGTGCCGCTGCCCGAAATGAGTATCACGAGGCGGGCCGCCCGGCCGAGGCGCGTACTGGCGAGGGGCTCGGGCACGACGCACAGCCTAATGCTGTGCTGGATTGCTCCGCTCGATGTGTTTGATTGCTCGCTTCGCTCCGCGCGGATCGCGCGTGCAACCCGCCTACTTCGTCGTCGTTCGCAGAGGAAAGAACGCCTGCGCTCACTCCTCCTCAGCACGGCGGCGCGCGATCCGGTTTGATTGCTCGCTTCGCTCGCTCCGCGGATCGGCTGCTTTAGCTGCCTACGATCTGCTGCGGCCACGGCGGGGTATTAGTCCGAGCGCTAGACCGGTGATCATGCCAGAGAGGCCCATGGTCGTGACGGCCATGATCAGCAACGGAAGCAGCCGCGGGCCAAGGCCGGTGAGTCGAAGGATCCCAAGATCACCGCTGGCCGCCCAGGCCAGTCCAGCGAACGCCACGCCAGCGAGCAGGCCACATGCGCCGCCTTTCAAGCTCGCCACGTCAAAGCGGACCGCCGGCCGCGGTGCGAGTAGCACCCAGCATGCGATCGCCCCCGCGGCCGCGCCCGCAGCAAGCCACCAGAGCTCGACGAGGTCGCCAGGACCAGGCGACGGTAGCGCGCCGAGTAACGGGATGCCCGGCAGGATGCCCAGTTCGGTGGCGGCAGGCGCTACCACTGAGCCGGCACCCAACGAGAAGCCCGAGCCCAGCGCGTACGACGCGGACCACACGAGAGCATTCGGTGCGAACCCCAGCTGGAGGAGTAGCAACGCGATGCCTCCGGCGACACCGGGTTGCAGCGCCTCATGCAGCGCCGCCACCCGGTTCAGATGTGTAATTAGACCGGTGACCAACACAGCCGCACCAGCTACCAGCATGACGAGTTGGGCGGCAATCAGAGCACGCGCGATAGCCCATCCTCGGCCTGCGGCCCGCTTGGAACCCAGAGCATTGCTACTGCCCGACACTCCGGCGGCCAGCAGCACGGCGATGACAGCTGCCCAGCGCGCCTGAACCTGCCAGTCCTCACCCAGCCACGCGGTGACGAGAAGAACAGGCAGCAGATAGACCGCGACCGTGACGGCACTGATCAGCAAAGGACTCCTGATCTGGTCGCGGCGGAGTCGACGAGCGCTCGCCGCGGCGAATCGCGAGATCATCAACGCGATGACCGCGGTCGCACCCCACGGCACCAAGGTGACCGGGATGGTGCCAATACGCACCGCCACACCGTTGCTCAGCAGCCAGAGCCGGCTCCCGAGCTGCGCGGCATCGCCAACGCTGCCTGGATCGGCTGCGAGCCAGCCCAGAATTGTCACGCCGACACATAAAATCCAGCTCGCCAGAGCTGTCACTGCACCACCGATCAGGGCCGTAGCGGTCCAGCTGATTGGCCTACGCGTACGTCGGACTCGGGTTGCCTGAACATCGTTTTTGCGGGCAGGAGTCACTCGGAGGGTGACCGCTGTGGCAGCTCGTCGAGACGACAGCAGTGAGGGCATAGCGTCTCCATGCTCACTCAGCGTGCGGACGCGAATGGGCGAGACACGCCAGACGCAGGTAAAGTCTGCTGGAGATTGTCGGCACTTGCTCGATCCGAGCGGCCGACCCAGGAAGCCTGCGATGGACTCCGACACTCGGGGGGAGCAATTCAGCATGGTCGACCAGGAGCCTGCGACCTATCGACCCCGGCGAGCCTTCATCGAACCTGATGCCGAGCCCGCCCAGCCGGAACGACCGGCCCAACCTGACCGCAACGGCACAGGAACTGACCGCAACGGCATAGGAACTGACCGCAACGGCACAGGGACTGACCGCAACGGATCGGGCCCTTATCGCAACGGAATGGGCCCGACCAAGCCTTCCGTCATCGATGAGGACTATCCAAAGCCGCTTTATCGTGACTACTCGCAGCAAAACGGATGGTCACAGCCGGCTGCTTCGCAGGCGGCTCCTCGCCAGGACTCTGATCCGCCGACCGAAGAGACCATGAGCCCCATCGCCTTCGCACCGCGTAGACCGCGGGTGAAAGACGATGAAACGACCACGATCCTGCCGCGTAGTCGGCCGACCAAACACCGCACCCAGGCACTCGACGCGATTGATGACTATGAAGACGATGAGCCGACAGGACTAGGAGGGCGCGCCAAACTAGCCCTCATCATCGGGGCGGTCGCAGCCGTCGTGGTGATCGGCCTGGTGGTCGGCTATTCCGTACTCAGCGTCGGTGATCAGCCTCAGAGCCAGCCCAGCGTCTCACCACCGGCGGGTGGTAGCGGAGCCCCTGGCGGCGCCGGCCAGGCCGCGGGCCAAGGCGGTGGCGGCGCATTGTTGAACGACGGTTCCATGCTCAGCGTGGGCCAAGCGAAGTCGCTGGCCCCGGATCGAAAGTGGAAAGTCGTCACCACTCAGCGGGGCGCGAAGCCGGATGGCCCGACCGCCGCATGCTTTGGCGGCGAACCTCCGGAAGGCCGGCCCACTCCGCAGCAGGAGATCGTTCGAGTGCTTCAGGGCAGTGGTGGCAAGTCCGGGCCCAAGGCGCTGCACAATGCAACGGCGTACGGCTCACCTGCAGAGGCCAGCCAGGCGTACGTCGTCGCGTCCAAGACTGTCGGAAGCTGTGCCGTTGCTGGCTTCTATATCGAATCAGGGCGCTCGATCAGCAAGGTTGGCGATCAAGCACTCGGCGTAGTGGTCATGGAGGTCGACGGCAAGAAGAAGCAGGCTCATAGTGTCGTCGTCAACCGAACGGGCCGGGTGATGAATGTCATCGACGCTGTTCAGCCAACGCGCGCCATCGCCATCGATGCAGTCGCCAAGGCTCTTGAGCAAGTCAACCGCGTGCAATGTGGTGCGGCTGGCGGACCGTGTGACGGCCGCGCTGCCGTGACGAAAGGCCCCCCGCCGATTGGTGGCGACGAGCCAGGCTTCCTTACCGTTGGCGACCTTCCGCCGGCTGGACCCAAAGTGGAGCTGTGGGTTGCGACCCAGGTTGAGCTGCCGAAGGACGAATTTCAGGGATCGCAGTGCGAAGGCGTGAACTGGGCTACCGAGAAGGCCAAGTCCAGGACCTCCAGGGTCTATCTGCTTCCTGAGAGCGGCAAGAACTTCTTTGGCTTGAACGAGGTCGTGCTGACCATGAACAACACCAAAGCCGCCGGAAAGCTGGTGGACAGGATCAAGTCGAAACTTTCGACCTGCAAGACGGTAAAGCTCACTGCGAGCGTGACCAGGCCGAAGAAGGTGACCAGCATGGGTGCCCAGAAGACCAAGGTCACGGGTTGGACCACGGTCGTGTCCCAAAAGTCGACGCAGGGTACGGCCAAATATCGGGTCGGGATCGTCGCCGCGGGATCCAAGGTCACCTATACATTCCTGAACCCCAGGGGTGACTACGACTTCAGCAATCGTCAGTGGAACACCGTTGCGGTGCGCGCTGGAGAGCGAGCGACTCAAGTCAATGAGTAAACCGGCCACACCGGCCTAATCTGCGCCCTGAGCCTGTCGAAGGGCGGCCGAGCTCACGGCGTAAATTTCCATGCTGCATGGATGGTTACGCGGTGCATGGCGTGCATGCCGAATCCAGCGTGGGCGAGCCGGTTACAGCTCAAATTTGGGCCCTCGATCACCCGCAGTGGCGCTGCGTCACAGATTGGTCATGATCTCGCGCATCAGCTCGGCAGTCTCACTCGGCGTCTTTCCAACCTTGACGCCGGCGGCCTCCAGCGCCTCCTTCTTGGCGGCAGCGGTTCCCGATGAGCCCGACACAATGGCTCCCGCGTGCCCCATGGTCTTGCCCTCCGGCGCGGTGAACCCAGCCACGTAGCCGACCACTGGCTTGGTGACGTGGGCCGCGATGTATTCCGCAGCCCGCTCCTCAGCATCCCCACCGATCTCTCCGATCATCACCACGGCGTCGGTTTCGGGGTCCTGCTCGAACGCCTGGAGCGCATCGATATGGGTGGTGCCGATGATCGGATCGCCTCCGATGCCGACTGCGGAGGAGAACCCGAAGTCGCGCAGCTCGTACATCATCTGGTACGTCAACGTGCCGGACTTGGATACCAGGCCGATGCGCCCGGCTTTGGTGATGTCGGGCGGGATGATCCCCGCATTGGATTGCCCCGGTGAGATCAGCCCTGGGCAGTTGGGACCAATCAACCGGGTCGGGCTTGCCTGTGACAGCGCAAAGAACTCGGCCGTGTCCTTCACCGGAACACCTTCAGTGATCACCACGGCAAGTGGGATGCTCGCTTCGATGGCCTCCACGACCGCGGACAAGGTGAACTTGGCCGGCACGAAGATCACCGTGACGTTGGCTCCGGTTACCGCCATTGCCTCGCCAACGGCATTGAAGACCGGTACGCCGGCTCTTGCGAACTCCACGACCTGGCCACCCTTGCCCGGTGTGACACCGCCGACGATTGATGTCCCGGCACTGAGCATCCGCTGAGTGTGCTTGCGGCCTTCCGACCCGGTCATGCCCTGCACGATGACCTTCGACTCGGAGTTGAGAAAGATTGCCATGATCCCGCCCCTCAGCTCGCCGCCAGCTCGGCGGCCCTGCGAGCCGCACCATCCATCGTGTCGACCTGCTCCAGCTTTGGCAGGTCGGCGGTGGCAAGGATCTGCCGTCCCAGCTCCGCGTTGTTCCCGTCCAGCCGTACGACCAGGGGCACCTCGACGTGCTCGTCGCGACTGGCCAGGAGCTTGAAGGCCTGCACAATCCCATTCGCCACCGCGTCACAGGCGGTGATACCGCCGAAGACGTTCACGAAGACGCTCTTCACTTGATCGTCACTGATGATGATCTCCAGCCCGTTCGCCATGATCTCCGCGCTAGCACCGCCACCGATGTCGAGAAAGTTCGCCGGTTTCGGTGAACCGGGGAACTCCTCGCCGGCGTACGCGACCACGTCGAGAGTGCTCATGACCAATCCCGCGCCATTACCAATGATCCCGACGGACCCGTCGAGCTTGACGTAGTTGAGGCCCTTCTCCTTGGCCGCCGCCTCCAGCGGATCCTCCGCCGATTTGTCCGCTAGGGCGGCATGGTCAGGATGACGGAAGGCGGCGTTTTCGTCGAGCGAGACCTTCGCGTCCAGCGCGATGATCCTGCCATCGGCGGTTTTGACGAGCGGATTGACCTCGACCAGCGTCGCGTCCTCTTTCTGGTAGACGCTGCTGAGCAGTTGCAGGACCCGAGCGATCTCATCGGCATCGGGTCCGGTAAAGCCAGCAGCGCCGACAATCTCAGCGGCCTTGGACTGATCGATCCCAATCCTCGGATCGACGGGGATCCGCGCCAATGCCTCGGGCCGCTCCGCTGCGAGGGTCTCGATGTCCATGCCGCCCTCCTTCGAGCACATGGCCAAGTAGCGGCGTTCGGCCCGATCAAGCAAGAGAGAGAAGTAGTACTCCTCCGCAATGTCGGCGCCTTCGGCCACCATTACGGTCCTGACGGTGTGCCCCTTGATATCGAGACCGAGGATTTCCTCGGCCCTCGCAGCTGCTTCATCAGGGCTCTTCGCGATCTTGACCCCGCCCGCCTTGCCGCGACCGCCGGTCTTCACCTGCGCCTTGACGACGACCACCGGAGTTCCTAAAGCTTCCGCAGCTGCCTTGGCCTCAGCAGGTGTGGTCGCCGTAATGCCACGCAGCACTGGAACGTCATGGGCTTCGAAGATGTCACGCGCTTGGTACTCGTACAGATCCACACTTGCCTCCATGCTGCTTGTGCAGCGCCGCCAGACAGACGAACCGAAGCCTATCTGTGACAGCGGGGCTGGATGCGAAGTGCTGCCCGCCGCGTATCTACCGCGCGGCCTGAGCCATCCGAAGGGCCACAGCAACGGCGCCGAGCACGCCGATTCGGTCGCCGAGGATGGAGCCGACTACATCAGTGCGCCGCCCGACGTACGGCTGAGTGCGGTGCCGGATGGCCGAGGCCACACCGTCGATCAGCGGTCCGGGATCTTTGACAAGAGGACCGCTGATAACGACGATCTCAGGATCCAGATGCGAGGCAACGACGGCAAGCACCCGACCGATCGCCGTGCCCATATCGTGGGCCAGCCGCAAAGCACCCGGATCATTTGCCTCTATCAGTTCGCGCACGCCGTCCAAGGTGAGTTCAGGACCGTGGATCTCCCGAAGCGCCTGCAATGCGTACCTGGTCGACGCCACCGTTTCGAGACAACCCCGACCTCCGCACCGACATAAAATGCCGTCCTCGCGAACCTGCACGTGTCCGATTTCGCCTGCTGTTCCATGGGTGCCGCGATAGAGCCGTCCCCGCAGAATCGTTCCCGCGCCGATTCCGGAAGCCACCTTGACGAACAGCACATTCTGCATGCCACGGGCGACTCCGAACGTGTGCTCGCCGAGGGCGGCCAGATGCGCATCATTCTCAACGTTCAATGGAGTCGACCCGAAACGCTCCGCCAACTCGGCGTGGGGGTGGATACCGGTCCAGTGCCGTAGCACTGTCCCCGACCGCACCGTCCCGCTCTGCCGCTCGACAGGACCAGGGATGCCAGCGCCAATGGCCGCCAGCGAGTCGACCGCCGCCGTACGACGGCACTCCTGCAAGAGCTCACTAGCGAGGTCCATTGCTGCGGTAGCCGAGGCGTCGACATCGATGACTTGGGATCTCTCGGTCATGATGCGCCCTTCGATGTCGGCGACCGCGACGCTGACATGCGTGTGACCGAGATCGATTGCCCCAACGTGCTCCCCTGACGGTGCCAACGACAAGGCTCGTGCTGGTCGGCCACGGCCATGCAGGAGGTCTCCATACGTGATGTCGCCCTGTTGCATCAGCTCCATGACGACCGCCGCCACTGTGCCGCGGGAGAGGCCCGTCCGCGCGGCTAGCTGCGACCGACTTAGTCCTTGGCTCGAGCTCAGCTCACTGAGCACCAGCTGCCGACTCAATTCACGTAGCCGCGACGTAGCTGGCGACGGCTGGTGGGCTGTGCCCATCGGGCCTCCTGCATAACGCGAGGTCAGATATTTGGCTATAGGCCAGCGTATTACAACCGGTTGCAGACCGTCTGTGTGATGTCTTTGGTCTAACTTTGCGTCGAAGTGTATCCGATTGAAACTCTTTCGCACTATCCATGGGCTTAACCGCGCACTATAGTGACCGGCATCCTTCGCCGACCGTTCACACCGAAAGGGAACTTTTCATGATCAACGAGGATGGATTTCGATCGCTTGGCTCAGCCACCATCAGCCGGCGTCGGCTGCTGGGCGGTCTGGCAGGATCGGCGGTCGTGCTTGGCGGCGGATCCTTGCTTTCAGGTTGCACGGGCACCTCGGCACCGGCCGCTGGCGGTGGCGCGTCGGCCTCCAAGACCGCCACCTTCGGCTCCTCGGCGTCAGACGACGTGCCGAAACGAGCCATTGCCGCGATGATTGATGCCTTCTCGAAGAAGTCTGGCGACACCATCACGATCAATACCGTTCCGCACAATGACTTCCAGAACAACATCAACACCTATCTGCAGGGCAGCCCGGACGACGCCTTCACCTGGTTCGCGGGATATCGGATGCGCTACTACGCGGCCAAGGGACTTGTGGCGCCGTTGGACGATGTCTGGGAGGGCATCGCAGGAAACTTTTCCGAGGGCATCACCAAGGCATCTACCGGCGACGACGGCAAGAAGTACTTCGTGCCGAACTACAACTACCCCTGGGGCTTCTTCTATCGCAAGAGCGTCTGGCAGGACAAGGGTTACGAGGTTCCGGCCACCTTCGACGACTTGAAGACACTTGCCCAGAAGATGAAATCTGACGGCCTGATCCCGATCGCATTCGCCGACAAGGACGGCTGGCCGGCGATGGGGACGTTCGACTACCTGAACATGCGATTGAACGGCTACCAGTTCCACCTCGACCTGTGCGCTCACAAAGAGTCCTGGGATCAGCAGAAGGTCAAGGATGTCTTCGACAACTGGAAGGCCATCCTCCCTTACCACGACCCGGCCGCCCTGGGCGCCACCTGGCAGGAGGCGGCTCAGACGCTCGCCAAGAAGAAGACCGGGATGTACCTGCTTGGGTCATTTGTGACACAGCAGTTCAGCGACAAAACGGTGCTGGCGGACATCGACTTCTTCCCGTTCCCGGAGATGGCGATGGAAGGCACCACCGCGGTCGAGGCGCCAATCGATGGCTTCATGGTGTCTAAGAAAGGTGGCGACAACCAGGCCGCCAAAGACCTGCTCGCCTTCGCCGGCACAGCCGAAGGGCAGGATGCCTATGCTGCGGTCGACAGCTCGAACATCGCCACCGCCAAAGGCACCGACACGTCGAAGTTCACGCCGCTGAACAAGAAATGTGCCGAGGTCATCGCCAATGCGAAGGCCATCAGCCAGTTTTTCGATCGGGACGCCCTGCCGGCCATGGCGAACAACGTGATGATCCCCGCCTTGCAGGGCTTCATCAAGAACCAGTCGATCAATACGGCCAATTTGGAGTCCCAAGCCAAGTCGCTCTACGCGCAGCAGTAGGCCGCGGTGAGCGCGCAGGTCGCCTCGCCCGCGGTACCAGCCCAGGCGAAGCAGCCGGCACCACGCCGCGGCGGGGGCTCCCACAAATTGACAAAGGGCGACAAGGGCGTCCTCGCCGTGATGGTGGGAATCCCGACGCTGATCCAGCTCGTCCTGGTCTGGATTCCGCTGGTGCTTTCCATCGCACTGTCCTTCACCAGGTGGAACGCCCTTGCCCTGTCTGACATCAAGCCGGCCCGATTGAGCAATTACGACTTCGTCCTGAACAACTACCCGCCGTTTTGGCCGGCCGTCGAGCACAACATCATCTGGCTCCTGTTTCTGGCAGTCGTGGCGACACCTCTGGGCCTGTTCTTGGCCGTATTGCTGGACCAGAACATCCGCGGTAGCCGGCTCTATCAGAGTGTCTTCTTCACTCCGGTGATGCTGTCCTTGCCTCTGGTCGCGATCATCTGGCAGCTGATGTACGCCCGGAATGAGGGCTTGATCAACAACGTGCTCGGCACTGCCAACGGCCCGAACGCCATCGACTGGTTCGGCGACTCGAGCATCAACTTGTGGGCCGCACTGATCGCAGCCACCTGGCGGCATGCCGGCTACATCATGGTGCTCTATCTGGCCGGCCTGAAGGGCATCGATCCGTCTCTTCGCGAAGCTGCCGCGATTGACGGCGCCTCGTCCAGCCAAACGTTCTTCCGGGTCGTGTTTCCATCGATGCGACCGATCAACATCGTGGTCATAGTGATCACGATCATCGAGGCACTACGTGCCTTCGACATCGTCTACGTCATCAACCGCGGTACCAACGGTTTGGAACTGATTGGTGCGCTGGTTGTGCAGAACCTGGTGGGCGAGGGTCAGGTGATCGGAGTGGGCTCGGCCCTGGCGGTGATGCTGCTGGTGGTCTCCTTGGTGCCTATCACCTTCTACCTGGCCCGTACGTTCCGGCGGGAGGACTAGTGATGAGCAGTAACACCCTCGTCACTCCGGATCACATCGCCAATCCCATCCCGGTGGAAACCCGCGGCCGGGCGAAGAAGCGACACACGGGCACGCACCTGCTCTTGATCGCGCTGGCGGTGATGTGGCTGATTCCGTTGCTGTGGACGCTCTACACGGCGCTCAGGCCGAAGGCCGAGACGGACAAGTACGGCTACTTCAGCGTTGGCGGTGCGTACAACTTCGACAATTTCTCCAACGCCTGGGAGCAGGCCGGTCTTGGCACCTACTTCGTCAACTCCGTGATCATCACTGTGCCCACGGTGCTGCTGACTCTGCTCTTCGCCTCGATGATGGCGTTCGCTGTGAGCCGGTTCTCCTGGCGGTTCAACATCACGTTGTTGATCATGTTCACGGCCGGTAACCTGCTGCCGCCACAGGTACTAGCGGCACCGCTGTTCAGCATGTTCAAGTTCATTCCTCTGCCGCTGTCCATCAGCGATTCAGGCAACTTCCTGAACACCTACTACTCCGTGATCATGGTGAACACGGCCTTTCAGATCGGTTTCTGTACGTTCGTGTTGAGCAACTACATGAAGGCCCTACCGCAAGAGCTCACCGAGGCTGCGCTGGTAGACGGCGCCGGAGTCTGGAAGCAGTACTACACGATCGTGATGCCATTGTGCCGGCCGGCTTTGGCCGCCCTGGCCACCCTCGAAGTGATCTTCATCTACAACGAGTTCTTCTGGCCTTTGCTGTTCATCCAAAGCGGCAGTCGGCTCCCGATTACGACAGGCATCAAGAACCTCCAGGGCCAGTTCTTCAGCGACTACAACCTGATTGCGGCGGGCGCAACCTTTACGATCATCCCGACCCTGATCATCTATCTCCTGCTGCAACGACATTTCGTCGCCGGCCTGACTCTCGGAGCGAGCAAGGGCTAAGGGGCTGTGCAGCCGCAGGACTCCCGAATAATGAGCTCGGTAGCAAAGGACTGATAACTGTCAGAGCTTGAACCAACCCCAAGCACGGTCGCGACCGCCGCCGCAGCCATTGCCTGAATTGGCTGTCGAGCGACGGTAAGCGGTGGCCAGCAATATTCCGACTCGGTCGTGCCGTCATAGGACACAACGGCAATGTCCTCCGGACAACGCAATCCTGCCTGGCGAATCGCCTTGAGCGCGCCGATGCCCAGCTGATCCGCCGCGGCAAAGATCGCTCGTGGCGGGGTCGGCCAGTTGAGCAGCCGCGTGGTTGCCTCATACCCCCCGCGATAGCTGAAGGTCGTTCGCATGATCGGTCCGGGCGGCAGGCCGTGCGCCTGGAAAGCGTCCCCCCATCCTTGCTCGCGAGGATCTGCGCTCGATTCGCCGCCCGTGATCAACGGGATCGATTGGTGGCCATGAACGGAGACGAGATGGTCGACGAGTGCCCGGGCACCTTCGCGGGAGTTAGCGCCCACAGCGGCGTAGCCAGGAATAGGTACAGAGCGGTCAATCAGCACTATCGGGCGTCCCGGAAGCGTAATGGGACCGAACGCCGAGGGTGGGAAGGCTGTGCCGATGAGAAGACCGTCCACATGCCTGTTGGTGAGGTCGCTGACGATCCGGCTCTCGTGAGCCTCGTTTGCGTCTGAGTTGGCGATGACGAGAACGTAGCCGTACGCCGCGGCCGCAACCTCCAACGCTCGTGCGTATTCGGCGAAAAATGGGTTTGTGATGTCCGGAAGGACGACCCCGAGCATGTCCGTGGACCCCTTTTTGAGTGCGCGGGCGTTGACGTTCGGCCGATATTTAAGGATATCGATCGCCGCGCGCACTCGCGCAGCCGTCTCCGGTGCAACGCGTCGCGGTCCGTCGTTCACCACATAGCTGACGACCGCCGTGCTCACGCCGGCATAGCGGGCCACATCAGCTCTGGTCGGCGGACGCGCGTTCGTTGACCGGCTGGGCATTTCAGACATGATGCGAGAGCCGTCCAGGTGTGCAGTGAAGCCCTGACTTAGCCACCATGTGCACGGCCCCTCGGGTCGTCGTCGATCGCGTGGAGCAGAATCTACAGCTGTAGATGAGGAAATGACAAGCATCGGCGGCGAACGCACCGATCGATGATTGCCGACCCGCGGTCGTACGGTTCCCTGCGAGCGGATGCCGATCCCATCGCTGCCGGGTCAGGCGGTGATGGCGCCTCAAGAAGGGAGGAGGTGATGATCACCGCACCCACGGGCTCTCAGCAATTCTGCAGCCGTGCAACACCCGGATTAGCCGGATTCCGAAAGAAGTTCAGCTACCAGCTGCTGCCGATGGGTGGCGCTACACCGCCAGCTCTCAGCCATCGCTCAGGCTGCTCCAGACAAGCCGCGAGGGATGGCCAAAAGGCACGATATCGCTCGACGCCACTCTCACAGTCGCACAAATTTTTGGACACAACTCACCGGAAAGTCTTGCTACCCCTGCATCTACAGGTGTAGCTTCCGGCCCAACGCAACTGTTTGCGATGTCCTGCGTCCGCGAACTGGGCCGTCGCGTTGGCCAGCGCACTTGAGCCCGAGAGGAATAGACGATGACGTCTCACACGATTGCGCGTGCCTCAACTCATCAGAGTCCGAGTGGTGAAGGAGCAAGCGCATGACCACCGACACAGTCGAGCCGCTCGTTGCAGCTGATTACAAGACCGGAGTACGGGGGACTGACAGACCACCTGGCCGCGGCGATCTGGGCATGGCGCTGATCTTCATTCTGCCCGCCGCCATCGGGTTCCTGGTGTTCTACCTCTACCCGTTCATCCGCGGCTTCTACTTCAGTTTGACCAAGTACAACTTGCTCGGAACACCGCATTTCATCGGTCTCGACAACTTCACCAAACTCTTCCAGGACAAGCTGTTCTGGAACGCGCTGCTGGTGACCGTCGAGTACGTCCTGATCAACATTGTGTTCCAGACAGTCCTGGCTGTGGCGATCGCGGTGCTGATGCAACGGCTCACCCAGTCGACGGTGATTCGCGGTCTGATCTTGCTGCCATTCCTGATCTCCAATGTCATCGCGGCGCTGGTGTGGTTCTGGCTGTTGGACTACCAGATTGGCCTGGTCAACGGCTTCATCTCGGCTATCGGGTTCGACAAGATCCCATTCTTCGGAGATTCCGCGTGGGCGATTCCGACCATTGCCATGGTCAACGTCTGGCGCCACATGGGCTATACGGCCCTGCTGGTCTTCGCCGGGTTGCAAACCATACCCGACTATGTCTACGAGGCGGC